>DASSZL010000306.1:0-26350 GCA_035713505.1 Vulcanimicrobiaceae bacterium | reverse complement strand
GCGCCCTGCATGAGCCGCAAGGCGGGCGGTTCGTACATCGGGATGGTGTTGAGGATGCGCCCGTTGGCCTGTAAAGCACCGGCAAAAGCTTGCTCGAGAGCAATGCGGCGGTCGTCGGTACCTTGGAAAGAACGAACAATGCTGGGCGACACCGTGTCGACGCGCGCGGCATAATCGCGCTGCAGCACGGCACGAACAAAAAACTGTTCGTTTCTAAGGCGGCGAAATACACAATCCCGAACAGCCTCAGCAGCGCCGGTATGATCGAAGATCACCACGGGATCGGAAGAGGCGAACGAGCGCGCAAACCGCTCCGCTAAGGCGCCGTACGCTGCGCAGCCGCTCGTAGCCATCACGGCTGCTTCGGGGGGAAGAAATCAGCTCCTTCGCTCGGACAAGACGTTATCTTTGAGCTGGTGGTCCAAATTTTACAAATAGCGCTTTGCCACATACGAAAGCGCGGTCAATGTCGTTGTGCCGCGTCTCAAGTAATCCGTTTCCGACCCGATACGGTCCGTCACCATGCGCCCAGAGATAGTCGTCGAGAATAAGCCAAGCCCCTGGACACAAGCGGGACAGCCAAAGCTCGCAGTCTTGCTTTACATGCCGTAAATCATGGTTTCCGTCGATATGGATGACGGCGATGTTGCCGGTATAAGCGACTTCACCAAACTCGGCGGAGGTTACCGTATGGTGAGTTCGATAGTGCTCGAACCCTCGTTCGGACTCCATGCGCAAATAATTGAAACGGCCGCCTGCGATGGGCAGCAAATTGACTACGAAGGCTTCTCGCAAAATGTCATAGTCCCATTGGGCATCCATTGCATTCTGGACTTCGGCGGGAAAATCCGACTGTATGGACGTTTCGTGCGAGAGCGGGTCGACAGACAGAACGCTTCCCGTTTCATATCGGCGGGACAGATACTGCAGAACGCATGCGGACTTCCCCATGAGAGAACCGATTTCGATAACGTCGCCTTTTGGAGCCGTCGCGAAAATCCCAATCATTGCCGCAAGCTTATCATCGCTCGACTCGCCATAAATGCCGCCGGCATAGCGAAAAATCGCTTCGATGTCGACTAGTGAAAGAGCGTTATCCGGCGCAGCCGCGCAGTCTTCGATGAACGGTTGCATCGCAGCAGACGTTTGCCTGAGCCGGCGGTACAATTCGACCTGGGCGCGGATTGGGGATGTACCCAGAAGCGTGATGGGCAAGTGCTCTCGAGCGATAAATGATTCCAAAAATGCATGAACGCTGGCCACGGGCGCGTACACGTGCGTTATCCCGTTTTCTCTAAGGATGTCCAGAAACGCGTCCCTAAAGCCGGCGTCGTAGACATACGGCAAAAGCGTAAGCGCGCCGAATGCTGCTTCCGTGCGCGCGTCGTAAACTGAGGATGCGGCGTAAACACGCTCCCCCCTGTTTTGCGCCGCGTCAAGGTAGTGCAGCGCCGCCTGGGTCAGCGCGGGGAATACGAGCGTCGCCATAGGCCCATTCATTGAGCCCCTCCGGCGGGCCGTCCTGCCTGCGCCCGCGACGAGCCGAGCGGAATGAGAACTAGGGCGACGAACCGTCTGCGCGTGATTTGTGCATTCCGAAGCGACCCGGGCGTGATGGCGGCGAAAGACCGGCCTGCGTGAACGATCGGTTGGAAATTGTTGCTGGGCGCCTCATACTTCGCCCGGTTGAAGAACAGCATGCCGAAGCGTTATTTCCGCTGATGAGCGACGCGCGGCTGACTCGCTATCTCGCCTGGGCTGCGCACCGCAACGTTGAAGAGACCAAAGCGGTGATTCTGTCTCTGACCCGGGCACAGGCGCAAGGTGGGGCGTATCATTGGACGATTTTTGAGGATGAAGCGGCGCGGGGCGTGATTTCACTCATTGATGTTCGACGCAAACATCGGTTATGGACGCTCGATCGCGCGGAGATTGCGTATTGGGTCGAGGTCAGCCAGCAAGGAAGAGGCATCGCCTCCCAGGCGACGCGTGCAGTCGTCGATGCCGCCTTCTCGCAGCTCGGCTTGAACCGCCTGATTATTTCGTACACGAGCGCGAATCCCGCTAGCGGTCGGATACCGGCGGCGCTTGGGTTTCGTTTTGTTGGAACCGAACGGCAGTTTTTTTCAAAAGACGGCGTTTGGCACGATATGAATCACTACGAACTGCTCGCCGAAGACTGGCGATCGCGCAGCTGAACGGCGGTCTATTCAGCGGCCAGCGCGACTCGATCGATTTTGCCGTTGGCGTTCTTTGGGAGGCTCTCACGAACATCGAAGTACTGCGGAATCATGTACGATGGAACAAATCGTGCCAGACCCGATCGCAGCTCGTCTTCGGCAATGCTTCTGCGGGCGGCGAGGTAGGCGACTAAGACTTTGATTCCGGCGCGCCCGGTTTTTTGCACGACCGCCGATTGAATAACACCGTCTAGCCGGTTGAGCGCAGCTTCGATCTCTTCCAGCTCTATGCGGTAGCCCATGTGTTTGATCTGGTTGTCCTTGCGTCCGACAAAATGGAACTTGCGGCCGTCGCCGTCCAGGCGCACGAGATCTCCCGTGCGGTACATGATTTCCCGCCAAGCGGCATTGAGCGGGTTTTGCACAAACGACCTTTGCGTGCGCTCGGCGTCGTTAACGTATCCCAAGCCGACTTGTGGTCCCAAAAGACACAACTCGCCGGCTTCCCCCGGCGCCACCGGACGGCCCTCTTCGAGCACCAAAGCTGAAAAATTCTCGGCGACGGGTCCGAGGGTTACCAAGCCGGCTGGATCGGCCAGATCGGTTTCGCTGACGTCCCAAGCGGAGCAGATACACGTGCATTCGGTCGGACCGTATACGTTTACAAGCCTGCTTCTGCTGCCGAAAGCCGAGAACAGTTTTCGCAGCTCGGGCTTTGGATAGCCTTCGCCGCCGAAGACGAATTGCCGAATCGTTTTGAGCCGGTCCGGCGTCAAGAGCCGCATCGTCGTCAGGTAGACGAGCAGTGATGGTACCGAAAACCACGTCGTGCAGCCGGCCTCTTCAACTTGTGCGACGGCTAGTGCCGGCTCAGCAAGTGTCTGGCGTGAAATCGGCGCGATCGATGCGCCGTTGAGCAGACCGCCGTAAAAATCGAACACCGAATTGTCGAAATACATCGGATTGACGTTGGTCAAGACATCGTTCGGCGTGATTTCAAACCGCGACGATACCCAAGCCGCGAAGTTCAACACGTTCGCGTGCGTCATGAGTGCGCCTTTGGGCACGCCGGTGGAGCCGGAGGTGTACATGATGTAGGCGGGATCGGTGCCCGTGACTTCGCCGGGATCCGGCAGAATAACGGCCTCTGCCATTTCCAATTCGTGCGCGATGTCTGGTTCGCTCGCATTCAAAAATGCCGTTCCGGCGGCCGATGCGGCGCGTTCGACGTCCGTGAACGACCCTTCGGCGAATACCAGTTTTGGGCGGGCGGTGGAAAAGATGTGCGCGAGCCGCGCCTGTGGATTCTGATCGTCCAGATTAACGTACGTTACGCCAAGTTTGAGCGCGGCGATCATGGCGGCGTAGCAGGCGACGGTTTTCGTGTGTACGATTCCGACGACGTCGCGCTTGTTCAGGCCTCGTTGCCGGAAGAGCGCGGCTACGCGGTTCGCGAGGCCGTCGAGTTTGGCGTAGGTTACGGTCCGGCCGGCGGGATAACGAAGTGCGGCCCGCTCGGGTTGACGTGCGGCAAGATCGCTGAATTTCCGTCCGGCGTTGTAGAAGTATCTGCTCACTCTTCCAAATCGCGTTGCGCGGCTTGCCGCACGACCTCGTCCAGCCATTTGTGCATGCTGACGCCCTTCTTTTCACGGGCCTTGAGCGCGAGTTCTTTTGTAGTCGCGGTTACGCCCTCCAGTTGCCCGTACATTCGCGTTAGATGCGTGCCTCCGCGTGCACCCGGTATCTCCAGATCGAGGTTCGCGGTGGGCTCGCCCACTCCGACGGTGAAACTGATTAAGTAGAAGACCTCGCCCATGATGTACTCGATGACGACGTCACGCGCTTGGATGGGAATATCTGCAATCGGCAATGGGCACGCAAAGTGCGAACTCGAGTTAATGAGAATTCGGGCAAGTTCCGTATCGCGAAGCCACGGGGGAATGCTCTCGTCCCCGACGACGACGCGTCCGCCCGGCCGCACGACCCGCGACATCTCGGATAGACCCCGGCGGACGTCGGAGAACATGTTGAGGCCGCCGAAATGGAATACCGCGTCGAAGTAGCCCGCCGGAAATGGCAGATATACGCCGTTGCTAAGCAAAAAAGACGTCTTGACCGGCTCACTCGCCAGCCGCTCGACCGCTTTGCCCAGAATGCCGCGGGAAATATCGTGAACGTAGATGTGCCCGTTGCCTTGCAGGCGTTCCGCGATGTACGCGCTCGTGCGGCCTGTGCCCGCCCCGACCTCGAGTACGCGCTGTCCGGGCTGCAAGCGTAATCGATCCACCATGCGGTTGCGCTCGACGCTTTCTTCGCATGAGAACGTTTTGAACGTGAGGGGGAGATACGCGTCGTACACGTCGGCGACCGTGTCGTAGGTTCGCCGGGCGAACGCGTCTTCTTCGCGCAGGACGGGCGGAAACGTGAGATCGGGAATCGCGTCCTCAATCGCATACACGGCGCCGTTGGGAGCGCGGAACTCTCCGGCGATGACTTCGTCCGCGCGCTGCTCCTTTATGGTTAACGCGAGCGGTTCGCCGGTTTCGGGACAACGATAGACTTGCGCGTCAGCGATGTGCATGTGCGTATCAAACCTTCAGGGAGCGCGATCCAGAACGGCGTAACCAAAGCCCGTGGCGCCGAATCCGTTACCGCTGTAGAACATGGTGAGTGTGCCGCGCAGGTCAACGACTTCCGGGTAGCAGATCATTTCCGAGTCCCAGTCACCGTCTTCCGAACGCCCGGAAAAAAAAGAACGTTCGTCGTCGCGCTGCCAAGTTTGGAGATCGTCGGACCAGGCATAGCCGTTGCGATAACCTCGCTGCGCGTTGCGAAAATCCGTACCCCGCCGGTGGCTGAACCACATATGGTACCGCCCGCCGATTTCCACGACGGACGCATTCGTTTGGCATTCGTCCTCGGTTAGCACCGGGACGCACGGAACGCCGTTGCGCTTCCATTCGATACCATCCGCGGACGTCGCGTGAACGAGAATGTAAATCGATTCCATGTTGCCTGCGGATTCGACCCAGCACGTGCCCGTGCTGTACCACATGTGATACAGACCGTCGAGTTTTTTGACGAAGGGGCAGTTTTGAATGAATGGCTCTTTGTGCGTGCGCGAAAGCACGGGTCCCTTCGAATAGCGCGAAAAGGTCTTGCCGCCGTCGGTGCTGATGGCCAAACCGATAGCGTGGTTGTACGGCACGCCGAGGCATCGGTTCCATCCGGCATAATAGAGCTTCACGTGGTCGCTCTCTGCTACGATGCCGCGGACCATCACGCCGAATTGATCGAACGTTCCGGCTTCGCCCAAGCCGACGAGCGGCCTGTCGTTGACCTCAAGGACGCGGCTGGGATCGTTGACGTCCAAATCGACGAAGGTGGGCAGAGCCGTCATGCTCCCGTCGCTGCTGCGTTTGGGACGGACGTTGATGTATACGCGTGTGCGATCGCCCAGAAGAAGGGCCGTTGGATTCTGCGCATGCGATTGCATCCAGTCATAACGCCCATCGGGGCAGAATATCCGCCCCTTCTTGACCCAACGGAACTGCGTGTGAACGTCCATGGAGTTTCCCCGCATCTAGCGCAGCTTCGATATCTTCAGGAACTTCTCGCTGTCCAATCGGAAGAGGTCGGTATTCTTCGCGATGAAAACGCTTTTCGGCTCGGCGCATTTGGTAACGAGCGCGCCGGCGCCGAGCAGCGTTTGCGGGCCGAGTTCCACTTCATGGCCGACGATGGCGCCAAGCCCGACGAACGAGCCCTCACCTAAACGCGTGCTGCCTCCGAAAACGGCCTGACCCGCGATCCACGAGTGATCTTCGATGGTCGTATGGTGCCCTACGAGGACGTTGCTCCAAACGACCACGTTGTTTCCGAGCACGACGCCCGGCTCGATGGTCGCGTTGTCCAAAATGATGCAGTTATCGCCCATCCGCAGCCAGTCGCCGGTGCCGGCGCGGGGGCTCACATACGATACCAGCCGGTAGCCTTTGCCCTTGGCCGCCTCATATTTCGCACGCCGGACGGCGTTGAGGTCGTGGTATCCGATCGCGACGATCATGCCATAGCTGTCGGCCGGATAGCGCCGCTCGACCTCCTCGAACGCGACGACCGGTTTGCCGTGGAACGTTGCACCTTGCGGGATGTGCTGCGAGTCGGCCGTAAATGCCACGACTTCATGCACGCCGGCTTGGGCGATGTGGTGATATACCACGTCTGCCACTTTGCCCGCTCCGAACATCACGATCTGCATCATGTATCTCCCTTACAGAACCAAACCGCCATCGACGGCGATCGTCGTTCCGGTGATGAAATCGTTCTCTATCGCAAAGAATACCGCCGACGCAATCTCCGAAGGCTTCGCCAAACGCAGCAGAGGCGTGCGCCGTTTGAGATCGGCAAGAGCGGCGTCGGGCATTGCCGCCTGCGTTGAAGGCGTCGCGACGAATCCGGGCGCGATGGCAACAGCGCGGATGCCGAGCGGTCCGAGTTCGCGTGCCCACACCGCTGTCATGGCTTCGACTCCCGCTTTCGCGGCGGAATACGCCGTTTGTCCGGGATTGCCGCATGCTGCAATCGACGAAAAATTGATGATGACGCCCCTGCTGCGTGTGGTTGCCATATGCTCGGCCACTTGCGCGGACACGACGAATGCGGCCGTGAGATTGCTGCGAATGACGCCGTTCCAACTTTCGATCGCGTGGCGGCGCTGCTGCGAATTGGTCAGATTGACGAGCGGCTCGCTGTGAATGAGCCCGGCGCAGTTAACGAGCACCGCAATTTTGCCGTATTGTCCTACGACGGCTTGGAGTGTATTCGCGACGTCTTGGTCGTCCGCCAGATCGGCCGAAAGGGCAAGCACGCTTTTCGGCGTGGAATCGGCAGACCGCGCGTCAATCGAGGCAACGCGGGCTCCGCGTTCCAACAGCGCACCAACGATCGCGGATCCCAAACTGCCGGATCCGCCGGCGACGACGACCGCCTTATCCCGTACGTCCACTAGATATCGATCGACTTCCCGCGAAGGACGGTCTTGATCTGCCCCAGACTTCGCATCGCTACGATCTCGTCCGCAGTGAGTTCGATGTTGAACTCCTCCTCGAGCGCCGCGATCAATTGCATATGGCTGAGCGAGTCCCACGTGCCGGTCGCCTCCATATCGAGGGAATCGACGATGTTGTCGCGTGGAACGCGCAGGACCTCAGCGATGACGTTCGTCAGGTTCTCGGATGCCGTCTGGGTCACAAGGGCCTCGATACAAGGGTGGGTGGGTGTTTCCTTCACTCGACGAGCGCGGTTTCGCGCTCGATTTCGCGTGAAATCGCCTGGGGCGGTTCGGTTAGGAGCCGCGAAAGAATGCTGCCGCTCCCGGCACCGTACGGTGGAAGAAAACAGAGTTCGACGCCCGCGTGCGCGAACGACCCGCGATCGTAGAGGTCGCGGCCGCCGGGCGGGTTTACGTAGCGCGTTCCGCCGAGCGCCTTGACTATGGCCAGCACGCGGTCCCCAGCGCGCAGCGCCGGATCGATGTGCAGCGTACTGGATCGGATCATCGGCTTGCTGATGTTCAGCATCGACGTCACGTCCCGGACCAGGCCGCACAAGTATCCGGCAGCGTCATCGCTGGGGAAATCGAGTGCGCGCGAGATAAGTGGGTGCTCGCCTTTGAGCGCGCGTTCGAGCACCGGAAAACGGCGCATTGCCGTTTCAAGCCGGCCGCGCACGTCCGGCGGAAGGCGCAGTTCGTCGATTCGCGCGTCGCGGTCAGCTTTTACTAGTGGAAGCGTCAGCCAATCGAGGTTGCCGTGCGCGTCGGCAAAACGATTGCGATGCACCCAACCTCGCCGAGGAAACTGCACGCAGTCGAACATGACGACGGTGTCGGCAGCGGTGAAAAGCCGAAAATACCCAGCGTAAGGAAAGAAGTACGGCTGCATCACCGCAATGGTCGTCACGCTAAGGGTTTAGCGAGCGGCGAACACGCGGCTTTCAAAGAACTGACGACGCGATCCAATTGTGCGGCCGTCATGTCATGGAAGAACGGCAAGCCGAATACCCTGCCGCCCAGCATGTCGGTGATCGGCAATTCATCGCGCGAGAACGCCGCGTATGCGCGCTGCTTGTGCACGCCGCTTTGCCACCAGCGGCGCGTCTCGATGCCGAGTTCCTTTAAACGTTCAATTACGGCCGCGGCATCGTCGACGCGTACGTTGCAGTAGCACGACACCCAGCCCTCGCCGTAAGCGGGAAGCAGCGAAACCCCCGGAATGCCTTTGAGGTGCTCCTGATACGCCCGCGTCAGGCCTTCGATCAGCCTGCGGCGCTGCGGCCAGCCTTCGAACGCCGCCAGGCCGACTGCGGCGTGATATTCGCTCAGCTTGCCGTTGTAGCCTAAAATTTGGCCCTCGGGCGATCCCCACACTCCGAAGTTGCAGATTTGATGAAAACGGCGCATGACCCGCTCGTCCGTCGAGATCACCAAGCCGCCTTCACCCACGCCGAACACCTTGGTGGCGTGCAGACTGATCATAATCGGCGTCTTGCCCGGGCGCGCGGACGCAACGCTTGAAACGGTGTCGAATGCCGCGGCCCCGTCGATGATGGCCGGTATGCCGGTTTCCGCGGTAAATTCGTCCCACGCGCGCGTGTCGATCGGAGCGCCGAAGGGCGAAACGACCATAACCGCGCCGACCTCGTGCAGATCCGGCCGGTGTTTGACGTCCTCAGGGTCGAGCGTCCACGTTTCCTCGGAGACGTCGACGAAGTACGGTTCAAGGTTTGCGGCCCAAATCGCTGAAGCCGAGGCGACGAACGTCCACGAGGGAACTAAACAGCGGCTCCCGGGCCGCGCCTGCACCGCAAGCAGCGCAGCGCTAAGCGCAACTGTGCCGTTTGCGACGACTGATATCTCCGTGGGCGAAACACCGAAATGTCCGGCCAGATGATTCTCGAGTTCGCGAAGCAACTGTCCGTGATTGGAGTAGTAGCGCGCTTCGTCGATGCGCTTGAGATGTGGCAGCAGCAACTCGGCCGGCGGCAACTGTGGACGCATAACGGGCAGCATGTTTCCCACTTTTACGTTATCGGCAGCGCCGCTCGCTCGCGAGCGACCAGTTCGTTCGCCCGGTACAGACTCTCGAACGTTCCCGCGTCGGTCCACCAGCCCTCGAGGATGTCGTAGTACAAGTCGCCTTCTTTGATGTAGGCGTTGTTGACGTCGGTAATCTCCAGCTCGCCGCGGCTTGACGGTTTCAGGCGGCGGCAGAAATCGAAGACGCGGCGGTCGTACATGTAGATGCCGGTCACGGCGTAGTTACTCTTTGGAGCCAGCGGTTTCTCTTCGATCCGTACGATGCGCTCGCCGTCGAGCTCCGGACAGCCGAAGCGCTCCGGATCGTCCACGGCTTTGAGCAGAATACGGGCGCCGGAGTCCTGCTGTTCGAATTTGCGCACGTACGGCGAAATGTCGTCCTGCACGACGTTGTCGCCGAGAATGACGACCACCCGCTGCCCTTCCGCGAAATGCTCGCAGAGTTTGAGCGCGTCCGCGATGCCGCCTTCGCCTTCCTGATAGGTGTAATAAATGTCTTTGAGACCGAACTCGCGCCCGTTGCCCAGCAACCGCAAGAAATCGCCGGCGGAGTTGCCGCCGGTGACAATCATGATGTCCTTAATCCCGGCGCGCACGAGCGTTTCGATGGGATAGTACACCATCGGCTTGTCGTAAATCGGCAGCAGATGCTTGTTGGTCACCTTCGTCAGGGGACGAAGCCGCGAACCCAAACCGCCCGCGAGAATGATGCCTTTCACGCTGTACTCCTACCTATGCGCGTACTGCCGCTTGTAGTACGCGGCGAAGTCGCCGTTCTTGAGGGGACGCCACCACGGTTCGTTTTCGCGATACCAGTTGATCGTCGCTCGCAAGCCCTCTTCGAACGGGACTTGCGGCTTCCATCCCAGCGCGTGCGCCTTGGCGCAGTTGACGGCGTACCGGCGATCGTGGCCCTCGCGATCGGCGACGTGGCGTACGTGCGTATCGATGCAACGCCCGCACGATTCGATCAGCATACGCGTGATATCGATATTCGTGCGCGCATTGCCGCCGCCGAGGTTATAGATGTTTCCGAGTTCGCCGTGCTCCAGGACGTGCAGAATGCCGCGGGCGTGGTCTTCCGCGTGCAGCCAGTCCCGGATTTGCATCCCGTCGCCGTATACGGGCACGCTCTGGTCGTCGAGCAGATTCGTAGCGAAGAGCGGAATGAGTTTCTCCGGATACTGGCGCGGCCCGTAGGTGTTCGAGCCGCGCGTGATGAGTACGGGCGCATTGAACGTTGTCCAGTACGCCAGCACTTGCAGATCGCCGCCGGCTTTGCTCGCGCTGTACGGGCTGCGCGGTTTGAGGGCGTCCGTTTCCACGGACTCACCGTGCGAGACGTCGCCGTACACCTCGTCCGTGGAAACCTGCAGGTAACGCGGAATGTGATGCTTGCGCACTGCTTCAAGCAATACGTGGGTGCCCAGAATGTCCGTGCGCAGGAACGCTTCCGGCTCCAGGATCGAGCGATCGACGTGCGTCTCGGCCGCGAAGTTGACGATGGCGTCGACGCCGTCCGCGAGCGCCTGGTCGACGACGGCGGCATCGCAGATGTCGCCCTTGACGAACCGGTAGCGGCGGTCGCCGTCGAGGTCCGCGCAGTTCGCGGGGTTGCCGGCATAGGTCATCGCATCGAGATTGACCACACGCGCATCCGCGCGCTCGCGCAGGAGCACGTGAATAAAGGTAGACCCGATAAAGCCCAGGCCGCCGGTGACGAGAAGCCGCATCCCTATGGGTTTCGGACAAAAGCGGCCGGCACCGTAGCCAGCCGCAGGGCGGGGGAGCGGGGCCTCGGCCGCCGCTCGATCTCACGATGACAAAGGGTTGAAGGGCGTGATATACTCTGGCGGTTGTCACCATCTCGCCCCTCATGGAGGAAGGGCGTTTATGGCCTCATCAAGACCGGTGCCAGGACGGCGGCCGGCCGAGGTCCAGAAAGGATAAAACCTTGTCAGTCATTTCCATGCGCGCCCTGCTTGAGGCGGGCGTCCACTTCGGCCACCAGACCCGCCGCTGGAACCCGAAGATGAAGCCGTACATCTTTCAAGAGCGTAACGGCATCTACATCATCGACTTGGCCCTGACCGTGCAGAAGCTGCGCGAGACCTATGAGGCCGTCAAGCAGATGTCCCGCGAGGGCAAAGTCGTCCTCTTCGTCGGCACCAAGAAGCAGGCGCAAGACGTCGTTAAGGAAGAGGCCGAGCGCGCGGGCACGTACTTCGTGAACCAGCGCTGGCTGGGCGGCACCCTGACGAACTTCTCGACGATTCAGAAGCGCATCGCGCGCCTTCGCGAGCTCGAAAACATGAAGCAGCAAGGCGATTTCGACCGCCTCCCCAAGAAAGAAGTGGCCAAGCTCTCCGAGGAGATGGGCAAGCTGGAGCGCTTCCTGGGCGGCATCAAGGACATGCATCGCCTGCCGGACGCCATTTTCATCGTCGACCCGAAGAAAGAGCAGATCGCGGTCGCCGAGGCGCGCAAACTGAAGATTCCGATTATTGCCGTCATCGACACCAACTGCGATCCGGACGATATCGACTACCCCATCCCGGGCAACGACGACGCCATCCGCGCGGTCAAACTCATGGTCTCGAAGATTGCCGACGCCATCATCGAGGGCCGGACGGAGACCGAAAGCGCGAGTGAAGCCGCCTACGGCGAGCCCGAGGCCGGCGAGGGCGCGCAGGCCTACGCCGAACCCGAGGAAGAGATACGGACGATGGCCGAGGCCGAAGCCGGAGTCTGACCCAATCAACCAAGAGAGGCCTGACGGCCTCTCTTGCTAATCAGAAGAACTGCTGAAACTGGAGTAAACGTGTCTACCGCGACCTATCAACCCAAAGCGGACGAAATCAAAAAACTGCGCGAGCTCACCGACGCGCCGATGATGGACTGTAAAAAAGCCCTCGTCGACGCCGGCGGCGACCTGAACAAGGCGAAAGAAGAACTGCTCAAGCGCGGGGCCGCGCAAGCCGAGAAAAAGGCCGAACGCGTCGCCAACGAGGGCCTCGTCGCCAGCTACATTCACTCGGGCGGCAAGATCGGGGTGCTCGTCGAGGTGAACAGCGAGACCGACTTCGTCGCGCGCAATCCGAAGTTCGTTGAACTCTCGCGCGACATCGCGATGCACATCGCAGCCATGTCGCCGCAGTACATCGACCGCGAGAGCGTTCCGGCGCAGGTCGTGGACGAGGTCCGCAAGGAGTTGACCGCGTCGGTGCCCCCGGGCAAGCCGCCCGAGGTCGCGCAGAAGATCGTCGACGGCAAACTCAACAAGTGGTACGAGGAGCATTGTCTGCTCGATCAGCCGTTCGTGAAGGACGATTCGATGAGCATCGCCGACCTCGTCAACAGCGTCGTCGGCGTACTCGGCGAGAAGATCAAAGTCCGCCGCTTCGCCAAGTTCGCGCTGGGAGAAAACCAGTAACTTGCAAAACGCCGCACCGAAATACCGGCGCGTCCTGCTGAAGATTTCCGGAGAGGCGTTCTCCGGAACGGAAACGGGCGTCGACGTTCACACGACCGAAGACATGGCCCGGCAAATTGCCGAGGTTCATCGGGACGGTGTTTCGGTCGCGGTCGTGGTCGGCGGCGGCAATATTTGGCGCGGCAAAGTGCACGAGGAAGCGGGCATGGACCGCGCCACCGCCGACTACATGGGCATGCTCGCGACCGTCATCAACGCGCTTGCGCTGCAGGATGCGCTCGAACGCATGGGCGTGCCCTCGCGCGTGCAGACGGCGATCGCGATGCACCAAATCGCCGAGCCGTATATCCGCCGCCGCGCGATCCGCCACTTGGAAAAGGGGCGGGTCGTTATTTTTGCGGCGGGTACCGGTAATCCGTATTTCACCACCGATACCACGGCCGCATTGCGAGCAGTCGAAGTGGGCGCCGAGGCGATTCTCAAAGCGACCAAGGTCGACGGTATCTACACCGCCGATCCGAAGAAGCATCCCGACGCCACACGTTTCGAGCAGCTCGCGTATCTCGAAGTGCTGCAGCGCGGCCTGGAAGTAATGGACAACACGGCGCTCACGCTGTGCATGGACAATAATTTGCCGATCATCGTGTTCGACATGGCCGTTCCCGGCAACATTCGCCGCGTCGTGTGGGGCGAATCCATCGGCACGCTCGTGGGCAAGATCAGTTCGTTGAATCCGGTTTAGGGGGAGTTTCATGGCTGATTTGAAAGACGCCGAAAGCAAGATGCAAAAGTGCGTGGAGGCCACGCGCAGCGACTTTGCTTCCATCCGTACCGGCCGCGCGACGCCCGCGCTGCTGGATCGCCTGCACGTCGAGGCGTACGGCGCCGCCGTGCCGCTCAAACAAGTTGCGAGCGTGAGCGTTCCCGATTCCCGATCGCTAGTGATAACGGCCTTCGATCGCAATACGGTCGGCGACATCCGCAAAGCGATCGAAAAAAGCGACCTGGGACTCACGCCCAACATCGACGGCAGCGCGATCCGCCTTTCCATTCCGCCCTTGAACGAAGAGCGCCGTAAAGACCTGGTCAAAGTCGTGAAGAAGAAAGCCGAGGAGGGCAAAGTGGCGGTGCGCAACGTACGCCACAAGATTCACGACGATCTGAAATCGCAGCTCAAAGATCACAAGATTACGGAAGACGACAGCAAGCGTCTGCAGGATCAGCTGCAAAAACTGACCGACAAGTTCGTCAAGGACATCGACCAGCTCGTCGCATCCAAAGAAAAAGAAATACTGGAAGTATGACGGCGCCCCCGGGGGGGCCGTTCATGGACCTCCAGCAGCTCGTGCTCATGCCGGAAACCCAGGCACGCCGCGCGCTGCGCGGCCGCGGACTGCGGCTGCGCGTCCTGGCGCCCGTCGGGGCCTACGCGGGCCGCGGCTCGCTGCGCGTCTTGCGCGCGAAGCCCCTTGGGGATGCCGGGGACATCGAGCTGGTTTGCGGGTACGAAGCGTACGAGCGGCTTATCTCACAATGACACTTACCGGCGTTATTCCGGCCTTGGCCGAGCAATTGGATCGCGCGCGGCTGCCCAAGCACGTGGCCATCATCATGGACGGCAACAGGCGGTGGGCCAAGGAGCGCGGACTGCCCGGCATCGAGGGGCATCGCCGCGGCATGGTCGCGCTGCGTGAGGTCACGCGAGCCGCGAGCGATTTGGGCATTCCAATCCTCACGGTCTACGGGTTTTCGACCGAGAACTGGCGGCGCGACTCCACGGAGATCTCGCTGCTTTTGGACCTCTGCGTCTATTTCGCGCAGCACGAGCTCGCCGAACTGTGCCGCAACAACGTTCGCGTCAACGTCATCGGCGCGTATCGCGCCCTTCCCGCCGCTTCGCGCGGGGCGCTGGAAGATCTCATGGAGCGGACCGCGGGCAACAGCGGACTGCTGCTTAACCTCGCGGTGAACTATAGCGCGCGTCTGGAGCTCGAGCACGCCGTTCGCGGCATCGCGCAAGACGTGGCGGCCGGGCGGCTGAACGCCGGCGATATCGACGACGGGGTGATCGCCTCGTATCTGTATACGGCCCAGATGCCCGATCCGGATCTGCTCATCCGGCCAGGCGGCGAACATCGCTTGTCAAACTTCTTACTCTACCAAGTGGCCTACACCGAACTCATCATGACGGACGTGTACTGGCCCGACTTCGGCAAGGATGAATTCGTACGGGCGCTGATAGAGTTTCAAAAGCGGCAACGGCGTTTCGGGGGCGCGTAAGCGCAAGCCCCGCCGGTGCGGCCGCGCAGGGCGGCATGATGCGGCGGATCGTCGTCGGTCTCGCGCTCGCGGCCGTCGGTTTGGGCTGCGTGGCCTGGTCTCCGGCGTTTTATGCGCTGGTCGTGGTCATGGGCTCGATCATGTTGTACGAGCTCTCGCGCCTTTGCGACATCAAGGGACAGCCGCTAGAATTTCAAGTAGCGATCGCCGGCGTACTGGCATACGTGTTTCTCGCGATCTTTCACGGCATGTCGCGCTGGGAAGGCGTGCTGCTGGCATCGATCGTGTTCGCCGCATTCTGGCTCGGCATGTACGGCGAGCAGCAAGGATACTTCGCGCGCACCGCTTACACGCTGCTGGCCGTGCTGTACATCGGCAAGCTGCTCACGTATTTCGTCTTCATCCGTGAAGTGCCGGAGCACGGCGCATATTGGACGGTTCTGGTCATCGTGCTCATCGCCATGACGGATATCAGCGCGATGGCCATCGGATCCGTGATCGGCAGACATCAACTCACCAAGATTTCGCCGAAGAAAACCGTGGAAGGTTCGCTCGGCGCGCTGCTGCTCGTTACGGCTATCGGCGCGGCGCTCTCGTTCGCGCCGTTTCTGGGTATGGTGTGGTGGCAGGGCGCCGCACTTGGCGCGGCAACCTGCGTGGCCGCGCAAGCGGGAGACCTCGTCGAATCCGCGCTCAAGCGAGATGCCGGCGTGAAAGACAGCGGTACGGTGATTCAAGGGCACGGCGGCGCGCTCGACCGGTTCGATTCATATCTCTTCGGCGGCATGGCGTTTTTCGGCACGCTGCACATCGTGGGGCTTTTGGCGATTGGCTAAGAAAAAACGCGTGGCGATTCTGGGCAGCACCGGATCGATCGGAACGCAGGCGCTCGAGGTCATCGCGCAGCATCCCGACCTTTTCGAAGTCGCAGCATTGGCCGCCGGCAAACAAGTCGACAAACTGCGCGAACAGGCCTCCGAGTTCGGCGTGCCGCTCACCGCGAGCGCCCAAGACGGCGCGCCCGGTTTGCACCGCGTCGCGGTTGAAAGCGGCGCGGACATCGTGCTCGCCGCGACCGACGGTTTCGTTTCATTCGACGCCGTCTTTGCCGCGGTGGATCGCGGCATCGACATCGCGGTTGCGAATAAAGAGTTGATCGTTTCGGCGGGCGAGCTGCTTATCGCGGCGGCAAAACGCAGCGGCTCGAAACTGCTGCCCGTCGACTCCGAACATTCCGCGGTATTTCAGTGTCTGGTCGGCGAGGATCCGATGCGCGTGCGTTCGATCATCCTCACCGCCTCGGGCGGACCGTTCTGGCGCAAGGAAAGCGCCGAGATCGCCGGCGCCACGGTGGAAGCCGCGCTCGCGCATCCCACCTGGCGCATGGGTGTGAAAAACACCGTGGACTCCGCGAGCATGATGAACAAAGGACTCGAGGCCATCGAGGCCAGCCGCTTGTTCGGCCTGCCTGGCGAGCGGGTGCAGATATTGGTGCATCCCTCGTCCATCGCGCACGGCATGGTGGTGTTTACGGACGGGAGCGTGAAGATGCAGGCGGCGGCCCCCGACATGCGCCTGCCCATCGGCTATGCTCTCGCGTACCCGGATCGCTTGGCCAAGAGCGCAGTGGACACGGGGAGCGATCCCCTGGCGGCCATCGGCGCGCATCCCGAAGCGGCCGCCTTGCGTTATGAGTTTGAACGGGCGGATACCGTACGGTTCCCCTGCGTGCGCCTGGCGTATGAGGCGCTCGCCGCGGGCGGTACGATGCCCGCCGTGCTCTCGGCAGCAAACGAGATCGCCGTGGCGGCGTTTGTCGAGGGAGAGATTCGCTTCGGGCAGATTCCGGAGATCATCGAGTTGGCGATGGCCGGAGCGGGCACCGAAGAACTGAGTTTGGACGGCGTTCGCCGCGCTGACCGCTCCGCCCGCGAACGCGCGCGCGCGGCGGTCACGCAGCGGCGCTGCACGCAAGAGGTATAAGTGACCATTTTACTAGCCGCCGTCACACTGGTGAACATCGAGAAAATCGCGCTGTTCGTCGTGATGCTCTCCGTACTCATCGTTTTGCACGAGTACGGGCATTTTCTGGTCGCGCGGCTGAACAAAGTTCGCGTGCTGGAGTTCGCCGTCGGCATGGGCCCGCTGATCGCCGGCTGGAAGAGCCCGCGCAGCGGCACGCAGTATTCGCTGCGCGCGTTTCCCATCGGCGGCTACTGCGCGATGCACGGTGAGGACAACAAAACCTCGGAAGCGGATCAGCAGCGCGAGTTTCGCCAGCGGCAAGTGGTCGTCGTGAACGGCCGCGAGTACGACGACGACAATTTCCAGGCGAAAGGGCCGTGGTCGCGTCTGGCTATCGTGCTCGCGGGTCCGGTTGCGAATTTCATTTTGGCGTTCGTGATTTTACTGATCAGCGCCGTCGCGTTCGGCGTGAGCAGCGACCATCCGCAGGCCGTCATTCAAATGGTGCAGCCCGGATCGCCGGCGGCGCGCGCGGGCTTGCGCGTGAACGATCGTATCGTCGCGATTGACGGGCGCGCGGTGGGCGGCGGACAAGATCTCGTGACGCTGATCCACCGCTCGCTGGGCAAGCGTCTGAACATCACCTATGCGCGCGGGGACGTGCGCTCGCAGGTCCCGGTTACGGCAGGGCACTGTCCGCCGCCCGAATCCTCGTCGTGGGGCTGTATCGGCTTCGTGCCGGTGGATACGCTCGAGCGGGTTCCGTTCGGTGAAGCCGTCGTGGACGCGGGCTATGCGTTCGTGGGCTTCGGTCAGCAGACGTTCGGCAGTCTCGCGCTGCTGGTGACGCACCCGGTGAAGTACGGCGGCCAGGTTTCGGGCGTCGTGGGCATGGGCCAAGCCGCCATGACCATTCAAGACTGGGGCTGGGGCTACTATCTGGGCTTCGCCGCGCTCATCTCGTTTGCGCTGGGTGTTTTCAACCTGCTGCCGCTGCCCGCGCTCGACGGCGGCCGCGCCGCCTTCATCATCGGCGAGCTGCTGCGCGGAAAACCCGTCGATCCGGAGAAAGAGGCGTGGGTGCACATCACGGGGCTTGCGGTGCTCATCGCCCTCATGATCGTCATCAATTTCAACAACGTCGTGCAAATCGTCCAAGGGAAAGGACCGTTCTAGTGATTCGTCTGCGCAGGCAAAGCAAGCCGGTGTTCTTGCAGAACAAGACCGGCAAAGCGGACGCCAAGGGCGTATGGATCGGCGGGGATCACCCCGTGGTCGTGCAGACGATGACCACGACCGACACGGCGGACGCCGAGGCGACGCTGGAACAGATCTACGGTCTGGCGATGGAAGGCGCCGAAGTCGTGCGCGTGACGGTGAAAGATCCGCCGGACGCCGCCGCGATGCCGGCCATCGTTCACCGCTCTCCGGTCCCGATCGTCGCCGACATTCATTTCGACCACCGCATGGCGCTGGCCGCGATTGAGGCCGGCGTTGCCAAACTGCGTCTGAACCCCGGCAACATCCGCGACTTCGGCAAGACCAAAGAAGTCGTGCAAGCCGCGAAGGCCAAAGGCATTCCGATTCGCATCGGCGTGAACATGGGGTCGCTCGCGCCGGATTTGGAAAAAACGCTCGGCCACACGGCGCAGGCGATGGTCGAATCCGCGATGCGCCACGTGGAGATTCTCGAGCAGTTCGACCACACGGATATCATCATCTCGCTCAAGGCGCACGACGTCACGACGACCGTGCACGCCTACCGGCTGATGGACAAACGCCTGCAGGAACGCAAGACGCCGTACGCGCTGCATCTGGGCATTACCGAGGCGGGCCTGCTTCGCGACGGTACCATCAAGTCGTCGATTGGCCTGGGCATTCTGTTGTTCGAAGGCATCGGCGACACGATCCGCGTTTCACTCGCGGCCGATCCGATCGAGGAAGTACCGGTCTGCTGGAGCATCCTCAAGTCGCTCGGCTTGCGCGAAAAGGGCTTCGAGATCACGGCATGCCCCTCGTGCGGCCGCGCCGAGATCAGCGTGCTCGAACTGGGCCGCGCCGTGGAGGCGATCGCAAAAGAATATACCGCCCCGGTCAAGGTCGCGGTGATGGGCTGCGTCGTGAACGGCCCGGGCGAATCCAAGATGGCCGACGTCGGCGTCGCGGGCGGTAAGGGCAAAGGCGCCATTTACCGGGCCGGCGAGCTGGTCGGCACGTTCCCGGAAACCGAACTGCTGGGCGCGCTGCGGCTTGAAATCGAAAAGGTTATCGCCGAAAAATATCCTGACTACGTTCATGAGATATCGCAAGCCGTCTAAGACGACCATCGTCGCGACCATCGTTCTGGCGTTCCTCGCATCGCTGACGTTTGCGTATTCGAAACCCGTCGAAATGCGCGTGGACGGACAGCCGCTGATCAGCGACGTGCCGCCGGTGACCACGCCCAAGGGCGTTTTCGTGCCGCTTCGTCCGGTGGGCGACGCGCTTGGCGCCGAAACGCGCTACGAACATAAATCGGGCGACGTGGTGATCACGCGCGGCGATCAAACGCTGCATCTGAAGGTCGGCTCGACCCACGCGAAAATCAACGGCATGCCCGTAACGTTCAAACACGCCCCGTTTCGCGTCCGCGGCCGCGTGATGGTGAGCTTGCATGCGGTTCAGCAAGTCTTCGGCGTGCGCGTGAAGTTCAACAAAATGACGGCTCGCGTCGATCTCAATACGCCGGGCGTATCCGAAGCCTCGGCGGAATTTCAGACGCAGTAAGCCGGCCCGCACCACGTTAGCGAACGCGGCGGAGCACCAACGGGTGTTTTTTCTCTGGTCATTTCAAACATCGGCAGGCCGTTCACATTCGACCCCGCGATCGCTGCATTTTTCGTGGCAAGCCGAAGATCCGTATGGGCGGCTGCGCAATCGTACATCCTGGGACGAACCGTCTACGCTTTCGGCGGATCGCTGCTCGAGTGCCAAGTCCCGCAGAAATTCGAGCCGTTTAACGTGCCGCTGCATGTGACTCGCGTGACCAGACACACGGGCGCCGCCGCCGCAACTGCAATCCGGTACGGCTATCGTGCCGGGAACCTCACGCAATTCCGTGCTGTGGCTGCTCGGTTATCCGGACCAGTTCGGCTCGGCGCGGTATTTCAGCGATCTTGACGGCTGGAACTACACATGGCCGATGGGCGTGTCCAAATCGGTGACCTTTGCGCACGACCGCGTCGTGCACTACGCCGCGCTACCCGATTTCCTGTAAGCCCTCGGGCTCGACGACCGGCTGAATTTCTTCAGGGTTGGAATTGCGGAAACCGTAGGCAAAGAAGATGACTAGGCCGACGATCAGCGCGCACACGAACCAAGTCCACGTCGTGCGCGAGAGGCCGAACACCGCCAGGAACAGCGAAAAAACGATGCCGAGAATCGGGAAGAGCGGTACGAACGGGACACGGAACGAGCGCGGTATTTCGGGACGGCGCTTGCGCAAATACAGCACGCCTCCGCATACGACGGTGAAGGCCACGAGCGTTCCGATGTTCACCAAGTTGAGCAGCTGCGTCAGCGGTACGATGAGCGCCAAAAGTGCGACCGCGACCCCGGTGACCATCGTCGTAATAACCGGCGTCTTGAAGCGCGGGTGAACTTTTGCGACGATCGGCGGCAGCATTTTATCGCGCGCCATCACGTAAAATATGCGCGTCTGTCCGAGCAGCGAGCTCAGCGCCACGCTCGTCGTTCCGGCAAGCACGCCCATCGTGATGACCCAGGTCAACCACGGTTGGTGCAGCGGAGCCAGCGCGTAAACCAGCGGATTCTTGATGGGTACTTTATTCCATGGCACGGCGCCGATGAGGATGACGGCCGTCGCGCAGTAAATAACTGTCCCGATTCCGAGCGCGCCCATCACGCCGAGCGGCACGTCGCGCTGCGGCTGTTTACATTCCTCCGCGGTCGTGGTCGCCGTATCGAAACCGATGTAACTGAAGAAGACGTACGCGCTGATCGCGATGATTCCGTAGGGCTGCGCGGATGACGAGTAGTCGGCCATGCCGCCGAACGGCTTGAGCGCTCCCCATCCGTAGGGCGCAAAGTGCGCGAAATGCTCGGCATGAAAAAGCGAGATCCCCGCCAAGATGAAAACGATGAGCGCGGAGATTTTCAGCACGACGAAGACGTTGTTCGTCGTTGCGGATTCGCGAATGCCCAGCGAGAGAATAGCGCTGAGCGCGAGAACGAAGAGCGCCGCGACGAGATCGCATTGCGAGTGCATCAGGTCCCAGTTCCCGGGAACCCACCATGCACCGTGAATCACGAGATTCGATTGCTGCGCCCACGCAGGCAGCACGATTCCGGAGCTTTTGAGTATGTCTTGTACCGAAGCGGAAAACTGCTGAGCGACCGGAGCGGCGCTGATGCCGTATTCGAACAGCAGTGCGAACCCGATAATCCAGGCGAAGAGTTTGCCGAGCGTGGCGTATGTGTAGGTGTACGCACTGCCGGCAATCGGAACCATCGCACCGAGCTCGGCGTAGCAAAGGGCGGCAAAGAACGACGTTAATCCCGCCAGCAGATACGAGACGATGACGGCCGGTCCGGCGCCGACGACGCCGGTTCCAATCGTGGTGAAGATGCCGCCGCCGATCATGGTGCCCAGCCCGATGGCGACGAGGTCTTTCGCGGTCAAGGCGCGCCGCAGAATTTTCTGCTGAGAAAGCGCCCGGAGTTTATCTACGTTCGTGGTAGCGAACAGGCGTGCGGCTAGCGACATCCCGCGGGGCGTTCGGTCAAAGCCCATGGGGGTCCCCCCGCGTACGCGATGAATACGTTTACGGCATGAAGACGTATCAGCGATTGAGCTCGCGCGAGGTCTATCGCAATCCGTTCCTTGCGGTCGAGGCGCATGAGATCGTGCACCCGAGCGGAGCAACGGGCGAGCATGCCCTCATCGTGACGCCGCCGTGTTCGGCGGTCATCGTGGCGGACGGCGGCGATTTGCTCTTCACGCGCCAGCCGCGCTTCGGCGCCCAAGCCGAGATCCTGGAAATCGTCAAAGGCGGGGCGGAGCCCGGCGAGACGGCCCTGGAGTGCGCGCAGCGTGAAACCCGCGAAGAGCTCGGCGTCATCGCAGCGCATTGGAAAGAACTCGGGCGCCTGTACGAGATTCCCTCGCTGATGAACAGCGCGATCGAATTGTTCGTGGCGCACGGCATCGAGCACGTCGAAACACAAGCCGAGGCGGTCGAGACCATTGAGCTCGTACGCCTTCCGCAGCAGGTTGCGATCGCCGCCGCCGCGTCGGGCAAAATTAATGATGCCGTTACCGTCGCAGCGCTGCTGCGTTACGGGATGAGCACCGGGATATTGGTTACAACGGCTGCGGAGGCTGCGTTGTAACCTTCCAAAGATGCTCGCCCGCGTGCAGCCGGTGATTGACCCAGCGGGCCCAAACGAACAGCGCGTCCGACAAGCGGTTGATGTAGCGCACGCAATCCGCCGATATCTCCGGCTCTTCATCGCGCAGCGTGACGATGAGGCGCTCCGCGCGTCTGCACACCGTCCGCGCGACGTGCAGATACGCGCCCGGAAAGCTCCCCCCCGGATGAATGAAGTTGCGCAGCGGTTCCAAGTCGTTTTGCGCTTCGTCGATCGCGCGCTCGAGCGCTTTGGCGTCGTCGGCGGAGACCAGCGGCATGGCTTCCCAGCGTATTGCCTGCGGCGTGGCGAGTTCCGAGCCCAAATTGAACAGCGCGTCCTGACTCCAGGCGAGCCAGCCGTCTAGGCGCCGCATCGCCTCGTCCTGGGCCGCATACGGCGCTAGGGAGGTGCGGGCCAGACCGATATGACTCGAGAGTTCGTCCAGCGTCCCGTACGATGCGATGCGAAGCGAGTTTTTCTTGACGCGGGCGCCGCCGACCAGGCCGGTCGTCCCGTCGTCGCCGGTGCGAGTGTAGATGCGCGGAGCTTTGGGCATGCTCGCGCCCTTCGCGCCCGGCGGCAGGCCATCATGCGAAATATTCCGAATCGGGGCCGGTCATGTCCGAGACCGTTGAAAAAGAACCTGCAGTCAAGGAGATCCCGCCGAAAGGGGCCGATCTCTCCGCGTGGTACACCGCGGTCTGCCTGAAGGCGGAGCTCGTTTCATACGCGCCCGTTCGCGGCTGCGTCGTGCTGCGGCCGTACGGTTTCGGGCTCTGGGAAAACCTGCAGAAACATCTCGACGAGCGTTTCAAAGCGACGGGGCACGAAAACGCGTATTTTCCGCTGCTCATTCCGGAGAGCTTGCTTACAAAGGAAGCGGAGCATGTCGAGGGTTTCGCCCCCGAAGTTGCCTGGGTCACCGAGGGGGGCAACGAAAAGCTCGAAGAACGCCTGGCGATCCGCCCGACCTCCGAAGTGATCATCGGCGTCATGTACGCCAAGTGGATTCAGTCGTATCGAGATCTGCCCGTGCTCATCAACCAATGGGCGAACGTGCTGCGCTGGGAGAAGGCCACGCGTCCGTTCCTGCGCACGATGGAGTTTCTCTGGCAAGAGGGACACACCGCGCATGCTTCCGCCAAAGAAGCGCGCGAGGAAACCGAACGCATGCTCGAGGTGTACAAGGATTTCGCGGAGAATGTCGCCGCCGTTCCGGTGTACGCGGGCGTGAAGAGCGCGAGCGAACGTTTTCCGGGCGCGGTGGAAACGTATTCCATCGAAGCGCTCATGCCGGACGGCAAGGCGCTGCAGTCGGCCACCTCGCACGATCTCGGGCAGAACTTCAGCAAGGCGTACGACATCACGTTCGTCGATTCCGACCAGCAGATCAAACACGTCTATACGACGTCATGGGGCATGTCGTGGCGCATGCTCGGCGCCATGATCATGGTGCACGGCGACGATCGCGGCCTGCGCATTCCGCCGAAGATGGCCCCCATCGAGGCCGTTTTCGTGCCGATCGTGCGCGGTGAAAACCGGGCGGCCGTCGAGAAATCGCAAGAGCTGGCAAAGATGCTTCGCGCGCAGGGCTACCGCGTCCGCGTGGACGATCGCGATCATTCGCCCGGCTGGAAGTACAGCGAATGGGAGATGCGCGGCGTTCCGCTGCGCCTTGAAATCGGACCGCGCGATCTTGAAAGCGGCACGGCGATGGTCGTGCGCCGCGATAAAGCCAAAGGTGAGGACGGCGCCAAAGTCAGCGTCGCGTTCGACGAGCTCGGCACGCGTTTGCGGGAGCTGCTCGGCGAGGTTCACCTTTCGCTCCTCGAGCAAGCCAGGGCGTTTTTGCACTCGCATACCTTCGCGGTGAGCGCTCGCGAGGAGTTTCTGGAGAAGTGCCGCGGCCGCGCGGGCATGATCGACATCGCGTGGTGCGATCGGCCGGAGTGCGAGGCGGAAATAAAAGCGGCGACCAGCGCCACGACGCGCAATACGCGCCCGCTCGAGCACGCGGGGGCGGTTTGCGTCGCGTGCGGAGAACCCGCGAAAGTCAACGCGTATTTTGCTCAGAGTTATTAGCGCGCTCGCGCTGACGGCCCAAGTGCTCTTCCCCACGGCGCCGCCGGGCGTGGGACGTTCGGACGCGTACGCCCGCGCTGCGGGTAATCGGAAAATGGTCGCCGTGCAAATCGGCCAGAGTCTTTTTCGAACGCAGTGGCCGGCGCAGGTGCTCAACGTCTACGCCGACGGGATCCGGGGGCACGCCGTGGCCGGGCTGCGCCTCTCCGGCGTGCATTTCCATCACCCGCTCACACATGCCGAATTCCTAACCGAGGTGTCCGATCTCGTCGAACACGCTTTCGCGGCGGCGCCGGTGGAAGAAGTCGACTTGTGGGTAAGCGTCCCGCTCAATGTTGGGAAAGGTGTGGTGGTGGCAGGCGACTTGGCAAAGCCGACGTTCCGGGTAGTCTTTACGGTAAGCGTACGCCGCGGCGAGGCCGCCGCCGCGCTGTTGCAGCGCTTGCGGCGAGGGGACGGCGTCTTCTGGGACCAGGACTGGGCGCGAACGGCTTTAAAGTAGCGCGAGGAATGTACCGAAAGACCGTCCTTGCCAATGGCGTGCGCGTCGTCACCGAAGCGATGCCCGCCTTTCGCTCTGCATCGCTAGGCATCTGGGCCGACGTCGGCTCCGCGGCGGAAGAAACGGAGCGCCGCGGCATTTCCCATTTGGTCGAGCACATGCTCTTCAAAGGCACCGATCGCCGCAGCGCGCGGCAAATTGCCGAGGAGATGGACGGCATCGGCGGCAATCTGAACGCGTTCACCGACAAAGAAACGACTTGCTATTACGCCAAGGTGATGGACCAGCACGTGCCGCTGGCGGTCGACGTCCTCACCGACATGTTTCTGCACTCGCGCTTCGACCCGCAGGAACTCGCCAAAGAGCAAAAAGTCGTCCTCGAAGAAATCAAGATGTACGACGATTCGCCGGACGAGCTCATCCACGATCTGTTCATTCAAACGATGTGGCACGGCAGCAATCTCGGCGCCCCCACCATCGGCTTTGCGGAAACCGTCAACAAGCTCTCGCCGGACGATTTGCGCGCGCACATGCGCAAGCACTACGCGCCGAACTCCGTCGTCGTCGCGGCGGCGGGCAACGTTGATCACGAGCAGATCGTCGATCTGTTCGAGCGCGCGTTCGATTCGTTCGCGGGCTCGTGCGATTTGCCGGCGCCCGAAACACCGCAAACCACGCCGAACACGCTGTTCCGCCACAAAGACAGCGAACAAGCCTACGTGGTGCTCGGCACGCGCGGCCTTTCGGTCTGCGACGACCGGCGCTACGTTCTTTCGGTCATGGACACGATTTTGGGCGGCGGCATGTCCAGCCGGTTGTTCCAGGAGATTCGGGAGAAACGCGGTCTGGTCTATACCGTGTACTCGTTCCAAGCGGCGTACCGCGGAGCCGGGCTCTTCGGAATCTACGCCGGGACCTCGCCCGAAAACGTTCCGGAATGTGTTTCCGTCGTTTGCGATGAGCTCGGGCAGCTTCGCGAACGGCCCGTTACCGAGACCGAGCTTCGTCTTGCCAAGGAGCATATCAAGGGCAGCCTGACACTCTCGCTGGAGAGCACGTCGAGCCGCATGATCCGCTTGGGACGCAGCGAGTTTTCGCTCGGGCGTCAACTCACGACCGAAGAGATCGAGCAGCGCGTGGAAGCCGTCACGGCCTCCGAGATTCAAGCACTTGCGCAGGAGCTGCTGGCCGAAGACCATTTGGGATTGTGCGTACTCGGCCCCGTAGACGAAGCTTCAGTCGAATGGAATAGAAGCGCTGCATAGCGCGGGCGCCCAGGTGGCCGTTCCATTCTGGACGTGGCAGCTCGTTGTCGCGCTCGCGATCAACGTGCTCGTGCAAGCCATTCAAATTGGCGCTTATGCCGCACGCCTGGCCGGCGTTCGGACGGGCCGCAT
>DASSZL010000305.1:0-8705 GCA_035713505.1 Vulcanimicrobiaceae bacterium | reverse complement strand
GCGGAAAACGGCGGTTCGGCGAACTACCGCGATCGTGAGGACGTGTGGACGATCAACCGCGAGTACAAACCGGGCCGCAAGAAAAACAAGAACGAACTGCCCGCGGCGCTGCTCGAAAAGATGATTGCCTACAGCAGCAATCCAGGCGACCTGGTCTGCGATTTTTTCATGGGCGGCGGGTCGACCGGCGTCGTCGCCGTCGGCATGGATCGGCGGTTCGCCGGTTTTGAAATCTCGAAGAAAGCCTTCGAAGAGTCCGTCGAGCGGATCGAAGCCGTGCGGCCCGGCGAGTCGCTGCAGCCGGCGCCGCGCCCCCACATCGTGCGCAATCGCGGAAAGACGTGGAGCGCGGCGGAATCGCAGCGCCTGGGCAAACGCTATCGCGACCTGCACGCAAAGGGCTTGACGAAAGCGGCGATCGTCCAGGCACTCAGCCGCGAGTTCAAGCGGGGCGCTTGGGCTATCCGCAAGCGGCTGGCGCTCATCCATCCCGCGTAATCAAAGGGATCGAAGGGTTCTCAATTCCTTCACAACGAGCGCCTACCGTTTCATATATGGGCCGGCGCACGATTATCGAACCGTTCCGCATTAAAAGTGTGGAACCCATTCGTTTGACCTCACGCAGCGAACGCGAAGAGTGCCTGCGCGAGGCGGGCTACAATCCGTTTTTGCTGCGCGCGGAAGACGTTTTGATCGACCTGCTCACCGACAGCGGGACCGGGGCGATGAGCGCGGAGCAGTGGGCGGCAATCATGCGCGGCGACGAATCGTACGCGGGCGCGAAATCATTTTACCGCTTCGCCGATGCGGTGCACGATATTTTCGGGTACCAGTACGTGCTGCCGACGCACCAGGGGCGCGCGGCCGAACGCATCTTGTTTTCGACGATTTGCTCGCCCGGAGACGTGGTTCCGAACAACACGCATTTTGACACGACGCGTGCGAATGTTGAAGCGGCGGGTGCGCAGGCGGTCGATTTGCCGATTCCGCAAGCTCGCGAACCGCAAACGGCGCATCCGTTCAAGGGCAACATGGACGTTGCGGCGCTCGAGCGCCTCATCGAAGAAGTGACGCCGGCCCGCGTACCGCTCGTCATGCTGACGATCACGAACAATTCGGGCGGCGGTCAGCCGGTTTCGATGGAGAACGTGCGTGCGGTGCGCGGCGTCTGCGACCGTCACGGCATTCCGCTCTATATCGATGCGTGCCGGTTTGCCGAGAACTGCTGGTTCATCCGCGAACGCGAGCCGGGCTACGAACGGCGCGAACCGCTCGATATTGCTCGCGAGCTCTTCTCGTATGCGCACGGCTGCACGATGTCCGCAAAAAAAGACGGCATGGTGAACATCGGCGGCTTTTTGGCGAGCAACGACGAGGTCATCGCGCGACAGGAATCGCGCCTGCTTATTCTCACCGAGGGTTTTCCGACCTACGGCGGTTTGGCTGGACGCGATCTCGACGCGATGGCGGTTGGATTATACGAAGCGCTGAACGAGGATTACCTGCGCTATCGCATCGCGTCAACGGCGTATCTCGGCCGCCACCTCACGGAGATCGGCATTCCGATCGTTCAGCCGCCGGGCGGTCACGCGATCTACATCGATGCGGCGGCGCTGCTGCCGCATATCCCGCCGCCGCAGTTTCCGGCGCAAGCACTGGTCGGCGAGATCTATCTGGAGGGCGGCATTCGCGCGGTCGAAGTCGGCTCGGTGATGTTCGGCGAGAACGCGACGATGGAACTCGTGCGGCTGGCCATTCCGCGCCGCGTCTACACGCAAAGCCACATCGACTACGTCATCGAGGTGATGGAGGACGTCTACGCGGGACGCGAACGCATTCGCGGACTGCGCATCGCCTGGGAGGCCCCGCCGCTGCGTCACTTCACGGCGCGTTTCGAAGTGTTCGAGCAGGCGCTTACGCGTTAACCCTGCGGATAGCCCGTAATCTCGCGAATCGCTTCGTACAAGGGACGCAGCTGCGCGTACATGCGCTGGTAGACGCGGTGATAGAGCGCGTCGTAAATACGGCGATTCTGTTCGATCGGTTCGAAGACGCGCTGCACGCGCGTCATCGCGCGAACCGCGCTCTCGAAATCTGGATGCAATCCGATGCCGACCGCCGCGGTGATGGCCGCGCCCAGACCGGAGGTTTCGTATACGTGCGGGCGTGAGGCCGCCAAGCCGAACACGTCGGCGGTAATCTGCATTGCCGCGTCGCTTTGCGAGCCGCCGCCGGCGACGCGCAAGGCGCGGATCGTCAAGCGCCCGCGCTTTTCGATGCGCTCCTTGCCCTCACGCAGCGCGAACGCCAGCCCTTCGAGTATCGCGCGATACACGTGCGAGCGGGTGTGTACGTCGCCGAAGCCGATGATGGCGCCCTTTGCCTCGGGCCCCGGATTCTTCAAGCCCGGCGACCAGTAGGGCTGCAGCATCAGACCCATCGCGCCGGGCGGCACGCTCGCGACGAGTTCGTCGCCCCAGACGCCGAACTGCTCTTTGAACCAGCTCACCATCCAGTAGCCGCGAAAAATTTGCACCTCGGTGTTGTAGGCGTTCGGCAGCGCCGCCGGATACGGCGGAATGAACGGCGTGGCTTCGATGTAGCGCGGCGTGGTGAGGTTGATCGTCGCGGTCGTCCCGTAACTCAAACATGCGACGCTTGGATCCACGCAGCCCGCGCCGAGCACTTCGCACGCTTTATCCGCGGCCGCCGCAACGATTCGCGTGCCGCGCGGAATACCGGTCTGCGCGCTCGCGCTGTCCGTAATCTCTCCGATGATCGCGGCGGGTGGCACCAGTTCGGGCAAAAGATCGCGGTCGATGCGCAGCGCCTGCCATTTCCAGTCGCCGCGCGAAGCCCAGCGAAGCGCTTTGTAGTCGAACGGAATATACGCGACCTGCGATCCGATCGAATCGACGAACCGCCCGCAGAACTTGTGCAGCAGAAATCCCGAGAGCAGCACATACTTACGCGTCGCGTTCCACACCTGCGGCTGCTGCGTGCGTATCCAGTTCGCTTCCGCTTCGCGCTGGAAATAGCGAATCGTTCGCGATACGCCGGCGGCGGCGAACGCGGCACGCCAGAGCGGCGAAATCGCCGGCACATCCAGCGCCTTGCGCTGGTCGAGCCAGGTAATCGCGGGCCGAAGCGGTTCGCCGTTCTCGTCCACGTTAATCACCGTTGCGCGCTGCGTGGTTACGGCGAGCGCCGCAATACGATCGCGCAATTGCGGATGCTCTTGCCAGAGCGCTTGGCACGCACTGCAGACGGCGGTCCAAAAAGCGTTGGGGTCGTGCTCGTGCCACCCCGGCTGCGGGGAAGAGTAGCCGTTCAGCTCAACGCGCGTTCTTGCAAGCAGCTCGCCGCGCGCGTCGAACACGAGCGCGCGAACGCTCTGCGTGCCGTTGTCGATGGCGAGCAGCAAGTCCGCGCTCACGCGGGCAGACCATAATGCGTGCGAATGCGTTCCAGATACACGGAAATTTCTTGTCGGCGGCGGCCTTCGTCCCAGCCGAGCTCCTGTGCGCACAACTCTCCGGCACGCGGTAAAACTTGCACCCCGCCGCCGGCCAGCTGTAGGCCCAGACGCGTACGGCGAAGCAGCAGATCCTCCAAATGCACGACGCATTCGGCGCGCAGTGCGTAGCGCAGCTCCGCCCACGTCGTTTCCGTGCCTTCGATCGTATCGAGGTCGCCCGCGCGCACGCCGTCCATCACGTCGGCGGCGTGCGCGCCGTAGCGGCCGTTCAGCCGCGGCGACGCCGACGGGTGCGCATCTTCGAAAATGCGCGCCTGTTTCATGTCCACGGATTTGCCGATCCGCTTGGAAACCGCACCGAGCGCGGCAAGGGCCATGGGCCGGAACGTCGTGAGCTTTCCGCCGGTTATCGTGATCAGTCCGTCCTCTTCGAGCAGCAGCTGGTCGCGACTCTCGCGCGAGGGGTCGGCGTGACCGCCCGCGATCACCGGGCGCACGCCGGCGAAGGTCGAGACGATGTCGCTCTGGTCGATAGGCACGCCGGGAAACTGCGCCGCGAGCGCATCGAGCAGATACTGAAATTCCCCGCGCGATATCGAGGGCTCGCTCGAAACGTCCTCGCGATGATCGATGTCCGTCGTTCCAACCAGCGTGGCGCCCATCCACGGATACGCAAATACGGGGCGTCCGTCCGCGGGATGCGAAAAGGCGACGGCGTGCGTGAGCGGCAGCCGCTCATGCCGCAGCAGCAGATGGCTGCCGCGCAGCGGGCGCAGTTTTCGCGGACGCGCGAGCTGTTCGCGCAGTCCGTCGGCGAAAACGCCGGTCGCGTTCACGAACGCACGCGCGGTGACGCGCTGTTCCCGCTCGTGGATGGTATCGCGAACTTGCGCCGCCGCAATCTTCCCGTGCTTATCACGGTGAAGCCCGGTAACGCCGGCGTAGTTCAATGAAACGCCCCCAAAGGGCTCGGCTTCGTTCAGTAGACGCAGCACGAGGCGCGCGTCATCGGTCGTCGCATCGTAAAAGACGTGCGCTCCCACTAATTGCTCGGAGGCGATTGCGGGTTCGCGCTCGAGCGTTTGAGCGGCATCGAGATACTCGCGCCGCCGCTGCCCTGAAAGCGCATCGTACAACGCGAGACCGAGCTGCGTCAGCGACTTGTTCGGGCCCTTGCCGCGATACTGCGGCATGAGAAACGGCATCGGTTCGACCAAGCCGGGCGCCTCGCGCAGCAACGCTTCGCGTTCGTGAACCGACTCGCGCGTCAATCGCAGCTTGCCTTCGCGCAGATACCGCAGCCCGCCGTGCACGAGTTTCGAAGAACGGCTCGACGTGCCGCTTGCGAAATCGCCTCGTTCCACAAGCGCCGCGTCCAGCCCGCGCCGCGAGGCTTCGAGCAGCACCGCAGCGCCGGTCACGCCGCCGCCGATCACGAGTACGTCGAGCGGCCGGCCCAGACGCGCCCACGCCGTCTCGCGCGAGTGCATCAGCAGAGTTTTCCCGGGTTCAGCATCCCGTCCGGATCGAAACGCGCGAACAGCGCTCGCATTGCGCCGATGCCGAGTTCGCCTTTTTCGGCGCGCAGGTACGGCTGATGATCGACGCCGACGCCGTGCTGGTGGCTGATCGTTCCCCCGTTCGCGACGATCGTTTCGCTCACGGCGCTTTTCAGCGCACGCCAGCGCGCGAGGTTCTCTTCGTACGTGTTCGCGAGGGGAAAAATGAACGTGGAGTAGACGCTCGATCCTTGCGGATAGACGTGCGAGAGATGCGTGTAGGCGTGGACGCGATTATCCAGTGCGCGCTCTCCGGCTGCCTGTATCGCGCGCATCATGGTGCGCACGCGCGGCCAATCCACGGCGGTTTCCACGGTGTCCACCGCGTAGCCGTTCTCCCAGAGCGAATTGCGCAAATAGACGCCGCGAAAGCGGTTTTCGCGCCACTTCTCGCCAAGGCGCTTTCCGAAATAGACGCCGCCTTGCGCGCGGCAAGTGCGCCGCACCTCGCCAAGCGATCCGTTCACGCCGACGATGAGCAGGCATTTGCGCTCGCGGCAGCCGCGCACTGCAAGCAGACGTTCGATCAGCGCTATCGTTTGCGCGTGACCGGCCATGCGCAGGGTCGTCAGCGTTTCCATTTCGTTTGCCAGGCGAATCATGGAAAGCGGAACTTCCGCGTGCACGAGCGCATGCACGGCGCGCTCGGCGTGCTCCCAGTCCGGGAAGAACCAGCCGTGAAACGATTCGTGGCGTGCAACGGGACGGACGCGCACGCTCGCCTGCGTGATGATGCCCAGGCGTCCCTCGGAGCCCAGGATCATTTCGCGAATGTCTATGCCGGCGGCAGACGCGGGGAACGTCGGTATGTCGAGCGTACCGGCCGGCGTTTCGACGCGAGCGCCCGCGAAGAGCTGCTCGATGCGTCCGTATTTGAGCGACTGCTGCCCGGAGGAACGCGTCGCGATCCATCCGCCGAGCGTCGAGTATTCGAACGACTGCGGAAAGTGCCCGAGCGTGTACCCGCGTTCGCGCAGCTGCGCCTCCAAATCGGGTCCGCGCACGCCGGCCTCGAATCGTGCCAAGCGGCTGGGCACGTCGAGATCGAGCAGCCGGCGCATACGCTCGAGCGAAATGGTGAGCACCGGCGCGTCGCTTTGCAGCGGATTGATATGGCCGGCCACGCTGGTGCCGCCGCCGTACGGAATGACGCTCGCGCCGCAATGCTGCGCAAATGCGAGCAGCTCGCGCACCTCTTGCGTGGTTTGCGGAAACGCGACGCCGTCGGGCACGCGGTCGATGCGGCCGAACCGCAAGGCAAGCCAATCGGGCAGACTTTGCCCGCGGGCGTGCAGTACGCGCGTCTGCGGATTCGTATCAATGCGCGGATCGCCGGGCAAACGGCTTGGCGGGACGGCGGCCGTCACAGCGGCGAGATCCGCATCGCGCACGGGCGCGCCGGGGCCCGCGCGTTCATGCAAATACGCAAGCGCGGTCCGTGGCAGCGGTAAACGAATCGATTCGTCGCCCCAGCCGTTCCAGCGGCGCATCCCGTATGTATCGCGCGAACCGGCGGCGAATACCTGCGGCACTGTGCCTACACGCCGCCAACTACTCCTGGGCGGTCTCGCCGCAGCCGGCGCACTCGCGGCCGGCGATATCCTCTATGATTTCTCAACGGGAGACGATCGCGCAATCGTCGCCGCGATCGCGCCGGTGATGCTGGGCCTCGACGCGCCCGTGCAAGAGGTCGTCAAAGGCTTCGACGTCGCCGTCTCGGGGCTGCCGCTCGCGGTGCAAGGGGAAGTGCATCAACTGCTGGGCTTGTTACGGTTTCCGCTTTCGCGCATGTTCGTCGCGGGCGTGTGGCATCCGTGGCATGCCGCGACGCATGAAGAGATCGCCGCGTTTTTGCGGCGCTTCCGGTACAGCAACATCGTGCAGCTGCGCAGCGCATATGACGCGCTGCATCAACTCATCATGGCCGCATGGTACGGCAATACCCGGTCCTGGACCGCGATCGGCTACGCCGGACCGCCGAGCGTGGCATAATGATTCGCGATATCGTTGCGCAGGGTGTGAAGAGCGGCTGGCAAGTGCACGATGCCGCGCGGCTCGCCGGCGACCGGCACGTGGAAGCCGACGTCGTTGTCATCGGCACCGGCGCGGGCGGCGGCACCGCGGCGGAGATTCTCTCGCACGCCGGTTTGCATGTGGTGCTCGTCGAGGAAGGGCCGCTGCGTTCGTCCTCGGATTTCCACATGCTCGAGCGCGAAGCGTATCCGCAGCTCTATCAAGAGTCGGCGGGACGGCGCACCAAAGACAAAAGCATTACGATTCTGCAAGGCCGCTGCGTCGGCGGCTCGACGACCGTGAACTGGACCAGCAGTTTTCGTACGCCGCCGCAAACGCTGCAGTATTGGCGCGAGCACTTCGGCGCGCGCGACTTCGGCGAAGCGGATCTCGCGCCGTGGTTTGAACACATGGAAAAGCGCCTCAACGTGCATCCGTGGCTGACGCCGAACGAAAACAACAGTCTGCTTCGCGAGGGTGCGGCGAAACTCGGCATTCCGACCAAACCGATTCCGCGCAACGTCAAAGGCTGCTGGAATCTGGGCTACTGCGGCATGGGCTGCCCGACCAACGCGAAGCAATCGATGTTGGTAACGACGATCCCCGCGGCGCTGCAGCGCGGCGCGCAACTCTATCACCGCGCGCGCGCCGAACGGTTCACGTTCGACGGCACGAACATCACCGCGCTGCGATGCCGCGCGATGCAGGCCGACGGCATCACGCCCTCGCCGCATACGATCACGATCCACGCGCGGCACTACGTGCTCGCGGGGGGCGCCATCGGCAGCCCGGCGGTGCTGCTGCGCAGCGGCCTGCCCGACCCCTATCAGCGTGCCGGGAAACGCACGTTTTTACATCCCACGCTGATCTCGGCGGCGACGATGCCGGAGCCGGTCAAAGGCTACTCCGGCGCGCCGCAATCGATCTATTCCGATCATTTCTTGCGAACGCAGCCGATCGACGGCCCCGTGGGATACAAGCTGGAAGTGCCGCCGCTGCATCCGGTGCTCATGTCCACCTCGCTCGTCGGCTTCGGCAAAGAGCATGCGGATCTGATGGCGAGCGCTTCAAACGTGCAAGTGATTATCGCGCTGCTGCGCGACGGCTTCAACGCGCAGAGCGCCGGCGGGCGCGTCGAACTCAAAGGCGACGGCACGCCGGTCCTGGATTATCCCCTGACGCCGTACTTGTGGGACGGTGCGCGGCGCGCGCTGCGCACGATGGCAAAGATCCAATTTGCCGCCGGCGCGAAGACGGTTTTCCCGATTCACGAGAATGCGCAGCCGTATCCGACGCTAAAGGCCGCGCTTGCGGCGATCGATGGGTTTCCAATGGACATTCTGCGCATGCGCGTGTTCAGCGCGCACGTCATGGGCGGCTGCGGCATGGGCGAAGATCCGAAGACCTCAGTCGTGGACAGTTACGGCTCGCACCATCACGTCGGCAATCTCTCGGTGTTCGACGGCTCGATCTTTCCAACGAGTCTGGGCGTGAATCCGCAGCTCTCGATTTATGCAATCACCGCGCGCAACGCGACGCGTTTGGTGAAACGCCTCACCTAGCGTACGTAACTGCCGCCGTTTACGTCAATCGTCGCGCCGTTCGCGTAGTTTGCCGCCTCGCTCGCGAAGAACGCGATAATCGACGCGACCTCC
>DASSZL010000304.1:0-7438 GCA_035713505.1 Vulcanimicrobiaceae bacterium | reverse complement strand
GCCGGCCAGTGCCCATGTTCCCTGGCTCAGCATTGCCACGAGCATCACCGCAGCGGTCAGCGCACGCCCAAACGTATGTCTGTGCATGCTTTCCTCCGTTGTGAGGCTGTGTGTGCCGCAAAATGCGACGACACTAGCATGGCACAGCGCGCGCGAACGCGCTTAACAATATCTAACAGCGCATGTGACGGTAAAGCGGCTCGAAGAATGGATCGATCGGAATGAGATAACAGCTCGTTTGCTTTTCAGCAGCTGCGGTGCGAGCGTGCGCGGCAGCTTCGTCGAGCCGCCCCACGGCGGTGAGCGCTAACGCGAGGGCAAGGTCGTCGGTGCGCCGCAGCGACGCGATCCCCGCGATGATTTCGTGCGCGAGATCGCGCCGGCCCCGGCGAGCGGCGATCCACGCCCGTACCGCTAGAACGCGCGTCGCGCGATCGGCGGATTCCATCTGCGAAAACCGCGACTGCGCGGCATCATAGTCGCCCAGAAGCGCAAGGATGCAGCCGTCGTAGAACAGCGCCATCGAATCGGCGGGACGAAAGAGGTGCGCGTCGGCCAGATGCGCGCGCGCTTGCGATAAACGGCCGGCATAATAGAGCGCGGCGCCGAGCAACGTGGTGAAATGATTCGAGGACGGATCGGCGGTGAGCGCCTCACGAACGTGGTGCATCGCTTCGCCGAGGTCGTTGGCGGTTAAGAATGCCCAAAACGCAGCGGTCCGCACGCGCGGCGAGTTCGGTGCCAGGCAAAGCGCTCGGCGCACGGTTCGTTGGGCGCTTTCGACGTCGGCCTCGAAAAAGACGTGGATCTCGCTGAGTATCGCGTACGCGTCCCCGCACTGCGGGTCGATGGCAAGCGCGTTCCGGCACGCGCGCAGCGCGCGATGATAGCAATACGCGTGGTTTGCGAACAAAGCCACGGCCATGCACAGATGCGCGTGCGCCAGTCCGACGTGCGCGGGAACGAACTGCGGATCCAGCCGCAGCGCGCGACGAAATAGTGCAATCGCGGCAGCGAGCGATCGCTGGGTACGATGCTGAAACTGGAACATGCCGCGGCTGTAACAACTGAAAACGTCGCTTGCGACGTCGAACGTCCGCACGAGCGAATCCGCCATTTGGACGGGGGCTACGAATTGATACCCGCGCCCGGGAACGGTCGCAATGTATTCGCCGTACAAGTCATATTGCGCAAGCGCCCGGCGCAGCCGATACACGGTTTGAAAAAGTGCCGAGTCGGTGATCGGTTCACCGGCCCACGCGTGCAGGACGAGGTCGTCCTTCGGCACGAGATGTCCGCGCAGCAGAACGAGCACCACCAGCACGTCGAGTTCCTTCGGTGTCAGCGCGACGGCATCTGCACCGCGTACGAGCGAGCGGGCGGGGATGTCGAGCGTGAACGGCCCAAAGCGAACGGCTTGCTCGTCGGGCTCGAGTTGCAGTTTGAGCATCTCAGTGCTGAAATAGCGCTCTGAAATCACCGCGCGTGACAGGGAGCGGCGTCTCAAAAGCAAAGACCGCTTGCCACGCCGGAGGTGTTGCATGAGCGGAGTACGTTTACTCGTCGGAACGCGCAAGGGCGCGTTCGTCCTTACCTCGGATGAGCGGCGCGACCGCTGGGACATCAGCGGACCGCACTTCGCGGGATGGGAGATCTACCACATGAAGGGCTCTCCCGTTAATCCCGATCGCCTCTACGCTTCACAAACCAGCGGGTGGTTCGGCCAAGTCGTTCAGCGCAGCGACGACGGCGGCAAAACGTGGGCGCCGGCCGGCAACCAGTTTGCGTACGACGGCATTACCGGCACGCATCAGTGGTACGACGGAACGCCGCACCCGTGGGAGTTCGCGCGCGTGTGGCATCTGGAGCCTTCGCTCAGTGAGCCGGACACGGTGTACGCCGGCGTGGAAGACGCCGCGCTCTTCAAATCCGCCGACGGCGGGCAAACCTGGAAAGAACTGTCCGGCCTTCGCACGCACAGCACCGGTTCATCGTGGCAGCCCGGCGCCGGGGGCATGTGCCTGCATACGATCGTTCAGGATCCGGCCGATCCGCAGCGCATATTCGTCGCTATTTCCGCAGCCGGCGCATTCCGCACTGATGACGGCGGCGCAACGTGGAAGCCGATCAACCGCGGATTGAAATCGGAGTTCATTCCCGATCCAGACGCGGAAGTCGGCCACTGCGTGCACCGCATCGCGATGCACCCAGCGCGCCCGAACGTCCTGTTCATGCAAAAGCATTGGGACGTGATGCGCACGGACGACGCCGGCGATTCGTGGCGCGAGGTAAGCGGCAATCTGCCGACGGATTTCGGCTTCGTCATCGACGTGCACGCGCACGAGCCCGACACGGTCTACGTCGTACCGATCAAGAGCGACTCGGAGCATTTTCCGCTCGGCGGCAAATTGCAGGTTTATCGCAGCCGCACCGGCGGCGAGGAGTGGGAAGCGCTGACGAAAGGTTTGCCCCAGCGCGATTGTTATGTCAACGTGCTGCGCGATGCGATGGCCGTCGATTCGCTGGAGTCGTGCGGCGTGTATTTCGGGACGACCGGCGGGCAAGTCTATGCATCCGCCGACGGCGGCGAGGAGTGGAATGCGATCGTCCACGATTTGCCCGCGGTGCTTTCGGTGGAGGTGCAAACCCTCGCGTGATTCGCGTGGTCTTGCCGGCGCATCTGCGCACGCTTGCGAGAATCGGCGGCGACGTGGAGCTCGAGGTCGATGGGCCTGCGACCGTGCGCGCGGTCCTGGACGCAATCGAAACTCGCTTTCCAATGCTGCGCGGCACGATTCGCGATCAGGCTACGCAGCGGCGGCGGCCGTTCGTGCGATTCTTCGCTTGCGAACGCGATCTCTCGCATGAATCCGCGGATGCAGCGCTGCCCGATGCCGTTGCGCAAGGACGTGAACCGTTGTTGATCGTCGGCGCCATCGCCGGAGGATAGCGGCCGGGCGGGCCCTCCTACGGCTGCCATGACGTACGAGAGTACCCGCGAAAGACTATGGTCCAGAGATGACAAGGACGAGCCTGGTGTTCGCGGTCACCCTGGCAACGCTCGCAGCGTTCAGTCTTTCATCTTCAAACGGGATCGCGCTAAGCGGTCCCGTTTCGCTTTCGAATCTTGCGCCCGCGGACGAGTATTTCGGCCGTCAGAAACTCAGCCCAATCAGCATCCGGCATATGGTCTATTCGTTGAAGGACGAGTTGTATCACGCGCGCCGCCGCTCCGACGCGATCGAACACGATGCCGGAATCGTCGACGACGCTCTGCAGGATTGGTCTTCACGATTTCCGCGCGATTCTTGGCTGCCCTCGACTTTTTGGAACCTCGCGCAGTTATATGCGAGCCTGCCCGGCGTCGACGCGCGAACGCGCGCACTCGGCATACTCCAGCAATTGCGCGATCGCTTTCCGGAAACGCCGTACGCGGCCGGCGCGGCGCGCGAGATGCCGGCTTCGCTCGTTCGCGCCGTCGACGCCGTCTCCGGTTCGCCGCCCTCCGAGCAGAGCGCGGCAGCACTGACGCTCGAGGATCGCTTCTTCACCCTTTCGGGCGGCGGCAGCGACCCCGCCTACGTGCGCGCTGCCTGGGAATTGGCCTCCACGTTCGAGCGGCTTCCCGGGGAACCGGCACAAACGCAAGCGATACGTCTTCTCGCGCTGCTGGTGGATCGCTATCCCACCGTCGTCTTCGGAAAGTGGGCCATGCGGGACCTTAAACGTGGTGTCGGCGAACGCTAGCTTCATGATAGTACGCTGCGGACTTGCACTCTTTTTGGCACTCGCGTGTTCGGTGCGTGCGCTCGCACAAGACGACGCGGCGCTGCAAGCGCAGCTGCAATCCGCCGTCGCGGGATACCGCGGCAAAGTGGCGCTCTACGCAACGGATTTACATAGCGGGAAGACCGTCGCGATCGACGCCGACACCCCGGTGCCGACAGCGTCGGTCATCAAACTCACGATTTTGTATGACGCCGTGAAAGACGTCCAAGAGGGCCGCGCGGCGTTTGCGGACCGCTTGACACTCACGAAGGCCAATCAGGTTGAAGGCTCCGGCGTGCTCACGCTATTCGACACGCCGCTGGTGCTCACGCTCAAAGATGCGCTCACGATGATGGTCGTCGTCAGCGACAACACGGCTACCAATCTGGTGATAGACCGGCTGGGCCTGCAAAACATCGACGACCGAATCCAGTCGCTTGGACTGAAGAACACCTGGCTGTACAAGAAAGTGTTTATGCCAGCGCCGCCCGACGCGCCGGCGGACCAAAAAACGTTCGGCCTCGGGAAAACCACGGCTCGCGAAATGGCGCAGGTTATGGAGCACTTCGCAACCTGCGATACGATCCCGCAAGCGCTCTGCGGTGCTGCCGTCTCCATGCTCAAGAACCAGACCGATCGCGACGCGATTCCCCGCTACCTCGGAAACCTCGAAGTCGCGAACAAGACCGGAGCGCTCGACGACGTGCGCAACGACGTTGCCGTCGTGTACGCTAAAAACGGCCCAATTGTCATCTCTGCGTTCACGTATGATAATCCGGACCACAGCTGGACGCCCGATAACCTCGCGCAGTTGCTGATTGCGCGTCTTGCCAAGACGATTGTGGATCGCTGGCAGTAGTGCGGGCGAGCAAGCCCTTCGCACGTTAGCGCATCACAACCCCGGGGTAGGCAAACGGCACTATGGCAAATGAAATCAAAAAGACCGTACAAGACGTGGGCGACGCAATCAAGGAAGGCGCGCATCGCGGCAGCGCGGACGCCGAACGGCAAACCCGCGCGGAGTACGGCGACGTCATGACTCCGGGCGAGAAGGCGGGCTCAATGGCCCGCGAGGTTTCCGAAGAAACGAAGGCCGAGATCGACAAGACCAAACGCAACGTCCGCGACGCGACGTAAGCGGCGTTATCGAGTTTTCTCCAGTCCCGGTCCTGGGTTGCCCTGCTGCAACCCAGGACTTTTTTTTCTTATCGTTCGTCACTGGAGGCTCTTCAGGATACGATAGGCACGCTCGGGAGGCCGCCGCGCGGGGCACCGGCGGTTTGCGAGGCAATACACACCGCGAACACGGCGGCTATTACGGTCAGGAGACTGCTGCGCATGGCGCTCGTCGCTTCGGATGATGCCGCACACGGCCCTCCCCGAGGAGTTTACCGGCGCTTCCCCGGATTCTCAAGGTATGACAAAGCGCAGGTACTTTGTGTTTCTGCTCATGTTTTTGAGCATCTTTGTCAATTATATGGACCGGGTGAACTTCTCGGTCTCCATTCCCGCGATTCGCCACGACTTCGGGTTTAGTCTGGAGCAGATCGGCGCCATTGCCTTTGCGTGGGGCATCGTCTATGCGATTTTCAATTTTCCCGGCGGTTGGCTCGTGGACCGGCTCGGATTGCGGCGAGCGCTGCCGATCATTCTTGGCTGGTGGTCGGTGTTCACGGCGGTCACGCCCCTGGCTCGCGGCCTGGGCGGCTGGTATGTAATCCGCGCACTCATGGGCGCGGGCGAAGCGCCGATCTGGTCGATCAACGCGAAATGCGCAAAAACGTGGACTGCGCCCAGTGAGCGCTCCACCCTGTACACGTGGGCCGGCTCCGGGCAGTATCTCGGCCCGACCATTGGAACGCTGCTCGCCGGATTCATCCTGGTCAAATTCGGATGGCAATGGACGTTCATCATCTTCGGCATCGCCGGCGCGCTGATCGTGCCGTTTTGGTACGCCGTCGTTCGGGATCGCCCGGCACTCGACGACCGAGTCAATGCCGAAGAACGCGTGTGGATTGGCAATCACGCGGTTAGCGATGAGCCCGCGGACTGGCAGGGCATCAAGAACGTATTCTTCAGCCGCACCGGCTTGGGGATGCTGCTCATCTATCTGACGTTCGGGTACATTCTGTTCACGTTTTTGTATTGGATGCCGAGCTATATGTACTATACGTTCCACATGAGCATCCTGAAAAGCTCGGCATGGGCGAGTCTGGGCGGCCTGCTCGGCTTTCTTGGCTTCATCATCTCCGGCCCGTTCAACGATCGTCTCGTCGCGCGCTTCGACCGGTTGACCGCGCGCCGAATCGGAACAGCCGCGCCGATGTTTTGCGCGATGTTCTGTATTCTGGGCTCGTTGATTAGCGCGCGCGCGGAGCTTGCAGGCGCCACCGCGGTGCTGATTGGCGTGGCGCAGTTACTGATGAACATGACCGTGGGAGCATGGGCCGTGAATGTCGTAGACATCTCGCCGAACGCGGGCTCAACCGGAATCGTGTACGGCTTTTACAACGGCGCGCTGAACGTCATGGGGGCGTTCAACTCGCTGATCCTCACCGCGCTTGCCGCGCGCTTCGGTTTCCCCATCGCCTTCGGCAGCGCGGTGGTCTTCATGCTCGTCTTTCTGGCCAGCATTTTGTTCGTCGTCGACCGAGAAAGCTACACGCGGCTGATCCAGCACGAGAGCGGCACGCAGGCTCAGGCGCCTGCCGCAGCGGCGGCACAGTAAAAAAGCGGGCGTTTCAAACAGGCGGGTCGTACTCTTCCGCATGATCCGTAGCATAGCTGCCGCAGTATTGGCCGTATCGCTCACCGCCGCGCTGCCTTCGCGCGCGGACACTTCTGAGCACGACACGATTCGAGGGTTTTCTCCGACGCAACTTGCCGCGGAACACCGCTATGAGTCGGTCGTGAATTCATCTCCGAGCGCCGCGCAGGCCATGCGCGACGAACTGGGACTGGCTTCCTACGTGCACCGTATGGGACAAGCGGGCGACAAACGCTCCGCGCTGTATTTCCGCGACCAGCTTGCGAAGGCGGGCTGGGATGCCCGGCTCGTCGAGTACGACGTCGCGATTGCGTATCCAACCGTTGAAACGCTCGCGTTGACGGCTCCGAGACGCCAAGCGATCGATTTGTACGAGCCCGCCGTTCCCGGCGATCCGTATTCGCGCGACCATCGCGACATCGGCAAGCCGTATTCGGCCTATGCCGTCGACGGCGACGTTACCGGGCCGGTCGTTTACGCGAATTACGGCAAGCCTGAAGATTACGCGAAGCTCGATTCGATGGGCGTTTCCGTGCGAGGCGCAATCATTCTCGCGCGGGTGGGCGGCGGTGGAAGCCTCACGGGCAAAGCCTATGAGGCGGCAAAACACGGCGCGCGCGCCGTGCTGCTGTTTTCGGATCCGTTGAACGGAGGATATTGGGACGGCGAGGTGTATCCGAACGGCCCCTATCGTTCGCTCGGCGGCGCCATGCGCAACACGCTCACGCTTCTCGACGATCCCGGCGATCCGACCGCCATCGGGATTCCGGTTCCGGGCGCCAAGCACAAACCGTTTTCCGCGATCAATCTTCCGCCGATTCCGGAAACGCCCGTTACCGGGCTCGTCGCGCGTCAACTGCTTACCGCCATGAACGGCCCCACGGTTCCCGCGCAATGGCATCC
>DASSZL010000303.1:0-2473 GCA_035713505.1 Vulcanimicrobiaceae bacterium | reverse complement strand
GGCTCGCTGGGGCAAAGAGGCTGCGTGAATCTCCAGGCGTCCCGAGGAGCCGGTTATCGGATGCATGTGCTGGGAATGATACCACGCGGAGGGAGCAACCTAATCATGATCAGCCAAGACGTCATTATTCCCGTCGATGGTTCCAATATGCAGGTGTATATGGCACGGCCCCAGGAAGGCTCGGGGCCCCATCCGGCGGTCATCGTCCTGCACGAACTGTTCGGGTTCACGCCCGAAACCAAGCGGGTGACGGAGCTGATGGCGAGCATCGGCTATGTGGGTCTTGCGATGGATTACTATCACCGCACGGACCCGCAGACGAGCGAGGCCTACACCGAGGAGGGCATGAAACGCGCCCTGGAGATCGCAAGGCCGGTGACGGCGAGCAATCTGGGCGCCGATATCCGGGGCGCCGTCGAGTGGCTCAATGCGCAGCCGTTCGTGAAGACCGGAAAGATTGCGACATTGGGTTTCGGTTTCGGCGCGACCGCCGCGTTCGTGACCGCGGATCAGCGCGATCTGTGCGGCGCGATCATGTTCTATCCAACCTATCTCTCCACGTCGATGCCCGGCGGAGGTGAACCGCCGCTCGAGCATGCGGGCAAAGCGGACGTCCCGCTGCTGCTGATCTTCGGCGAGCAAGATTATTACGTCTCGCGTTACGACATGGATCGTATCCGGCAAACACTCAAAGCCGCCGGCAAAGACGTGCGCATGCAGATCTATCCGAACGTGGGACATTCGTTCTTCCGTCACGGCCGCCCGCAGGCCGTCGAGGAACTGAAGAGCTACTCGGACGAAGCCGTCGCGCAGGCCGTCGCCGATTCGTGGGATCTCGTGAAGTCGTTTTTGATGGACGTCTTCAATCGCCCACAACAGCACGCAAGCGAGACCGGTGATATCCGTACAGAGCGTACACAATCAATCCGAGTGTGAACCACACGATGAACCTGATCCACGTCGGCAATCCCAGCCCGTAGGCCATCAGGTAAAAGCATCCGCCCGCGCCGAGCACCGTAAAGACAGGCGCCAGCGGCACCTTGAACGGCCGCTTCGCGTCAGGATGAATGAAGCGCAGCACCAGCACACCCAGGCACACGATACCGAACGCCGAGAACGTGCCGATGTTCACGAAATTCAGCAAATCGGCGAGCGGCAGCGCGGCGGCCAATATCGCCACGACGATGCCGGTGATAATCGTCATGCGCGCGGGCGTGCGAAAGCGCGGATGCACCCGGGCAACACCGGGCGGCAGCATGCGGTCGCGCGCCATCACGTAAAAAATGCGAATCTGTCCGAGCAGCGAGGTGAGCATGACCGTCGTGTTGCCGGCGATGCCTCCGAGCGCGACAACCCAATACACCGCGCGTGAAGCGTGCGCGCCCGTTACCGCATCGAGCATCGCCGCGCCGTCGCTGAGCCGCTCGAACGGCATCACGCCGACGGTCACGTAGGCGAGCGACATGTACAGCAACGCTCCGATCACGAGCGAAAGCATGATGCCGATGGGCACGTCGCGCACCGGGTTCTTCGATTCTTCTGAAGCGACGGTTACCGTGTCGAAGCCGATGTACGCGTAGAACACCAGCGCAGATCCGGCGACGATGCCGTGCCAGCCGTGCGGAGCGAACGGGTGAAAATTTTGCGGATGCACGGCGCCCGCGAGCGCGGCCAAAAACACGATCATCGTCGCGACTTGAAAAATAACCAGCGCGCCGTTCACGTTCGCCGATTCGCGAATGCCCACCGCGATAAGCACGGTAATGAGCAGCGTGATGAGCGCGGCGATCAGATCGATTTGCGGGTGCGGGCCGTAGGCATGTCCGGTCTGGAGAATCGCGGGCAGTTGGAAACCGAAATTACCGAGCAGATGCTGCAGATAATCCGACCAAGATGATGCGGTCGGCGCGACGGAAAGCCCGTACTCGAGGATGAGATCCCAGCCGATGACCCAGGCGACCAGTTCGCCGAGCGTCGCATACGCGTACGTGTACGCGCTGCCCGCGACCGGCACCATCGAGGCGAATTCCGCGTAGCAGAGCGCAGCGCACAGACTGACCACGCCCGAGATCCCGTACGCGAGCACGACGCCCGGCCCAGCGGCGTGCGCACCCGCACCGATGGTCGGGAAAATGCCGCCCAGCATCGTGCCCAGGCCGATGGCGGTGAGCGCCGGCCAGCCCAGCGCGCGGCGCAGCGCCGGTCCTTCGGCTTCGGGCAACGTCCATGCGAGCGGCTGCCGCGCGAGCAGCCGCCGCATGAAGTGATTCATTGGTCTATTTCGTGGGGCAGAGCGCGTTCAGCGCCGATTCCGCCTGCGGATCGGGGCGCATGCCGGCAGGGCGGATGTACATCGCGACGTACCGGTCGTTTCCGATCACGGTCGACGTTATTTCGATCTCGGAACGCGTGCCGTTTCGATCGGCATCGGTCCCCTGCGCCACGAGCTGTTCGCCGGGCTGCGTACCGCCGC
>DASSZL010000302.1:0-12471 GCA_035713505.1 Vulcanimicrobiaceae bacterium | reverse complement strand
AGCGCAGAAGTCCGCTTCTTTTCGAATGCCGGCGGCAATGGTCTGCGCGACTTCCCGCAAGCAGCGATCGCCTTCGACGTGCCCGTACCGGTCGTTGAAGTCTTTGAAAAAATCGACGTCGAGCAGGGCGAGCGAAAGCGGAGCGCCGCTGTTCTTCGCGCGCGCGAACTCCGATGCCAGCGTCCGGTCGAAAGCGCGCCGGTTCGCAATGCCGGTCAGCGCGTCGGTCCATGCTGCGCCGCGCGGCGTTTCTTCGCCGCGTTCGCGCGCGGCCCGCAGCGCGCCCGCGATTTGCAGCGCGGCGATCTCGAGCGCTTCCCGATCGATCGGCGGCGAACCGTGCTGGTCGCAAAGCACGACCAGTTGCCGCGGCTGCGAATCGTCGTCCGGGAAATCCACCGCGAGCGCGCCGTCCGGCGCGGGATCGCCGGCCGCGTGCACGCGCACCTGCCCGCACGCTCGCCGCAACACATCGAGCGATGCCTGGAAGAGTTCCTCGGGCGGCAGCGGCCGGCTTGTCACAGCCGCCAGCTCGCGCAACACTGCATACGAGGCCTGCACTCCTACATTATCGGCCGCCCGCGGAGGAGTTTTGGAGGCAGGCTCACCAATTCGGAACTCGGCCGCGGAGAGGTGGCAGAGCGGTTTAATGCAGCGGTCTTGAAAACCGCAGAAGGTGATGAATCTTCCGGGAGTTCGAATCTCCCCCTCTCCTTGGGCTTTCTTCACAGCGAAGGCTCAGCGACGGCTCGTAGCCTGCGTAGCCAAGGAGGGCTTATGCTCAGAGGCGTTCTTGCCGGGATCGTTTTCACCATGGTCGCGACTGCAATCGCAGGCTACGCCATCATTCGTGCGGGCGTCTTGCCGGCCAACGCGGACGAGCGTCCGCCCAAGTTCGAAGTGTGGGCCGCGAAAACATCGCTGCATGCCACCCTGCGGCGTTCCGCTCCGCGCGTGACGGCTCCAATTGCGGACACGAACGATACGCTCATCGCCGGCATCAAACTGTACGCGCAGAACTGCGCGGTGTGTCACGGCGATTCGAGCGGCAACGCGACCAACGTCGCCAAGGGGCTGTACCAAAAGCCGCCCCAACTTGCGAATGACGGCGTCGAAGACGACCCCGACGGTGTGACGTTTTGGAAACTCGAGCACGGCATTCGCTGGACTGGAATGCCGGCATTCGGCGATGTGCTTTCAGATAAGCAACTTTGGCAATTGACCGTCTTTCTCAAGACGATGGATCACCTGCCGCCGGCCGCCCAAAAAGCCTGGCAGCAGGTGAGGGCCTAGGCTTCGCGCCTAGCGCTCGGGACTCGCGACGAACGTGTACTGCCGGTTGTCGTGCGTGAACGCCGTACCGACGATGGTACCGTCGTGCACGCGTCCCTGGACGTGGTACATGCCGTCGTCTCCGATGTCGAACCAGATGTTGCTCCCGTTCTGACCGCCGGTGACGGGGATGAACAGCGACGCGCCGTCGGTTGGGAAATAGAAGCCGTGTACGATGCCGCCCTCCGAGACCGTAAGCTTCAGGGTGCCGGTGTAGGGCGCCGGGGAGCCGTAGAGTTCGGTTAGTGCGGTGGTATACGCGGCCGGTTGGGCTGCAGACATCGCCGGCGCGCCCGCGAGCGCGAGCAAGCCGAGAGCGGCGGCGAGTATGCGTAGTTGGTGTTTCATACACTCGCATAACGCACGAGAGCGCCCGGCTGCTACGGTGCCGAGATGAGAGTACGCGCCGGAGCGAGAAGGCAGATGCAGATGGTGACGCACGATCCGCTGGATTTGCGCAACCTGCCGGTGTGGGAACGCGCAGCGACGGTACTGGAAGAGGCCGGGAAACTGGCCGCCGGGCAGTCCTTTGAATTTCTTACCGAGGTAGACCCGCGCGCGCTGATCGCGCGCCTGGAGCAGCTGCGTCCGATCGAATTTCGATTCGAGCAGCGCAACGTCGGCGCAGGCGAATGGCACGTAACCCTGACACGCTCCCACGTAGATCCCGATTCGTCATCTTTGGCCTCGGCGTTGCGCCGCAGCGCCGTCTTCGCACACCTAGACGAGAACGTTCGCGCCCAGGTCGTTGAACTGATGACCGAACAGCATGCGCGCAAAGGGCAGATCATCTGCGCCGAAGGTTCGGGCTGCACGTCCCTCGGCCTGGTCATCGAGGGCGCGATGGCGGTGTTCGTCGGCGCGGGCTCGCGCGAACGTCTGCTCTTTCATCTCTCGCCGTTCGAGACGTTCTGCGAAGCGGAGTTTTTCGACGGCGGTTTGTCGATAGGCCGTACGGTCGTGCTTTCGAAAACCGCTCGCTACGCGACGATTCCGTTCGAGGCGTTGCGCGAAGTCGCCGCGCGCAACCCCGAGTTCATGATCTCCATCGCCTCCGCAAGCGCGCAGCGCACGCGCACGCTCGCGAGCGAACTGGCCGCGCAAGTCTCGCAGCCGATCATCGCGCGTGTGGCCGCGGCGCTGCTGCCTTACGCCGCGCCGGAAAAGGAACTGCATCCCGCGCTTCCTCCGCTGCCCACAATGACGCAGGCGCAGATCGCCGCCGCAGCGGGCACCGTGAAGGAAGTCGCCGCGCGCGCCATCGCGGAGTTGGAACGCGTGCAGGCTTTGCGGCGTGAGCGCGGACACATCCGCTATCTCGATCGTTCGAAACTCCTCTCCATGATCGAAGAGGCGTCCTAGCCGGACGCTAGCGGTTGGACTTCACGTTTTCGCCGCTCCTGGGCATCACGGGCGCCGCAATCCTCGGCGGGGCAATCGGCATGCAGCGTCAAGCCGCGGCAAAACCCGCGGGTTTTCGCACGCATTTGCTGGTCGCAGCCGCCTCCGCCGCGTTTACGGCGATGGGACAGCATTTGCACGACACGCGAATCCCATCGTACGTGGTGGTCGGCATCGGCTTTCTCGGCGCCGGCGCCATCGTGCGGCGCGGCAACGCGCCGGCGGGATTGACCACGGCGGCGAGCATCTGGATGTCGGCCGCGGTCGGGCTGAATCTGGGCTACTCCAATAGTTTTGGGCTGTACGTCGGCTTGCTGTCCACGGCGATCACGCTGCTCGCGCTGGGTGTGTCGGATTCCGATCTGATGTCGTGGATGCGCGTGCCGCGCAAGCATACGCTTCGAATAGAGTGCGTTTCGCCCGAAGTCTTCGGCGGGCAAATCGACGACATCTTACGGGGGGCCGGCGTTCGGGTCGACGAGAGCGAGACAACGTCGATTAGAACGGAAGACGGCGTGGAAGTGATGGATCTCGTGTATCAGGTCGTAATGCCGCAGGGACGCAATCTCGGCGGCGTCGTCCGCGAAATCGGGGCGCTCAGCGGTGTGCGCAAGGCGGAGGCCGCGGAGCCGCCGTTCTTCGGCGCGTGAGCGAGCAGGACGCGAGCCATTGCCGAGCCACAGGATGTGGCTGCCGGATGGAATCCGGCACGCCGCGAAGCGGCGCGGGATGAAATTTCTTCGCAACTGGCTTCGCGTGGAACGCCCGCCCGGAGTCGCGCTTCACGCAACGCAAACGCTCGAACTCGAATGTCCGTACGACGAGGTCTTCGCGCAATGCGTGCGCGGCATAGAAGACTTCCTCGGCGGCGTCGTCCGGACGCGCGACTCGCAGCGCGGCAGCATCGAAGCGACGTTCGGTCTGATCGACTCCGAGCGCCTCACGTGCAGTCTGGCTCCCATTGACAGCGAGCGCACGCGGGTGATCATCGAGAGCCGCCGCGGCGCGCGCCCCGAGCCCGCGAAGCCCTCACAATACGTACGCGCGTTATCCGAATTCTTACAATCGACCGTACGCTAGGTTAAAGTTCGATATACCGCATGCGTGCCGCCGCTTGCTCGGCCGATGACTCAACAGCATGATGACTGAGGCGATTTCGGCATTCACCGCGCGCGAAAAGAACGAACGGCGGCGCTATACCCGCCGGCGCGACACGTTCAAAGTGTGGTGCGCGCTGGGCACCAAGTGGGTCAGCGCGTACGGTGTAGATATTTCGGCGAGCGGCCTGGGACTCGTGGTGCCGCTCCAGATTCAAAAAGACGAAATACAGTTTCGCGCCTCGCTGCAGGACAAGTACGTCATGCTTCGCGCGCGCAAAGTCTGGGAGCAGCCCGGCACCTTCCGGGGACAGATCGTACACCGTTACGGCCTGAAGATCACGGGGATCGCGGCGGACGACTGGGATATGCTCGTGCGCTACTGCGGCGGGGAGAAAAACACCGACGAGATTGGTTTGGTGCCGCTCGCGCGCGACGACGTGGCGCGGCTGATTCCGTTCACGCTGCAGCACCGCATGCTGGGCATGCTGGTGCAGCGCAAACGCCTGGCGCCGCTCGACGGCAAAACGCCGCTCGTCCAATACGCCTACGCGGGGAAGACCGAGCGCGAAGACGGCTTGCTGCACCGCATTGCGATCCACTCGCGAATGTTCGATGCGGCCACGATGGAAACGCGTTCGTTCGATACGCGTTTCCTCTTCAGCGACGACGCCTCGCTGCTTACGATCGAGGAATAACGTCCGTTCCGAGATACTTTTGCAGAACGGCGGGTACGCGGATCGATCCGTCGGCCTGCTGGTAGTTTTCCATGACCGCGAGCAGCGTGCGGCCGACGGCAAGTCCTGAGCCGTTGAGGGTGTGCACCAGTTCGGGTTTGCTCTTGGGTTCGCGGCGGAAACGAATCGCTGAGCGGCGCGCTTGGAAGTCCGTACAGTTCGAGCACGAGCTGATTTCCCGATACGTGCTTGCGCTGGGCAGCCACACTTCGAGATCGTAGGTTTTTGCCGCGTTGAATCCTACGTCCGCCGAACAGAGCGATACGACGCGATACGGCAGTTCCAGTGCGGCAAGGAGCGATTCCGCGTGCCGAGTGAGTTGCTCCAGCGCGTCGAACGATTGTTCCGGAGCCGTGAGCCAGACCAATTCCACTTTTTCGAACTGATGCTGGCGGACTAGGCCGCGCGTGTCTTTGCCGGCGGCGCCCGCTTCTTTGCGAAAACACGGCGTATACGCGGCGTATTGCAGCGGCAAATCTTCCGCGTTCAAAATCTCGTCGCCGTGCAGCGCCGTCAGCGGTACTTCGGCGGTCGGGATCATGAAGAGGTCGGCGCCCTGATCTTGAAACATCGCGTCGGCGAACTTGGTGAGCTGGCCGGTATTCCACATCGTTTGCCGCGAAACCAGGAGCGGCGGCGCGACTTCCACGTATCCGCTGCGCTGCGCGCGCTCGAGGAAGAACTGCACGATCGCGCGCGAGAGGCGCGCGCCGTCGCCGCGCAGTACGGAAAACCGGCTACCGGAGAGTTTCGCGGCGCGCTCGAAATCGAGAATGCCCAAACGCTCGCCGAGTTCCCAATGCGGAAGCGGTTCGAAGTCGAACTCACGCGGCGTGCCGGCGCCTCGCACGACGATGTTGTCGCTCTCGTCCTTGCCGTCAGGCACGGAATCGTCCAAAACGTTCGGTGACTGCGTGAGCAATTCGCGCAGCGGCGAGTCCGGATTCTCCACGCTCAGTTCGTGCGCTTGCGTCTGGGCCGCTTCGATGCGCTGCGAGAGCTGCTCGATCTGCGGGCGCAGCTCGCGCGCGGCAGCCGCTTTATCGGCGGCTTTGCCGATCTCCGCCGAGAGCCGGTTCTTCTCGGCCTTCGCCGTTTCGACGGCGGTGAGCGCTGAGCGGTACTGCGTATCCAAACGCAGAACGTCATCGACGAACGACGGATCCCCTCCGCGCCGCTGCGCCGAGCGTCGGACGCGATCGGGGTCGCGACGAATCAAAGAAATGTCTAGCATGGAAACTCGCCGGATTGGATTTCAGACTGACGCGCTCCTCGCGCCGGAGCAAGCGGTAACGCTTTATTTTGCGCACGCGCAGCTGCGCGCGCCGAAAACGGAGTACGTGCCGCTGGAGCACGCGCTTCGCCGCGTTCTCGCGGAATCGATCGTCAGCGAAGCGTCGTATCCCGCCGCCGCGCGTTCGGCGATGGACGGTTTCGCGCTGCGATCCGCCGATACGCCCGGGCGGCTTGCCATTGCCGGCGAGATTCGCATGGGCCGCGCGTGGAGCGGCACGCTGCAGGAGCGCACCGCTCTGCGCATCCCCACGGGCGGCGTCGTTCCGGATGGCGCCGACGCGGTCGTGCCCGTCGAAGACGTGAACCTGGACGGCGAAAGCGTGGAGATCTCCACGGCCGTTCCTCCCGGGGACAGCGTGACGCCGGCCGGCTGCGATATGCGCCCCGGGGAAACACTGCTCGAGCCGGGGCGCCGCGTCGGCCCGGCAGAGCTCGGGGTGCTGGCCACGCTCGGCATAGCCGGCGTCGCCGTCTACCGCCGGCCCGTCGTCGCGGTCATCTCGAGCGGGGACGAACTCGTCGACATCGGCTCCCAGCCCTCGATTGCCCAGGTCCGCGATTCGAACCGCTGGGCCGTCGCCGGCACCCTGGAGGCGCTTGGGGCCGCAGTCCGGCATCTGCCCATCGCCCCGGACGATCCGGCGCGCCTGGAGGCGCTGCTGCGTGAAGCGCTCGCCACGTGCGACGCGGTCGTCCTCACGGGCGGCTCGTCGGTGGGCGACCGGGACTTCACGCCGCGCATTATCGGGCAGCTCGGCAAGCCGGGGGTCATCGTGCACGGCTTGCGGGTCAAACCGGGCAAGCCGACCGTGCTGGCCGCGATCGGCGGCAAACCGGTCATCGGCCTGCCGGGCAATCCCGCTTCGGCGCTGCTGATTCTCGAAGCCGTCGCCGCTCCGATTATCGCCTGGCTGAGCGGCCGCCGCGTTCGCGCCGCGGTGGCGCAGGCGAAACTCGACGCGCCCGTCCGCAAGCGCCCGGGGTGGACGTGGTTCGTTCCCGTGCGCGTGGACGAGGCGGCGGGCGCCCCCGTAGCGTATCCGCTGGAACTGCGCTCCAGTTCGGTGAGCCTGCTGGCGCGCGCAAGCGGTTTTCTAATATTGGACGAAACCATAGAGTCCGTTCCGGCCGGCGCGCCGGTCGCGGTGACGCGATTTCTGGTGGGTGGATACTGATTAACAACGTGCAGCCCGAAGCGGAGTTCCTGGCGGCGCCTCACATCGAGGCCATTCCCGTCGTTACCCCGTTCATCGGACCGGAGCAGCTCATGCGCGAAGGCGGCCACGCCTCGCTGCTGCGTTTGGGCGCGAACGAGAGCGCCTTCGGCCCCTCGCCCAAAGCGGTGGAAGCGATGGCGCGGGAGTTGCCGCATATTTCCTGGTACGGCGATCCCGAATCGTACGACGTGCGCTCCGCTCTGGCCGTGCGCCACGAGTGCTCTACCGAAAACATCTGCATCGGTTCCGGCATCGACGATCTCATGGGACTGGCCGTACGCGCGTTCACGTGGCCCGGAAGCGTTGCGCTTGCCACGCGCGGCACGTATCCCACCTTCGCGTATCACGTTACCGGATTCGGCGGGAAGCTGGAAACCGTACCGTACCGCCCCGACGGCCTCGTCGACGTCGACGCGCTCATCGCGCGCGCGAACGATCTGCGCCCGGCCATCGTCTACATCGCCAATCCGGACAATCCGAGCGGCACGCTGCTGCCCGCAACGGAAATCGTGCGGCTGTTCGAGGCGCTGCCCGGCGCGACGCTGCTGTTTCTGGACGAAGCGTACGCGGATTTCGTGGACGAGCACTACGTGTTTCCCCCGCTCCTGCACGGGCGTCTGCTGCGAGTGCGCACGTTCTCCAAAGCATACGGTATGGCGGGTGCGCGCATCGGTTACCTCATTTCCACACCGCGCAACGTCGTGACGTTTCAGAAGATCCGCCTGCATTACGGCGTCAACCGCAACGCGCAAATCGGTGCCCTTGCATCGATCGCGGACGACGCGTTCCGCGCGTACGTCGTCGCGCAAGTCGCGCAGGGCCGCGAAGAGTACTACGCGCTGGCCGCATCGCTCGGGACAGCCGCGCTGCGTTCGCACACGAATTTCGTCTGCATCGACTTTGCCACGAACGAGCGCGCGACGCACGTGATGAACCGCCTGCTCTCGCACGGCGTGTTCGTTCGCAAGCCCGGCGCGCCGCCGCTGGATCGATACGTACGCGTGAGCGTGGGTACGGCCGATGAGCGCACGGAGTTCGCTCGGCGGCTCCGCGCGGTGCTCGCCGAGGTCGATCGCTGATGCGGTACGCGATCGTTTCGGATATTCACGGCAACCAGGAGTCGCTCAGCCAGGCGTTTTCGCTGATGCGTCCGGACGATCGTGTGCTGTGCTTGGGCGACATCGTCGGCTACGGGCCCAATCCCAACGAGTGCGTGCGCATGATCCGCGAGCGCGCGTTCGAGACGGTGCTCGGCAATCACGACGTGGCGGCGGTCGATAACTTCGGCATCGAATATTTCAACGCCGCGGCGCGGCGCGCGATCGAGTGGACGCAAACGGTTATCGATGAAGAAAACGTCGCTTGGCTCAACGGGCTCAGTTATGAAATCCGCCAGCCGGGCTTTTTGCTGGTGCACGGTGCGCCGGTGCATTATTTCGAGTACCTGCTCGACAAGCGGCATGCCAAGGCCGCATTCGAACGCACGGACGCGCCCCTGATCTTCATCGGGCACACGCACATCGCCGAGTACTACGCGCTCGAGCATGACGGCGGCATTTCGCACCAGCACATGCAGCACGGCGGCGAAATCACGCTCCAGCCGGGCGTGCGCTACATCATCGACGTGGGCAGCGTCGGCCAGCCCCGCGATCTGAATCCGCAGGCTTGTTTCGTTTTTTTCGACGATGAAAAACGTACGGTGCAGTGGGTGCGCTACGACTACCCCATTGCGCAGGTGCAGCAGAAGATCGTGGAAGCCGAATTACCGCATGCGCTGGCGGCTCGTCTGGACGTGGGGAGATAATTTCTTTGACCGTGCCAATCGACGACGGGCGGTGTTTTGCATGCGGGCCGGAGAACGAAATCGGCCTGCGCTTGCATTTTGAGCGCGCGGGTGAGGACGCCGTCTGCGCGCGCACGCAGTTGCGTGCTGAGTTTCAAGGCTGGCAAGGCATCGCTCACGGCGGCGTCGCCTTAGCGCTGCTCGACGAAGCGATGGCGCATGCCGCGGGCGCGGCCGGACACCGCGGCGTGACGGCCAGCATGAGCGCACGTTTTCGCAAACCCGTGCCGCTGGGCGTTCCGATTCGCGTCGAAGGACGCGTGAAGTGGACGCGCCGCAACGTGCTCGAGCTGCAGGCGAGCGTGAGCGACGAAACGGGCGCGGTACTGGTCGAAGGCGAAGGCCGCTTCGTTTCCCAAGGCCGCATCGAAGACATCGCCGATCGAAGAAACCCTAATGCGGCGCCCTCGGGGAGCGTTTAAAGTGAGCAGTGCATTTAGGCGCCGTGAGGTTGGGGGGCCCCACGAAGTGGGGCGCGCGCAGGCTGGGCCGGAGCGCCTTTCAAATGGCTAAACTAAAGACCGAGCGCAAAGCCGCGAAAACGGAAGAGGCACGCCGGAACAACGCGCCGGCGGTCGATAACCGGCGGGCGCGTCATGAGTATCACATTCTCGAATCGATGGAAGCCGGCATCGCGCTCACCGGAACCGAGATCAAGTCGATTCGCCAAGGCGGCATCAGTCTGAACGAGGCCTATGCGCGCATGCGCGACGGCGAATTATGGCTGCTCGGCATGCACGTTCCGCCGTATAAGCAGGGCAGTTTCTCGAACGTCGATCCGAACCGCCCGCGCAAATTGCTGCTGCACAAAGAACAGATCGCGCGTTTGGGCGGCCGCGCCGCGGAGAAGGGCCTGACCATCGTACCGCTGCGTTTGTATTTCACACGCGGGAAAGTCAAGATCGAGATTGGCCTCGCCAAAGGCAAAAAGATTTGGGACAAACGCGAGGCCGTAACCAAACGCGACGTCGAACGGGAGATCGCGAGGCACACCTGATGCGCGGTACCCGTCCCGAGCGCGCAATTGAACAGGCCGTCGAGCAAGGCGGCGTCATTCGCAAAGGCGATGCCGTGCTCGTTGCATGCAGCGGCGGCTCCGACAGCATCGGCGTTGCCGCGATCCTGGCCGCCATCGCGAAACCGATGCAGTTGCGGCTGACGATCGCACACGTGAATCACGGCGTGCGCAAATCCGCATGGCAAGACGAAGCGGTCGTGCTGCGTGCCGGCGCGGCGCTCGGAATTCCGGCGAAAACGATTGCGCTGCGGCCCCGAAGCGCCGACGAAGCGACGCTTCGGGAGGCCCGCTATGATGCGCTGGCTGCGAGCGCGCGTGAGTGCGGCGCAAACGTCATCGCGACGGGACACAATGCGCAGGATCAAACGGAGACGGTGCTGCTGGCGCTCTTCCGCGGCACGGGGCTGCAAGGGTTGGCCGGGATGCCTGCCCGCCGCGAACTGGCCGAAGGGGTCGATCTCGCTCGTCCGCTGCTGCGCCACGCCCGGGCCGGCATCCGCGAATACGTGCAAACCTGCGGGTTGCCGTACAGCATCGACCCGACGAACGCCGACCTCGCCTACCGGCGAAACGCCGTGCGCGAGGCCTTGGCCGCGCTGCGCCCGCTCTTTCCGGGCTTGGACGCTGCCGTAGCCCGGTCGGCGCGCGTGGTGGGAGACGAGCTTCTGGAAACCCAGCAAGCGGCGCTGCGCCGGCAGGTCCGGGCCACGCTGCAAGAGCACCAGGCTCTTCGCGGCGTCGATTTCGAGCACGTGCAAGCCGCCGTTCGCGCGCTCGAGCGCGGGGGTAGCGGAAAATTCACAATGGCGTCGGGAGTCGTCGTTACGATTGAGAACGGCGAGTTAACGGTACATCGGGAGATGAGATGACCACAGAGTCCTACGAGGGGACGATCGAGCGCACGCTTTTCTCGCAGGCAGAGATTGCTGCCGCCATGGCGCGCTTGGCCGGACAAATCGCTGCCGATTTCGCTGGGAAACCGTTGCTCGTACTCGGGGTGTTAAAGGGAGCGCTGTACGTGACCGCCGACCTGGTACGGGCGATATCGCGCGTGCCGGGCGGGCCCAGTGAGGTGCAACTGGACTTTCTGGTCGTTTCGAGCTATGGGAATTCGACGCGTTCGAGCGGCGAGGTCCGCCTGCTCAAGGACGTCAACCAGAATATCGCCGGGAAGCACGTGCTCGTGGTCGAGGACATTATCGACAACGGCCTCACGCTGCAGTACCTTCGGTCGTTACTCAGCGGGCGGGGACCCGCGAGCCTGAAATCGTGTGTACTTTTCGACAAGCCGTACAACCGGCGCGCGGATGTACCGATTGATTACGTAGGGCTCGTGACGCCCGATGAGTTCGTCGTAGGGTACGGATTGGATTACCGGGAAAGCTACCGGAATCTCCCCTACCTTGCGCAACTCCGTTCGTGGGTATTTTCAGAGTAAGGTAATTGTAAAGGCATCGTGAGTAAACATCTTCGGGGCATCCTCCTCATCATCATCGCGTGTATCATCGTCTTCTTCATCGTGCAGCGCCTCGTGCTGCCGACGGCGGACAGCGCGCATTTGGATTACTCGGCCTTCTATCAGAAGCTCGAGCACAATCAAATCCAGGACTTTCATGCCGTCGGCTACGATGTCAGCGGTCACTTGACCAACGGCAACGCGTACATGACGACGATCCCGAATCGCGATCAAGCCTTCGTTGATAACGTGATGGCCCACGTCAAGGGCGGCGTCACGTGGGAGAGCCCGAACAACGCTTCGCTGGTCACTTCCATCGTCGGATTTCTCCCGTTCATCGTACTCGCGCTGTTCTTGTTCATTATATTGAGGCAAGCGCAGAACGGAGGGAGCCAAGCCTTGTCGTTCGGCCGATCGCGTGCAAAGATGCTCTCGGAGAATCGCCCGAAGGTCACCTTCAATGACGTCGCGGGCGTCGACGAAGCCAAAGAGGAGCTCGGCGAGATCGTCGAGTTCTTGAAGTACCCGAAAAAATTCCAGGCGCTGGGCGCGCGCATTCCCAAGGGCGTGCTGCTGCTCGGACCGCCGGGATCCGGTAAAACGCTGCTCGCGCGAGCGATTGCGGGTGAAGCCGGCGTTCCGTTCTTCTCCATTTCCGGTTCCGACTTCGTCGAAATGTTCGTCGGCGTGGGCGCCTCGCGCGTTCGCGACTTATTCGATCAAGCCAAGAAGTCGGCGCCGTGCATCATCTTCATCGACGAAATCGATGCCGTCGGCCGCCAGCGCGGCGCGGGACTGGGCGGCGGTCACGACGAGCGCGAGCAAACGCTCAACCAGCTGCTCGTCGAGATGGACGGCTTCGACCAAAATACGGGAGTGATTCTCATCGCGGCGACCAACCGTCCCGACGTGCTCGATCCGGCGCTCCTGCGCCCGGGCCGTTTCGACCGGCAGATCGTCGTCGACCGCGCCGACGTCAAAGGCCGCCAGAAGATTCTGGAAGTGCACGCGCGCAACAAGCCGCTGGCCAAGGAAGTCGCGCTCGAGATTCTCGCCAAGCGCACGCCCGGATTC
>DASSZL010000301.1:0-8660 GCA_035713505.1 Vulcanimicrobiaceae bacterium | reverse complement strand
AGCCCAACGTGGGCGAGGTGCCGGTACCCGACCCGCGGCTGGGGCTCTTGAGCGACCTGGTGCATGCCAAGCAAATCGTACCCGCGACCATGCGGTTCGTCGATATCGCGGGCCTCGTCCGGGGAGCGAGCACGGGGCAGGGCCTGGGAAATGCGTTTCTGAGCCATATCCGCGAGACGGACGCCGTTGCGATGGTGGTTCGCTGCTTCGAGGACGAGAACGTGACGCATGTCGAGGGCGGTCCGGACCCGCGCCGCGACATCGAAATCATCGGCATCGAAATGGCGCTCGCGGACCTGGCGACCCTGGAAAAACGCGTCGACAAACTCGAACGCGAGGCGCGCGCGAATCCGAAACTGCGCTACAAGCTCGACGCCGCGAAAAATCTGAAGGCGGCGCTCGAAGAGAACAAGCCCGCGCGCGCGTTCGCCAAAGACTCGCCCGAGGCGGAAGTCGCGGCTGAATCATTTCTGCTCACTGCCAAACCGCTGCTGTACGTTGCGAACATCGACGAGGAGCAGATCCGCAACCCCGGGCCGCTGATGCGTTCCGTGCAGGAGATCGCGGCGGCGGAAGGCAGCCGCGTGGTCGCTTTTTGCGGCAAAGTCGAGGCAGAGCTCGCCGGCCTCTCCGAGGACGAAGCCAGAGAGTTCCGCGAGGAGCTCGGGATCGAGCGCGGGGGGCTGGATCAGCTGATCGTGTCCGCCTACGATCTGCTCGGGCTCATGACGTTCCTCACGGCCGGCGAGAAAGAGGTCCGGGCTTGGACCATCGAGCGTGGAACCAAGGCGCCCCAGGCGGCCGGAAAGATACATAGCGACATCGAGCGCGGCTTCATCCGCGCGGAGATCGTGGACTACGGCGACTACGTGAAGTACAAGACCATGGATGCGATGCGCACGGCCGGCGTGGTTCGCAGTGAGGGCAAGGACTACGTCATGCGCGAGGGCGACGTGGTGAACTTCAAATTTAACGTCTGACTCTTCCCGCAACCTTCCCGGGCGCTGGAACAGCACGTGTTGAAGTGGGCTGTATGGAGACGAAACCCGCGCTGCGGGGAGACGTCGGCGGAAGGCGGCTGCAGGACGAGCTGCTGGTTGATATTCTAGACCACGCTCCGGACGCGATCGGCATTGTCGAGTTGGTCTCCGCGCCGCGGAACAAATACGTATTCCTCTACGTCAACGCGGCTTTCGAGCCGCTGTACACCGCGAACAAACGCGAGGTCATCGGCGCCGACGTATCCGAGTTTTTCACAACGCGCGCGGTTCCGGGCGACCTTCAAAAAACGCTCTTGCTGATGGCGGAAGGCAAACCGTTCACCAATACGCGCACCTTCACGCGAGCGGATGGAAGCACGGTTTGGCTTGAAGTCAGCTACCGGCCGATTCTCGCCGAGGATCAGCCGGTCCGCTGGATATTCATCGCTCGTGACGTCACCGCGAAAAAACTCTTGCAGGACCGTGCGACCCAATTGAGCATAGCCGTCGAGGAAGGCAACGATCTCGTCGCAATCAGCGTCGCGGATTTTGACGCCGGCGCGGGCAACCATATATGGCGTTTTGCGTACGTCAATGAGGCGTTTACGCGTACCACCGGTTACCGGCCGGACGAAATCATCGGAAAATCCTTTGTTGAAATCATGCCGCCCGGAACCCGGACTGACGCCTTTATGGGAATCCGTAACCGGCTATTCAGCGGCGAGGCCGTGCGCGAAGAAATAAAGTTCGTGCATAAAGACGGGCGCATCGGGATCTTTGTCGCGAACATCAAGCCGATCGCGGATCCGATTACGCAGCAGTTTAACTCCATCGTCACAATATTTCGAGACGTAACGGAGGAGCGTTTGTACGAGGCGCGGCTGCAGTACGAGGCGGAGCACGACCCGCTCACCGGGCTGCATAACCGGCGCTACTTCGAACGCATGCTCGGCGACAGCGTCTCTATGGAGCAGCCGGCGACTGCGCAGCACGCGCTGATTTTTCTCGATCTCGACGGCTTCAAAGAGGTGAACGACCGCCTCGGTCACGAGGCCGGCGACGAGGTCTTGAAGGCGGCCGCGTCCGCATTCGGATACTGCATCACCGCGACGGACGTGCTCGTCCGCTGGGGCGGCGACGAATTCGCCGCGCTGCTGTTTCATTGCCCCATCCAAAGCGCCGAGCGGGTGGCGCAGCGTATGCTTGAAGAGCTGCGCCGAACCCCAGGCCGCCATTGGGTCACTGCGAGCGTCGGGGTCAGTGCGGCGCTTCCGGGCGAGCCGCCGGCCGTATCCATCAAGCGGGCCGACCGCGGCGCCTACGCCGCCAAGAACGCCGGCGGCGATCGGGTCGTCGTCCTGAGCGAGTAGCCGCTGCCTGCGACTTTTGAACATAGGGGAACCCGGAGGCGGACCCTAATTGTGGTGGGTTTGGTTTTTGCTGGAGGCTTTATCGCTCTATGACCACTGCTGTGCGCGAAGTGTCCGTATTCGGGGACGGCATCGCCTATTTCAACGAGGCTGCCGCGCTCCTGGAACTCGATTCCACCATGCGCGCTATCCTGACGCATCCGACGCGTCAAATCATTTTTTCTATTCCATTCCAGCGCGACAACGGTGAATTCGAAGTTTACACCGGCTATCGCGTGCAGTACAGCTTCGCCCGCGGCCCGGCCAAGGGCGGCATCCGTTTCCATCCGGGCGTGACGCTGGACGAAGTGACGGCCCTCGCGTTCTGGATGACCTGGAAGTGCGCGGTCGTGGACCTGCCGTTCGGCGGCGGTAAAGGCGGTGTCACGTGCGACCCGTCCAAACTTTCGCAAGGTGAACTCGAGCGCATTACGCGCCGCTACGCCGCGGAACTGGTCGAAGTCGTCGGCCCGGACAAAGACGTTCCGGCGCCGGACGTCAACACCAATCCGCAAACGATGGCGTGGTTCATGGACACGTACTCGATGCACGTGCGTCAATCCGTGCCCGGCGTCGTAACCGGCAAACCCCTGGCGATCGGCGGTTCGAAAGGGCGAGTCGAGGCGACCGGCCGCGGCGTCATGATCTGCGGCATGGACGAGCTCGCGAACCTGGGCATCAAGCCGCAGGATGCGCGGATCGTCATCCAAGGCTTCGGCAACGTGGGCCGCTGGGCGGCGCAGCTCTTCCAGGAACGCGGCTGCAAAGTCGTCGGCATCTCCGACGTGACGGGCGCGTACTACAACGCCAACGGCATCGACGTGGCGCAAGCCGTTGCGCACACCGAGCGCAATCACAACCTCGACGGTTTCAAGGGCGGCGATAAAATCAGCAATTCCGAACTGCTTGTCGCCGATTGCGACGTGCTCGTACCGGCCGCGCTTGAAAAAGTGCTGAATGGCGAAAACGCCTCGCAGGTGAAAGCGAAACTCATCGTCGAGGGCGCGAACGGTCCGACGACCCCCGAAGCGGATCGTATTTTCAACGAGCGCGGCATCGTCGTCATTCCGGATATCATGGCCAACGCAGGCGGCGTGACCGTGTCGTACTTCGAGTGGGTGCAAGACCGCATGGGCTACTTCTGGAAACTTTCAGAAGTAAACGAGCGGCTGGAAGACACGCTCATCAGCAACTTCCACGAACTGCGCGGCGTCTCAAAACGCCACGGCATTCCGTACCGCACGTCAGCATACATGATCGCGATCGATCGCGTCGTGCAGGCGCTCAAACTTCGCGGAGTCTATGCCTAACGATCTGGAGCGGGGGCCTGAAGCAATTCAGGCCCTCGACGATCTCTACGAACGTCTTAGCGAGCGCAACCGGGATGCGCTCGGTTATCCTGCCGCCAAAGACTTCGACTGCACGCCGCTTCTGCGGTTTCTGCAACTTCCGCTCAACAACGTCGGCGATCCGTTCGCCGAAGGCACGTATCAGGTCGAAACGCGCGCTTTCGAACGGGAAGTACTGGCGTTCTTCGCCGAACTGCTTCGCGCGCCGGCCGGCGACTGGTGGGGATACGTCACCAACGGCGGAACCGAGGGCAATCTCTACGGGCTTTACCTGGCGCGTGAGCTGCATCCCGGCGGCATCGTCTATTTCTCCGAACATACGCATTACAGCGTGAGCAAGAACCTGCACTTCTTGGGCATGCGGCACATCATGATCCGAGCCCACCAGAACGGCGAGATCGATTACGATGACTTGCGTGAAACGCTCAAGATCCATCGCGACGTGCCTCCGATTGTTTTCGCGAACGCCGGAACGACGATGACCGAGGCTCGCGACGACCTCGCGCGCATCGTGGAGATCATGAATTCGATGGCGATTCGCGAGCGCTACGTTCACGTGGACGCGGCTTTGTGCGGGGCGTATGCGCCGCTGCTCGACCCGCGTCCCGCGTTCGACTTCGCGGATGGCGCGGACAGCATCTCGATTAGCGGCCACAAGTTTTTGGGCTCGCCGATGCCGTGCGGCGTCGTCCTGGCGCGCAAGCACAACGTCTCGCGCATCGCGCGTTCCGTCGACTATATCGGCAGTTTGGACACCACGATCAGCGGTTCGCGCAACGGCTTCACGCCGCTGGTGCTTTGGCATCGCCTGCGCTCCCTCGGCATCGATGGTTTGCGCCGCCGCGCGCGCACGGCGCTCGGGGTGGCCGCTTACGCGGTCGATCGCTTGCGTGCCGCGGGCGTTGAGGCTTGGCGCAACCCCGACGCGTTGACGGTCGTTTTCCCGCGCGTTCCCGACGCCGTGCGGGACAAGTGGCAGCTGGCCACGCAAGGGGACATCTCGCACTTCATCGCCATGCCCGGCATTTCCAAAGAGCATGTCGACGCGTTCGTGGAGGATCTTCGTTGCAGCGTATCACCGTAGTGGTGCATAATCGTCCCGGACTGCTCGCGGAAATTACCGAACTTCTTGCGTCCAAAGGGTTGAGTATCACCTCGATCGTGGCCCAGTCGCATGGAGCCGACGGCGTGCTGCACTTGGGTGCGGAACGCGTCGACGAAGCGCTCGCGGTGCTGACCGCGGCGGGGTACCATGCCGTGACCGAAGACGTGTTGCTGGCTCGCGTTGAGGACCGCCCGGGTGCGCTCGCGCAACTCTCGCGCCGTCTCATGGAGGCGCAGCTCGACATTCGCGGCCTCAACATGGTGCAGCGCAACGACGGCTGGGCCGTCGTTGCGATTGCTACCAGTGATAACGCACGCGCCCGCGGCGTGCTCGAGGGGCAGGCGCTTTAGCCAGGCTATGGCGCCGGCGCGAAGTATATCCCGTTGATCTTGCCGTCTTTGACGGAGAGCTGCTCGAGAACCGCTCCGTTCGCGCAAGTAAATTTGTACGCGTAGACCATCGAGCCTTGAATCGGCGCGCTTTCCATGAACGTGACGCTCTTGATTGCACCGAGGGCGGAAAGCCCCGCCTGCGCCTGCGCGATCGAACGCTTCGGAACGGTGATGGAGTATTGCGACGGATCGAGTTTTCCGGCAACGAACGCGTCAAACTGTTCGCGCGCGAGTTTGGTGATGTTCGGATCTTCGGGCTGCGCGGGAGCCGGAGCAGAAGATGCGGCAGCCGGGGGCGCCGAAGGTGATGCCGCGGGCGCGGGTGAGGCCTCGAGCGCTGCCACGAGTGTCAGAAGTGCGAGCAAGTCATTCTCCTAAAGTGCGAAGTTCAGTGATCGGTTCGAGCGGTAAACCGGCTTCTTTCCACGCCGCATAGCCGCCTTCGAGCGCCTCGGCATTGGTGTAGCCCTTTTCGCGAAGCGTTTGGGCGACGCGCGAGCAAGAGTTTCCGCTGCCGCAATACAGCACCACATGCTCGTCCTTCGAAAACGGAAGCGCTTGCGCCGTTTCCAATTCTTCGCCGCCGTAGCGCACGGAACCCGGAATCTGCATGTCGTCCGGCTTCTTGCGGATGTCCACGACCTTGATGCCGGTCGCGTTTTTGAGATCGCCGATGCGTGCCATGGGCGCACGATACGACAAAAAAAAACGGGCCCCCGTGATGGGAGCCCGTTTTTTTACTCGACGCGCTTAATGCTGCGCGTACGGGTCGGGGAACGGGATCGGTCCGGTGCCGTTGTACACCGCGGCCGGGCTGACCGGAGCCACGCTCGTGCCGAACTTCGCGTCCACCGCCTGGATGAACATGTCCGCGATGAGCGCGTAGCCCGTGTTCGAGGGATGCAGGCCGTCGAAGCTGAGCAGGCCGCCGTAGTACGCCAGCGAGCAGCATTTGCCCGGATTAACGCTGAGCGCCAGCGCCGCCGACGGGTCCGCCGTGTTGCCCGTGTAGATGTCTTCGAACACCGTCTTCACGTCGACGAGCGCAGCGCCCGTCGCGGCAGCGGCGGCGTTGATACCGGTGTTGAGCGCATCGTTTTCCGCCTGCACTTTGGGTGCGAACGCGGCGTTGATGTACATGCTGCCGTTGCCGTTTCCGCCGGCTGCCTGGTCGAGGTTCACGCTGAAGGGCGTTGAGGCGGAGAGTTCGGCGATGACGCCTTCCAGGGTGACGTAGCCGGTCGTTCCCAGCGAGTACTGCGTTGCCATGCCGTTGACGATCGCTTGCGCGTTCGCCGCCGGCAAACCGACGAGCGGACTCACCAGCAGGCAGTACAGATTCGCTTGCAGCGAGCACTGCTGCGCGCTGGTCGGCATTGCAATGCTGAAGAAGAACGGCGTTTGCAGAACGTTCGGCAAGTTCGCCACGACGACGGCCGAGCCGGATTTTTGCAGTGAGGTGATGATCTGCGTCATGTCGGCCTGCGTTTGCGCCGCCGTCGTATCGACTCCGGTGAAGGCGCCGCCGCTGAACGTGTAGTGCAGCACGTCATTCGCGCCGAGCCACACGGTCGTCAGCGTCGGTCTTTGCGCGACGGCTGCGTTGAGCATGGTGAGCGGCGAGACGGTGGATGCATACGTGCCCAGTACCGGATAGAACGGACCGGCTTCGCTGAGCAGCGGCTGCAGGATCGCGAGCGGTCCCGGAAGTGCCGCGCAGGTCGCCTCGTTCGGCTGATACATGGTGATCGCTTCATGCAGCGTGATGCCGGGGACGCCGAGATCCTTCGGACTCGCCGCCGGGTTCATGCGCGTCGTGCCGAAGGTCGAGAGCGAGTAGCCTGCTTTGCTGAACGCATCGCAGCCGTGTCCGGGAATCGCTTGCGAGAGCGGCAGAAACGGCAAATTCACGCCGGTAACCGCCGGATTGTTCGGCACGAGTTGATTCGAGAGTCCGGGTTTGGCGATAAGCGGCAGCACCGAGGTTGCCGGATTCGCCATCGTCGTGTAGTTCGCGCCCGTCGCGGCCATGTAGAACTCCGACCACCAGCCGCTTTCCTGACCGGGCGGCACGTTCAGCCCCGGATAAAACGGGTCGGCCAGCGACGTATCGCCGAGGAAACCGCCCGATTGATAGCCGGCCGTGAGGCTGTCGCCCACGCCGACGATGTTGTTCAGAACCTTGCTGCCCGTGGGAGCGACCGGAATCGACGACGTGGTCGAACCTCCGCCGCCGCAAGCGGCGAGCGATGCGGCCGCGAGCAGCGCGAGCGTCTTGAAGGCGAGTGAAACGTGTGTGCGCATTGTGACCTGCCTTAGAACTGGATCACGCTCGGCGAACCGATGCCGAACTGAATTTGCAATTGTGTGGCTTTGAGACCGCCGACGACCGGAACCACTTGATTCGGTGCGCAGGGGAGCTGCTGGCACACGAGCGCGTGCACGCCGTATGCGCCTTCGTTGGTCGGGCCGCCGCTGTTGAGTACCAGCTGCACGAAGCCGAGTTTACCGATGCGTTGGGAAGCGCCCAGGAAGTACGCCATCAAGTGCTGCGCGTACGGATCCGCGGGCAGATAGTCACGCGAGCTCTGCGGTTCGAAGAAGAACTTCAAACTGTTGGTCGGCGTGTATTCCAGATACAGAATCTGATAGAGCTGCGCGTGGTTTTCTTGATTCTGGCCAGCCAGATGTCCGAGCCAACTGGGCGCGACCGTGAACGTGCCGAACATCTTCGGCGTCTTCAGGAACGGCAGCGTGAAGGCTACGGACCACACTTGCGCGGTGCGCGTGTGCACCCCGTAAATCGGGAAGCTGTTCGTGGCGTTCGGCTGGAACGCAACGATGTCGTTGTGCGAGGGCGAGTCCGAAATCGTCGACCAGCGCGCGACGTACGTCGGCGTAACGACGATCGGAAGCGTGTGCGTGCCGAACTTACCCAGCGAAAAGAGTTTTTCGAAGTTCAGCAGCAGGAAGCGATCTTTGGTCGTGACGTTGATCTGCGGCTGTTGCGTGCCCAAATCCACGGCTGCGATCGGATTGGCGAAGCCTTGCAGATACAGCGGTACCGTGCCGCTGTTAAAACCGACCGGATAGTGCTGCAGTTCGTAGTAGTTGGCGACGATTCGAGTCGTCGGGTTAAAACCGTAAGCGGCGACGGCGTCCACGCCGCCCGGCAGCCATCCGGTCATGCCGCCGATGTTGCCGAACGGTTTGGCGACGGAGAAATCCAGCGTATAGGTGAAGCCGGTCGGCAGCCCGACGGCGCCTTCTTGCGGGCCCACCGTCTTGCTTTGCGAGACCGGCGGAACCTGTGCGATGGTGCCGTCCGGTAAATGAATGACTTGCGCGGGCTGCGCGTTTTCCGCGTTCTTGATGGCGGTGTTCGCGCCCGAGAGGGCCGTGCCGAAAATTCCCGTAGGGTCGGC
>DASSZL010000300.1:0-4268 GCA_035713505.1 Vulcanimicrobiaceae bacterium | reverse complement strand
CGAAGATCGAGGATCTGCAGGCGGCGCTCGCGGACCATGGGGCGGTCCGCGCCTTGGCGGACTTCGCGAAAGAGTCGCCCTTTCTGACGCGCACGGCCGACGGCGTGTTTTCGATGCATCCGCTGCTCAGTTCGCTGCTGCTCGAACATCACGAAGACCGGCGTCGTGAAGTGCTCGCGCGCGCGGCGGAGACGCACGCGCAGGAAAAACGCTATCAGCGAGCCGCGGAACTGCACCTGGCGCGGGGGGATCAGGCAGCAGCGGCGCAGGCGCTGGGCCGGCACGAAGTCATCCGCGATCACGCGCCGTCGATGCAGTACGCGCGCATTCTCTCCTCGCTCGATCGGGCGCTGGTGCAGCGCTACCCCCGGTTGTGGGCAGTTACCGCCCTGCTGCGCATGTTCTGCATCGACACGGAAGAATTGCTCGACGAGGCGGAATCGCTGTGGCGGACGCTCTCCCCCGACGTCACGCCGCTCGAACGCTATTACATTTTGGTTTTCCGCATTCTGTTCATGAGTTACATCGGTTTGCTCGAAGAAGCGGAAGAGATGCTCGAGCGCTTCGCCTCGGAAAACGGCGTGGGCGACGAACCGAAGAATTACTTCGAAGGATATCTGTTTTATCTCCTCGGCTTGATGCGCGCGCGCATCGGCGACATCGATCGCGCCGAGCGCGAGCTGACGATCGCGCTGCCGCTTGTCGGCGGCATGGACATCATGGCCTCGGGCACGCTGCTCGCCTTGGGCGCCGACATCGCGCGGGTGCGCGGTGAGTTCGCGGTCGCGCGCCAGTTCATCGATCGCGCGCTCGAGAGCGCGCGCCGCTCGGGTCTGTTCAATTTCGTGGCGTTCGATTTGGCGGAAGGCGCGTTCGGCTCGTGGCTCTCGGGTGAAGATGCGGCGTTCGTGCGCTACAGCGCCGAACTCGAAGATGTGGTGCAGCGCAACGGCGTACGCGGCTTTGCGTACTTCACCGCCGCCGCGCGCGGGCGGAATGAGGAACCGGCGGACGCGGACCTGCTCAAGTGGGTCGCGTGCGGACGAATGGTGGCCGCAGCCTCCGCCTCGCAGAATGCGCACGCGCTCAAACATGCGCGCGCGGCGGTGGCCGCCGCGCAGCAGTACCGTTCTCCATTCATCGAATGTCTCGCGCTCATCACGCTGGGCGTCTTCGACTATTTGCATTTTGACGAGCATCTTACCGCTGCGGGGGAGTGCGCGCGGCGATGCAGTTCGCCGGCGCTGCAGGCCGCAGTCGAAGCGATCGCGCAGCGGCGCGCCGATTACGGCATGCTCAATGCGTTTATGGCGCGGCTGCAGCGCGAACGCGTGGAACGCGTGCCGCTGCTCGAGGTCGGTCTGACCGACGGCACCGTGCGGTGCGCCGGGCGCGCGATGACGCTCTCCGAGCGCGAGCACGCGCTGCTCGTCGCGCTCGCGCTGCGGCGGGAAACCGTTCCGCGCGCGCGATTGGCCGACTGGCTGTGGCCGGATTTGGACGATTACGCGGCGCGCAACTCGCTTTCGGTCTGCATGCACCGCTTGCGGCAGCACCTCGGAAACGAACAGGCGATCACGCGCGGCAAGGACGGCTACGCATTGCACGACGACGTGCGCGTGGATCTTTGGGAAATCGACCGGGCGGTTTCGGTTCTGCGTTCGCGGCCGGCGCTGGCGGATTCCGAGCGCACGTTGCTCGAATCGGTGTATGAAAAGCTGCGCAACCGCCGGCCGGATCGCATGCTGCAATGGGAATGGTTCGAACCCACCGAGCGCCGCATCAACGAACTGCGGCTGGAAGTCGCGCACCGGTTGGCCGCGGACGCCATGAGCCACGGTAACGCGCGCCGCGCGCTCGAACTGGCGGAAGAGATGATCGGCTATGACCCGTGCGATGAGGCCGCGCGGCAAATCGCGATCACGGCGTACTTGGCCCTCGGCGACCGCGGTGCGGCGATGCGGCAGTACCGGCAGTACCGCGACACGCTGCTCGCCGAACTGCAATGTGAACCTTCGGATTCGATCAAGGCGCTCGTCGGCGCGAATTGAATCTTAAGCGGCATGCTGCATTTACTGCTTGCCGCCGTGCTCCATTACGACGTGCTGATCTCCGCCGGTCATGAAGGCCGGCCGCAAAGTTGCGCGCGTTTTCCCAAGCGCCACTGCAACCTCGGTACGCCCGGCGAGCGAGCGTGGAACCCGATCGTCGCCGATGAAGCGGCGCGCAAATTGCGAGAGATGGGCTATTCGGTCGCGCGCGAGCCGGCGGATTTCGACGGCGAGTACGAGGTGAAGGCGGCGATCTTCATACATTTCGACGGCACGGATCGCCCGTGCACGAGCGGCGCATCTATCGGCTATCACACGCAAGCCTCGAAACCCGCCGCGGATTTGTGGCACGCACTGTACGGGAGCGTCTTTCCGTTCAAGTTCATGCCCGACAATTTCACGAAAAATCTGAGCGATTATTACGGCTTTCGCCAAGTCCGCACGCGGGATGCGGGGCTCGTGCTCGAACTAGGCGAGCTTACGTGCCGCGCGCAAAAAGCGTGGCTCGCGCCGCGGCTGCGCTGGGAAGGCGATTACATCGCCGCTTTCGTGCATCGTTTATTGCAGAAATAAAAGAGGCCCCGGCCTGCAGAGGGAACCGGGGCCTCTCGTATCGCGCTTATCTATTTGATAAGCGCAATGTTGCCGTTCAGGTCGTATAACGACGGACTGATCGTGCGTATGGGCTTGGCATCTCCGCTCGCATTGGCGGCGTAGACGGTGATGGTGCCGTCCGTGGCGCCGCTCGCGGCGTTGAGCACGTAGATGTTGCCGAACTGATCGATCGCGACGCCGCGCGGCGAACTGATGCCGGTATCGGCCCCGGCGATCGTCCGATCGGGTGCGACGTTGCCGTTCGCCGCCGGCCCGTAGACCGTTATGCTGTTGGCGTATTCGTTTGCCGCGTAGACGTTGCCCGAGGAATCGAGCGCGAGCTGCGTGACTTTGTCCAGGCCGCTGTTGCTCCCGCCGACGTAGCGCGATGTCGTCACGGCAGGCGATCCGGTGCATCCGTAATACCCGCTCGTGCCGGGTGCGAACACGTCGATTGCCTCCAGAGTGGTGTTGTTGTCACCGACGTGTGCGGCGTACACCGTACCATCGGGCGCGACCGCCAGCGCTTCCGGATTGTTCACGCAGTCGATGGCTCTGAGATCCATCGAGGTCGAAAACGCGCCGTTGCTTCCGGCTTTGAGCACGCTGACCTCGCCGTACGTCGCCGTGCAGCTGTTGCAGGTGGGCCCGCTGTCCTCGTAGTTGTAGATGTTGTTCGAAGAATCGAAACCGAGCGCAACGGTGGTGTCCGGCAGCGTCGTGCTCGTACCGGCGGTGTTGAAGCCGGTGATGCTCCAGGCGATCTGTCCGCCCGGCGCCTGCGCGACGATGTCCTCATATCCGCACGGACCGCTGACCGCGTATGCGAGGTGGTTCTGCGCGTCCGTTGTGAGCGCCCAGAAGTTCGCGGACGTGCTGCACGAGTCGCTCGGATAACTCAGGTAGTCGGCGGTGAAGAGATTGCTGCCGTCCGAACCCCCGGGCCAGCCGTAAACGTAGCCGCCGCCCCCCGAACTGTTGCCGCCGGCGTAGATCAATGATGCGCTGTCCGTCGGCGGGCCGACGTGCAGCGTCGCAGTGTTCGACGGCGTGCTGTATTGATCGGTGACGGTGAACGTCGGGTCTTGGGCGATGCCGCCGCTGTAATGCACGAGCAGGCCGGTGAACGGATACATCGTGTCGCCCTGAAGGATCATATCCGTTTTGTCGACGTTCGTTGCCGAGATCGTGGGTCCGGAGTAATTCGGTGCGCCGCTCGAATCCGCGAGTTGCGGTGAGTTGACGATGAGATTGCCGTCGGGATCGAATGCGGAGACCGTAATCGCGTCGTCCGCCGCGCTGCCCGCGGGAATCGTTGCCTTGGCTAGAGAGACGACGTATTTTGACGCGACGCCGTCGAGCGTGATGCTGAATTTGTTGTCCTGGCCGTTCGAGAACGCCGCTTGCGCGCTCGCCGCGCCCAAGAGCGTGCCGTTGCCGTTGGGCGCGTCGTAGGCTTTCACCCAGTAGGTGGCGTTGCTCGCGCCCAGCGCGGGGAAAGTCAGCGTGCACGTGGTGTTGCCGCTCGAATCGGTCGTGCAGCCCGGCGATCCGGGCGTGACGTTTGCATATCCGGAAGCCTGGTCTTGCCAGTTGCCGTCGTTTGCGTTCTCCGAGAATTGA
>DASSZL010000299.1:0-7075 GCA_035713505.1 Vulcanimicrobiaceae bacterium | reverse complement strand
CGTTGAAGTGCCGAACGGTGCGCACGGCGTGGTCGTAACACCCGACGGACTGCACGTCTTCGTCACGAGCGCTTTCGCTTCGAGTCTGTCGGAGATAGACGCGAACGCCTTGAGCGTGCGCACGATCGAGGTCGGGAACGGGCCGAACGGCGTTACACTGGGACGCTAGCGGCCCAGCAGTTCGCGCGCTTCGCCGGTCATCCGATCAGGTGTCCACGGCGGCTCCCACGTGAGCGTGACGTGCGCGTTTGCCACCCAGGGAAGTGAAGCGATGACCGACTTTGCGTCGGCCGTGATCGTCCCGTGCATCGGGCAACCCGGCGTGGTCAGCGTCATCACGACGTCCACGCGATCCAAATGTTCGCCTTCAAGACCGATGGCGTACACCAATCCCAGCGCGACGACGTTGATGCCGAGTTCGGGATCGATGACGGAGCGAAGCGCTTGGACGACTTGAGCGCAGCGCTCGTCTTTCACTGCCGCTGAATCGTTAATAAAAACCACCCCTCCGGCTGTTGTTTGATGTCGTAGGCATAACCGCGTTCTTCCAATTCGGGAAACAGGAAGACCGGCCGCCGATCCATTTGCGCGTCGAGCTGCTCGCCGGGCGGCAGTTTCTCGAGCGCGTCGAGGATGCGAAGCATGGGCTCCGGCGGTGAAAGTCCGCGATTATCAAGCTGCATGCGCACCTCCGGTCGTCGTGAAACGTCCGAAGACGTACCTCGCCGCCATTCGCGCCGACGCGAGCACGGCGAGCAGGCCGCCTGCGGAATAGACGTCGAGCGCGGGCGTGGTAAACTGCGGCGCGAAAATGACGCCGAGAACCGCGGCGCAAACGCCGATTGCGATGAGCACGAGCGCGGGCATTGCCAGGCGCATGTCCACGGCGCCGCTGAGCGGTGGAAGTGCAGTCGTGGACGCCGGATACCGTTCGCGCGCCGCTTGCCAGGCGAGAAAACCGGCGACCTTATAGATGTAGCCGAGCGTCGTCGTGCACAGCCATCCCAGCAGTGCGGCGATGATCGCCGCGCTGCCGAACCGGGCGTCATACGTCGCACCGACGGCAAGTCCGCAGGCAACGAGCCCAAAGCCCCAGCCCGCGATGGCATAGCGAATGCTGACGTCGATACGCTTACGGAGCCGCGCCCGCAGCGTGAGTATGTGCGAGACCACGATCCACATTGCGCTAATCAAGAGCAGCGCGAGTGCCGCGCGCAAGGCATCGCTGCGGTGCGCCGCGCTCGCCGCTATGGTCGCAACGACCGCCAATGCTGCCAGCCACTGCGGAATTCGGCGCCCGTACGCGTTTGCTTTCGCGACGGCGAACATCGGGACGAAGCGGTAAGAGATCGCGATAACGAGCACCGTGGCAAACGCCGCGAGCGCAAGGGCGGCGTGCACCGGCGCAAGGCCCAGCGCCTCGGCGCGACCCAGGCCGCCGAGCGCCCAGGCCATGAACGCGCCGATGATTGCAGCGGCCAAAAAACCGAGCAGCGAAAACGCCATCATCAGGCGCGTTTGGCGCTCTTTGAAACCCGCGAGCAGCCGCAGCAGATTCCACGCCACCCACGCGGTCGCGGTGACGCCGAGAATGATTCCCGCCGCCGCGAAGGTCGGATACCCGTAGAAGCCCGCGATGAGCAGCGCGAATCCGCCGGAGAAACTGCCGCCGGCGGCAATGACGGCTCCGGGCCGAGCGACCGGTGCGGTGATGAGCACCGGAAGCAATTGGTTGAGCGCGGCGGTGATTGCCAAGACGATGAATGCCGCGAACGCGTGCAGCGCTCCGAGCGTCGGACCGGTGAACGCGAGCAGCAGACAGCCCGTGACGAAAAACGAGGCCGCGAACGTGAGAACGACGCCGCTGCCCGCCGGATCGCTGATGCGGCCGCCGGCAGCGATCATTCTTTACGCCGGAACGTGATGTGCCATTCCTGCGCAGAGAGCTCCGAGGTTTGATGCGTGAAGCCGCGCTTGTCCATGACGCGGTACAGCGGAGCGGGTTCGAACGAATTGATCAGCAGCAACTTCTGACCGGGCTGCAGCGATTCCACCGCGCTCATAATCGCAGCGAACGGTTCCTCACCGCGCTCGTGAAACGGGCGAACGTCTAAACGAAGCGTACTCATACTAGCGGTTATCCTTTGCGGTGACGACGTAGGCGCGCAAGACGCCGGTTACCGATGCCGCGAGGGCGCATTCATCGCCCTGGGTCAGCAGTTCGACGGTGCCCGGCGTAATCGAATGCGCATGTCCGTGAATCGTCAGCGTGCCGGCGCCTTCATCGAAGATGATCGTCGAGGGCCCTTCGAACCCTAAACGCAGCGATTCACTCGGTTGGATGCTGAGCCGGTGCACGCTCAGGTCCGACGAATCCGCGAGCAGTTCGAAACCCGGCGTAACGTCGAACTCGCGCGTCTTCGAAATATCGACGCGCCACGTTTGCGGGCCGGATTCCACATAGGTCCATTCGAAACTGTCGGGGTAGTCGTGCTCGAGCTCGTAGCGCAGCGGGCGCGGATCGTGATCGTTGACGATCCGCAGCGTGTCTCCGGGCGCCAAGCCCTCCAGCAATTCATGAATCGTTGCATGCTTCTTCGGGGGAGGAAGCGTGCGCACATCGAGTTCCACCATACCGCCAGCGTACCGCGCCCGGCGCCGCGGGGCACTAACCCGGGTTATAAACTGCTCGCGAACTGCGTAAGTTTTTCGCGATCGACTCGCACGATGTGCCCTCCCTCACGCTCGATGGCTCCGCCGTCCTCGAGTTCGGTAAGCACGCGGCTGACGACTTCCTTGACCGTGCCGGCGGCGGTTGCGAGCTGAGCCTGGGTAACCGATTTGAACGACGGCAGCACCGGCTGCAGACCGGATTGCGGGCCGGCGTGCGGCAAGAGCGCCGCGGCGACTCGCGCGAGCGTCGGCAGCGAAGTCTGCGCTGAAAACCGTTCGATGCTTTGCCGCAGCCGCTGGGCGCACAGCAGCGCCATCGCGCAGGCGAACGCGCGATCGTGCGCGAGCGCGTCTTCAACGACGCTGCGCGGAAAGAGTAGGACGCGCGCCGTTTTCGATGCGACCGAATACCGCGCGACGGTGACGCCCCCGTCGAGCGCGCAGACCTCGCCGAACGGTTCGCCGGAAAGGATTTCGTATAGCGCGTGTTCGCGCCCGAGCGGTGAGGTGAGAATCGCGCTGATCGTTCCTTCGCGAACGATGCCGAAACTCTCCCAGCCCGTGCCTTGCTCGACGATCGCTTCGTTGCGGCTGAGCGAACGCTCCGCGGCGGCCTGTTCGAACTGCTCTCGCGTGTGCGCCAGGGCGTCGGCCAGCAGGGGCGTGCGGGCTAGGAAATCGGCAACGCGCTCGCGGCTTCGGGCACCGCGTACGCGGCGAAGCGTGACTTCCCAAAGGTCCCCGGCAATCATTCGCTGTAGCCACACGTATTGGCCATGGCGCGAATGTTCCAGCTCACTGCGCAGCGGGCGCGGTTCGTGGTCGCTGCGGATCAGCAGTTCTCCGCCATCTTCGAGCCCGTCGAAGAGCGCCATGATTTTCGGATGCCGCTCCCACGTCGGAATAGCGCGAACGTCGATTTCAATGGTTTGCGCTTGGGCCATAGCACTTCTGTCTCACGCCGCGGGCGGCCGGTCAACCACTTTTCCATACAAGGTGACCCAGGTTCTCGTTTCATGACCAACCGATAGGCTAGCGTTAGAGCGGAGGAAATGCATGCAGGCTAGCAGCCACACCGTCCTCATCGGCTTTCTCGTCGCCGCAGCCGCCATCTTACTGGTGATGGCGGCCATCGCACGCACCACGCACGACCCCACGCTCGCGCAGTCGGAAGTGACGCCGCCGGGCTACGCCCTGCGCCGCGGCTGGCTGTGGGTGCTCGCGGCCGTCGCAGTCGTTTCGCTGGGCATTTCGCTGCCCGCGTTTCCGTACCCGACGGGTGGAACCGCGCACGTTCGGCATTATACGGTGACGGCGATGCAATACGGCTTCCAAAATCCCCCCGTGCTTCCGGTGAATACGCCGATCATTTTCGACGTCACCTCGAAAGACGTGAACCACGGATTCGGTATTTACGATCCCGCGGGGCGCCTGTATGCGCAAGTGCAGGCCATGCCCATGTACGTGAACCACCTGCCGGTGCGTTTTCGCACGCCCGGACACTACACCATACGCTGCATGGAGTATTGCGGCATCGCGCACGCCGCCATGCAAGGAGCATTTGACGTACGATGAGAGAGCGCACCGTGATGTGGGCGTACATGCTCACCGGTATCGCCGTATTTGTGCTGATGGCGCTAGTCGGGCTCGCGATGCGCATGGAGCAGGCGCAATGGATTACGCTGAACGCGCAGTTGTTCTACTCGCTGCTCACGCTCCATGGCGCCGGCATGATAACCGCGATGGTGCTGTGCGGCATGGGCGGGCTCTGGTACTTGATGTATCAAGAGCAGCCGATGGATCACGGTATCGCGTGGGGCGCGTATTTCTTCATCGTGCTGGGCGTCGTATGCGTCATCGGCGCGGTGGCGGGCGGATTTGCCGCCGCCTGGACGTTCCTCTATCCGCTTCCGTTCGTGGGCGCCGTGTGGCCGAGTTGGAGCACGGGGCTTTTCTTGTGGGGCATCGCGTTCGTCACCATCGGCTGGGCGCTGTGGTGCACGCAGATTCTGGGATGCGTGTTTCAAGCCTACGGCGGTTTGCGCGGCGCGCTCGCGTGGGATCTCGTGTTTCATCACGACGAATTCGAAAAATCGGGCCGTCGCGAGCCGCCGCCGTTTGCGTTCGGCGCGCTGGTGACCGCAATTGACGGACTGCTCGCCGCCGCGGCCGGCATGGCGGTGGGCGTCGCGCTCATCATGCACTGGTACCATCCGCAGCTTCCGATCGATCCGCTGTGGGCGAAGAATCTGACGTACTTCTTCGGGCACACGTTCGCGAACTTGGCCATTTATATGGCGATTGCGTTCGTGTACTTCGCGCTGCCGAAATATACGAACCGCGAATGGCATACCTCGCAAGTGCTCGCCATCGCGTGGTGGGGCACGCTGGCGTTCGTAGCCACAGCCTATTTCCACCACTTGTACATGGATTTCGTGCAGCCGCGCGCCCTGCAGTACATCGGCGAGGTGGCATCGTATTTGGCCGCATTCCCGCCCGCGGTCGTGACGATCTTCGGCGGCGCGCTGCTGGTCTACCGCTCGCATTTGCGCTGGACGCTCGCCTCGATGTTCTTCTATGCCGGCTTGGTGGGCTGGCTTATCGGGGGCATCGGCGCCGTCATCGATGCGACCATTCCAATCAATCTTTCGCTGCACAACACGCTGTGGGTGCCGGCGCACTTCCACACGTATTTGCTCGAGGGCGTCGCCATGTTCGTCTTCGGCTGGATATTCTACATGCTGGAAACGCGCGCCGAAGCATTCACTCCGCTCCTCATGCGCTGGGCGATCGGTCTGTGCGTGTTCGGCGGCGGCGCGCTGCTGCTCTTGGGTTGGTATGTCGCCGGGGCCGCCGGGGTGCCGCGGCGTTATTCGATGCAGCCTGCGCCGGGGCCGGACATCGCATCATGGGCCTCGATTGGCGCGATCATTCTCATCGCCGGAATACTGCTGTGCATCTTTGAAGCCGGCAGGCTCGCATTGCTGCCGCGGTTTGTCCCCGAACGCGCGCCGAAGGAGGGCGCCCCCGCATGAACCTGGTTCGTACAGCCGTCGGAATATGCGCCGCAGTCGCGGCGCTCGTGCTCTCGTTCATGCCGCTCATCACGCACGAGGTAGAGATCGAAGTTCACACGCATCACATCGATCACGCGGTGCTGATGGGCCTGGGCGTGATCGCCGTGCTCGCGCTGTATCGGCGCGGCGCGCAGGCCTCGTCGCCGATGTGGCTGTGGATCGCGGTACTGCTGCCCGTAGCCATCATGTTTCTCATGGCGCCGAGTCTGTATTCGGACATCGATCCGCAGCCGCTGCCCCACTCCTTGTATCACCTCATGTTCGTGCTGCTGGCCGCGCTCACCGTGTATGCGGGACAGCGTTTCGTGCGAGGAGTCGGTTGGATGTCCGCGATCGTCCTGGAATTCATGGCCTTCGTTGCGGCATGGGGGTATGGCGTAGCGCCGCGCTAGGCGATCCAAGAGCGGGTACAAGCACGCTATGGACGATAAACTTACTCGTGACCGGCGCGGCGAGATCTTTCAAGACGAGCTGACGGAAAACCAGAGCATGCCGCGGCCCTCGCGGCGCGAAGACGCCGAAGAGAGCACGGAACTCGATTCCCAAGTCGATTCGCAAGAAGCGGATCGCGCGATGGCGGAAGACCGCTTCGGGCAAAATCAGGACAAACGCGAGCACGAGCAGCGCGACGAGCGTTGAGGCGATGGCGCGCTTTATTCTCGATCTGGACGGCACGCTCGTCGACAGCGTTTATCAGCACGTGGTTGCGTGGCATCTCGCCTTGCAATCGAGCGGCTACGATTTGCCGGCGTGGCAGATGCACCGGAAGATCGGCATGAGCGGCGGCGTGCTCATTCACGCACTCTCTCGCGCGCTGGGCGTAACCATCGACGAGAAAGCGCGCAAGCGCCTGGAAGCCAAGCATGCAGAAGAGTTCGAGCGGCTGCGTTCGAGCGTTGCGCCGTGTCCCGGCGCGCGTGAATTACTGCAAACGTTCCGCCGCGCAAAAGTGCCGTTTGCAATCGCGACCAGCGGCGATCGCTCCGGCGTCGAGCCCTTGCAGCGCCTGATCGGCGCGCAGGACGTGCCCACGGTGTTCAAAGGCGATGCGCCGCTGCCCAAACCCGATCCCGGGCTGCTGCTTGCCGCTGCCGCGAAATTACCGGGTTCTTCGCAGGAAACGATGGTCGTCGGTGATAGCGTTTGGGACATGCTGGCCGCGCGCCGGGCGCATTTCTTGGGCGTCGGTTTGCTGACCGGCGGGTATGGAGAAAGTGAACTGACCGCCGCGGGAGCGTACCGGGTCTATGCGGATCCGGCGCAGATGCTGGAGCATCTGCACGAAATCGGGGTGGTGACGGAGGCAACATGGAACGGGAACGCTA
>DASSZL010000298.1:0-2506 GCA_035713505.1 Vulcanimicrobiaceae bacterium | reverse complement strand
AATGCGGGATGAATGTTGATCATCTGCGGAAACCCGGCAACGAACTGATCGGAGAGCACGTGCATCCAGCCGAGCAGCAGCAATAGCTCCGGCTGCTCGCGGTGCACCAGTTCGAACAGCGCTTCATCGTACTGCTCGCGGCTTTGCGTTTTGCGATCCCACGTCAGCGCGACGGCCGGAACGCCGGCGCCGCGCGCGCGTTCGAGCGCATACGCGCCGCTCTTGTTGCTCACGAGCATCGCGAGGTCGAGCGGGAGGCTTCCCGCCGCGACGCCGTCGATGACCGATTGAAAATTCGTTCCGCTGCCCGACGCGAGCACGAGCGCGCGATATCGCCGCTTGCGCCAGCGCGCTTTCTCGAATCGTTCCGCGATTTTGGCGCCGGAATGCTGCACGTAGTACGCGACGAGCTTTTCGTGGCCGACTGCGGGAATGAGCGCCTGCGCGTATCCCGCCTCTCGCAGCGACGCGAGCGCCGCGACGAGCAGATGCGGACCGGCCGGCGATCCGCGAAACGCTTGAGCAATGCCGAAGGGACCGAAGATGCCGACGCCCTCCTGCGCGCCCAGACCGCGAAGCCAGGAAAAGCGCAAACCGCGCGGATCGTACGTCGCGAACCCCGCGTAGCTATCGCCGGATTTCGCGATGACGCTTTTTCCGGCGAACGCTTCCGAACTCCACGTGCCGCCGAATTCCTGGTCGATCCAGGCGTGATACGCATCGCTGCCCGGCGCCGCGCGTTCCACCGAGAGACCGGCGGACTCGATTCCGCGCAGCGCGCGCGCGAGCGCGTGCTCGTCGAACTGCCCGCTGCGCAGATCGACGAGCAGGTTCACCATTTCATTCATGCGCGTCAGGCTCGTGCGGGGTGAACCACGACCTGCGGCTCGTTCTCGCCGCGCGCTTCAATCCAGCCGATGACTTTGGCGCCCGCAGCGGCTTGCACGGCTTTGGGCGCATCGCCGAGCGGCACGATCAGCGTATAGCCGATGCCCATGTTGAACGTGCGATACTTTTCTTCGTGCTGCAGATTGCCCCGTCTGCAGAGCTCCGCGAAAAGGGCGGGAACGTTCCAGCGCGCCTGCTCGAAAACGGCCTTGGCGTTCTGCGGCAGGGTGCGTGGAACGTTTTCCAGCAAACCGCCGCCGGTGATATGCGACATCACCTTCACCGTTGCGACTTTTTGGATCGCGCGCACTTCATTGTAATACGACGGATGCGAGGCCAGCAGCGCGTCGCCGAAGGTCGTTCCCTCGAACGCCGCGCCGTATTCTTCTTCCGCTATGAGTTTGCGCGCGAGCGTGTAGCCGTTCGTGTGCAGGCCAATCGAGGGCAGTCCGATGATCGCATCGCCGGTTTGCACGCTTTGCGGATCGGGCACGGCGCCCGTATCGACGATGCCGACAATCGTTCCGGCCAGGTCGAAGTCGCCGGGGGTGTAGAGGCCCGGCATCTCGGCGGTCTCGCCGCCCAGCAGCGCGCAGTTGTTCTCGCGGCACGCTTCAAAGCATCCGCGCACCACCTCGGCCGCCACCGCGGGGTCGAGCTTCCCGACCGCGAGATAGTCTAAAAAGAAGAGCGGCGTCGCGTTGACGACCAGAATGTCGTTGACGCAGTGGTTGACCAGGTCCGCACCGACCGAGCCGTACCGGCGCATCCGCGCGGCGATGAGAATCTTGGTGCCGACCCCGTCGGCCGAGGCCACCAGCGCGCGTCCCTCCTCGCCGGGCACCCGGAAAAGGCCGCCGAAGCCGCCGATTGCGTCGAGTTGGAGCGGGTGGCGCCATGCTTGGGTGACGTCCTTGTAGCGCGCGACCGCCTCGTTGCCGGCGGCGATATCCACCCCGGCGGCCGCATAGGCGTCCTTAGCCAAGGGAGCCTCCACCATCTTTCCCCGGAGGGCCGAATCGCACGGGGCGATAAAACATCTGGTCTGCCATCACGGCCCTACGTTTCACCCTATCGAAAGGTTGACCATGCAAGTTCGTATCGTTACCGATGCGCCCGCGGCGGGCAGCGTCGGAGCGCTGGTAGTCCCTGTGTTCTCGGGCGCTTCGCTCGACGGCGTCGCGAAGGCGATCGACGCGGAGCTGAACGGCGCCCTCGCCGAGGTGCTCTCCTCCGGCGAGATCAAAGGCAAGCTCTGCGAACTGGCGCTGGTTCACGCGCACGATAAGCCGTACAAACGCGTCGTGGCGATCGGCCTGGGCGAGGCCGAGAAATTCGAACCCTGGATGCTCGCGCGTTTCGGCGGCGCGGCAGTCCGTTTTCTCGGGCGCAAGAACGTGCGCGATCTCGCGTTCGCGCTTCCCGCGCAAGCAAAGGGCAACGAGACCGCGTGCGCGTCGTTCCTGCTCGAAGGCGCGGCTGCCGGCGCGTTCGATACCTCGATCTATCAGAAAGATCCGGACAAGCGCAGCGGCGCCGACAACGTGACGATTCTCGCGCAGGGCTTCGACGAAGCGGCCGTGCGCAAGGGCGCCGAACGCGGGCAGATCCTCGGCGA
>DASSZL010000297.1:0-5793 GCA_035713505.1 Vulcanimicrobiaceae bacterium | reverse complement strand
CGCGCGATACATGCGCTGATTTTCAACCGCAACGGCCAAGTAATGCGCGATGGCGGCGATGAGTTCCACTTCGCTCTCGTCATACGCATCCGGCTGCGTGCTCTGAACCGAAAGGCAGCCGATCACTTTTGACGCCGAACGCAGCGGAACGAAGATGGCCGCCATCGTGTCGTCGGTTTCGGGGCGTTCCAGATTGATCGGGATTCGCTGCGCTCCGCCGACCCATTGCTCCGGCCGGTTGCCCCAAATGATTTGACCGGTGCGAATGACTTGCAGCGATCGCGAATCTTCGTGCAGTTTGATATGCGGCGCGCGTTTGATGAGGCCGTGATCGTGAAAATACTCGATGGTGTGGCTGCCGTCAGGCTGCTCGAGCGCGATAAAGACGACCGATGCATCGATGTAGTCGGCGAGCACCTCGCACAGACGCTCGAAGAGCTCTCCCAGCGACAAATCCGCGGCAAGAAGCGAGGCCGCTTGGCGAACAAGCGCCCTGTCCCGCTGTTCGCGGGCTCGCTGCGAACCGACGAACTCTTCCGTGGCCATACAACCTCCGGTCACCCGCTCGGCCTACGTTCGGCGCATTCGGCGCCGTCCCGCCCTACCCCGGCGAAGGCGCCCCCGCGCCCGGCGCGGTACAATGCCTAGCAATGCACGAGAGGGGAGAACGCGCGGGCGCACCCGCCGACTACGATCTGCTCGAACGCCAGGCGGCCTCGCTGCTTGAAGAGGTCGATAACTTTCTCGCCAACGCGGCCAACTTCGCAGCGTTCGTCTATCATTCGCTTCCGGACGTCAATTGGGCGGGCTTCTATTTCCCCGACGATCGCGGTCTGATACTCGGGCCGTTCGGCGGCAAACCGGCCTGCACGCGTCTGCCGAAGGGCAAGGGCGTCTGCAACCGCTCCTTCGAGACCGCCAAGCCGGTGATCGTCGAGGACGTCAACGCGTTCACGGGCCATATTGCCTGCGATCCCGCGTCGCGTTCGGAACTCGTCGTGCCCGTTCTGAACGGCCCGGCCGTCTACGGCGTTTTCGACATCGACAGTCCAATCAAGGCGCGGTTCACGGACCGTGATGCGGCCGGCGTGCAGCGCCTGGTCGCGCAATTCGTCGCGCATACGCCGCTTCCCGAACGCTATCGTACGGTTCGAAGCGTTTCACACATCAACGAACGCATCGACGTGCAGACGTGCCGCGATCACCACACCGTGCTGCGGTACCTGGTCGAAGAAGTCGGCAAAGAACAGCACCCCGCAGCCATCGCGCCGCTGCTGCGCCGTTTGCGAACCGTTCTCATCGCGCACCTGAAACTCGAGGACGATTGGCTTTATCCGCGATTAGCTCAAAGCGCGAACGGCATCGTGCGCGGAAAAGCCGATCGCTACCGGCGCGAGATGGGCGGCCTGCGCAAGCACTTTGAAGATCTGTGGGCGCAGTGGTCTCCCGAGGGGGCGGTCGCTGCGGATTTTCAGACCTGGCAGCAGCAGTGGCACGAATTCCGCGACGCGATCGAGCTGCGCATTACCACGGAAGACGACGATCTGTACGTCGCCGCCGAAGCGGACATCACCTAGAGCACGGAAACCCGCTCAGCGAACGGAGTGCCTGCTTCTCTTGCGGTTTCTGCGAATATTCCAGTACTGGACAAAGAGAATGAGCGCGATGACGACCACGACGGGCCCCAGCGAGAGCAGGAGCGAGATGACCTGGACGTGGTACGGATGCGCGTTGGTGTGCACCACAATCTGCGCGAGCATGCGCACATCATAGGCCGGGCATACCGCAAACCATCGGAAGGCTGCGAGAAAAACCGAGGGCGGCAGCCGAGAAACGGCTCCCCTGGCTGCTCAGGGCGGAGCGCCTCGCAGCCGAAGATAGGGTCATGCACGTGTTCTTTCCGGCGGCGGCCTTTTTTGTTGTGGCGGCAACGTGCGTCATGACCGTAGCGCGGTATGATGCGCTTCCGGATCGCGTTCCGCTGGGTCTGCACTTCAACGCCGACAGCGCGGGAAACGGACCGCGCTATATGATTTGGTTCTTTCCGTTCGTGCAGCTGGGGCTCGCGCTCGACGCCTATGCGCAGCCCACGCGCGATGCGATTTTTTTGGCTTCGATCGTGGCGATACTGTATTTCGCGCAAGTGCTGACGATCGAACTCTCGCTCTACGGTCCCTCACGTATACGCTACATGCGCTTCTGGGCTTCGTTCGCGATATTGATCGCGCTCGGAACCGGCGCCGCGTTCGCGCTTCCGCTGCATTAAAGAAACGCCCGGCGAGCAAGCCGGGCGTTTGAACATGGAGCCGTTGACGGGGATTGAACCCGTGGCCTCCTCCTTACCAAGGAGGTGCTCTACCACTGAGCTACAACGGCGGAGCGCGTTGGAGCGGGCGGCGGGAATCGAACCCGCGCTGTCTGCTTGGAAGGCAGAAGCACTACCACTATGCAACGCCCGCGTAACTGGTGGGCAGGGCTGGATTCGAACCAGCGTACAGCTTTCGCTGGACAGATTTACAGTCTGTTGCCTTTAACCACTCGGCCACCTACCCACATGGGTCCCAGTCGGCTGACCAGGGTACGATGCGCCCCGGCCCGAGTCCTGTGCGTCCACGCCATCTGAGCTTCTAATCGTTTTCACCGGCTTCTCTCAGAGGGTGCTCATGAAGCGCCCCCTCTCTTGCCGCTATAACCGGATCAAGCACCCCTTCTCTCAACGAATTTGGAGCTTTTGCAATGAACGCACGCACGTTTTTGGCCGCCGCGGCCCTGCTCGCGGCAACCGCGCTCACCGCATGCGGCGGCGGCAGCGGGTCATCCGCTTCCCTCACACCTCCGGCCGGCGGCAGCTCCGGCGCATCCACCCAAACGCAGACCGAAGACTCGATCAACACCGCGAACGACGTCGGCTCACCCATGAGTGAAGTTTCCTCGTACAACGAATCCCTTTCCTCACCGCTGCAATCCAGCGGACGGATTGTCCAAGACGCGGCGACGATCAAGGCGCTCGGCGACGGCACGTGCAGCAACGGCGTGGAATTCTTCGCGCCGGACAAAAAAGGCGATGCGAACTCCACCGAGCGCATCGTCTTCTACGACAACGGCTGTACGCAAATGCAGAGCGACGCGGTTCGCGTATACACGTCCACCGGGTCGAACTCCGAAACCGTACAGCGCACCGTTTCACGCTACAAACTGAGCAGCAGCACCGCTTCCGCCGTGCACAGCGAAACCGTGAATTACAGCAATGCGGCCTTCGACGCGTTCGGCTATCCCATCTACAAGAACGGTTTCGACCGCACGCATACCGGCGAACTCGACGTGAACGGCGTGAAGACCATCGACGGCGACGGCGAACTGGCCGTCCTCCCCGCGGCAGGGAGCAGCACGAGCTATTGCAGCGATTCGGCGGGCTTCAATGCGACGGGCAATGCCTCACTGAACGAGACCTTCGGCTGGGCAGGCATGAACGCGAGCGGCACGCGCACGATAAACAGCGACGGCAGCGTCAGCTGGAACTTCACGCACACGGGCAACGTCTACACCGGTCCCATCGGCGGCCTTTCAATCCAAGCCGGCGTGCAGAACACGGCCTGCCCGATCTCCACGCCCATGTTCACGCTGGCCGGCGGCACGCTCAAAGGTTCGTCCAACCTGCCGATTTCGGCGACGTATACGCATGGCGTACTGAGCAATCTCACCGTCACGAACGGCACGCTCGCGAACGGCGACACGCTCGGCGTGAGCACGAACAGCGGCGTCTCGCCGAGCGACGAACACTTCATCTCCGGCTCGCTCTCCAAGAGCGGCGCGGCGATCGCAAACTTCAACGTGAACGCCTTCGGTGATGGAACGCTGATCGTCGTTTCCAGCGGCCAAGCCTACCAAATCGAAGACTGGCACGTTGTGAAATAGTACCCTCTCGCGTCTCTCCGGGAAGCAAAGGCCCGTGCGCTGCGCGGGCCTCTTTTTTATGTCGCCGTCGAACTTTCTTTTTTGAGGCGGCCTTCTTCCAAGTCGATGAGCTCGGTCCAGGTGTTCACGAAATCGTTGCCGGGATCGATTTTTTCCAGTTGGTCGCAGAACTCTTCGCGCTCTTGCGAGGCGGGCTCGTTATGCAGCACCCACTCGTGCATCTTCGCAATCCGCTCGCGTTCCGGACGCACGTACTCGCGAATCCACTCGAGGACCGCGTCGTCGTTGGGCGAGCGCCGCACGGCATCAAGGAACTCGTCTTCGGTGACCCCCAGCGTGTTGAACAGATGCAGGTTGAATCGGCAGCCGTAATATTTGTATTCGCCCAGTTTGCCTTCGAGCTCGGCGCGCGCTTTGTCGATGGCACGCGGCAACAGCATCATGCCGTCGAGCTGTTCGCGCGGGCCGCGCGGATATTCGCGGGTCAGGTCCATGCCGCCAGCTTTCCCAGCAGCGCTCGGCTTAATCAGGCGAGCGGCGCGTTGTACTTGATGAAGCGGCCTTCACGCTTCCAGCCGGCCTTCTCGTAGAGCGCTTGCGCCGCCAGATTGTCGTGCGCGGTCTCCAGGAACATGCTGCCGCCGCCGTCGAGGCGCGCGTGCTGCAGCGCGTTGCTCAGCAGCGCGCTTGCGGCGCCCGCGTGCCGGTATGCGGGATCGACGAACAAATCCTCGAGAATCCACGAAGCGCACAGATGCACCGTCGAGCCGGTTTTGAAAAGCTGCATGAACCCGACGGCGCGCCCATCGATTTCGGCGAGGTAAATCACCGACGTGTGCTTGCGCAAATGACCCTCGATGAACTCTCGTTCGCGCTCTGCGTCCGGTTCCTGTTCGTAAAACACGCGGTACGCCTTTACGAGCGGCAGCAGCTTCGGCGCATCTTTCGGCATCGCGCGGCGGATGGTGACGGCATCGCGTTCATCAAAATTCTGTATGATCATCTATCTCCGCGCCATACGTATGGCACAACGCTATTTTAGCATAACCGCATGAGGACGAAACCATTTCGCGGCTACTGTGCCGCCGGGTGTGGAAATGCGGTATTCTCGCGCTTTTCAGGAACGAGATTTTGCTCACTGCGGTGTTCCAACGCGCGTTTTAAGAAGCATCAGGAACGCAAACCTTGCGCGACGTGCGGCAAAACCGTCGGACTTGCAAAACAGACCTATTGTTCACAAGAATGCCACCGCGCAGGGGAGTTCGATCGGCGCCGCAAGTTGCTGGAAAGCGGCGAGTATTGCGGAATTTATAACTGTAACGGCTTTGTCCGAAAGTACCTCGTTTATCGTTTCGGAGAGCAATGCTGCAAGTGTGGCTGGTCAACCCGTCATCCGATCACCGGAAGGGTCCCGGTTGAGGTCGAGCACATCGACGGCGACTGGCGGAATAACAACGTCGAAAATCTCACGCTCTTATGCCCGAACTGCCACGCGCTCACTGCCACCTACCGCGGGCTGAACCGCGGCCGTGGTCGGGCGAAACGTCTGGGTGGGCGCGAACACCCACTTTCCCGTGCCGCCTCACAACCATCGCGGAGTTCCCCGTCGTTGAAGGAACCCGCCGGCGCGAAAGGACGCGCAGCCAGCGGCAGGCAATTGCCTCTATTGCCGCCGACGTAGCTCAGTTGGTAGAGCTTTCGCCTTGTAAGCGAAGGGCCATCGGTTCGAGTCCGATCGTCGGCTTGCGATATAGGAGGCTCGCCAAAGCGGGCCTCCGCCTTCATAAACGGATTACATGCAACCAGTCAAACCCAAATGGATGAACTCCGGCCTCGTTCTGGTGTGCGAGCGTTGTTTCAAAGAGCGCATCCCGGACG
>DASSZL010000296.1:0-2854 GCA_035713505.1 Vulcanimicrobiaceae bacterium | reverse complement strand
TCTCCGGAAGCGCCTGGGCGCGCCGGGCCTCGAGCTCAGAGGGGCTGAGCGCCAGCATCTCGCGGTCGCGTGCGATGCGCTCGAGTGCGTCGGAGGCGGCCTGCTCGATCTCGCTGCGGACGCGGCGCAGACGCGCTCGACCGGTGTTGCGTACCAGCGAGGCATCGAGCGCCGCCAGAAACTTCGGAAAGCGCGAGGCCTCGATTTCGGCGGCGTCCTCGCGCAGCACACCTTCCACGTACTGCCGCGCGGAGAGCGCGTAGACGTAGGTGCCGGGCGCATGAATTGCCGCCAGCTGCGCGATGCGATCGCGTGCGGACTCCCACGCCGGCGTGCCGCTCTCGTTGGCTTGCTGCCAGAGATCGATCTTGGTCTGCACCAAGAAAATCGTGTCCAGATGCCGGCGGATGATCCCCAGAAACGAGGCGTCGCCTTCGGTGAACGGCTGCTGCGTATCGATCAGGTACAGCACCGCATCGGCGCCGGGCAGAAACTGCAGCGTGGCGCGGCGGTGCGCCGGATTGATCGAGGCCAAGCCCGGCGTGTCGGCCAGCGTAAAACCGCGGCGCAGAAACGGCGAGTCGACCCTCACCAGCACGCGCGAGGGCGCGCCGGCTTCGTCTTTCGTGGCGTCGTGAATGGCGCCGGCGTCGGCAACGCTCGAAGCAACGGCAACGAACTGCGAGAGACGGTCGAGCGGAATGCGCTCGACGCGTCCGTCATCGTGGTAGGCGTACGCCTCGCTCTGCGGCGCGTACTCCAGTTCGGTGATCGTCGCGGTGGACGGGTTGATGTCGGTGGCCAGCAATCCGACGATCTGTTCGCGTCCCGCGACCTGCTCTAACCGGAACTTGCCCAGCAGCGCGTTGAGCAGAAACGACTTGCCGCTCGAAAATTCACCGACGACGGCGAGCACGAACGTCGAGCGTTCCAAACGCTCGCGCGCGGCTTGCACCGCGGGTGCAACTTCGGGGCCGACGAGGCGCTCGAGGGCGCGGACGTCTTCTAGGACGCCCCGGCGCGCTTCATCGTAGCGCGCCAGGGCCGATTCGTCGATCAGCTTCGGATGATCGCCAGCGCTTCGTCGCGATGGCGTTCCATCAGTTCTTTGGTGTCGCCTTCGACGTTGAGACGAAGCAGCGGCTCGGTGTTCGAGGGGCGCACGTTCATCCACCAGTGCGGATAGGCGATGGTGACGCCGTCCAAGTGATCGATGTCCGCGTCGCTGAAGCGCTCTTGCAGTTCTTTGAGCTTCGCCGGAATGTCTTTGACGGTGCTGTTGATCTCGCCGGAGCGGAAGCGCGTGTCGATGGGGGCGATTACCTCGCTCACCGGCTTATTCGCCTCGCTGAAAAGCTCCAGGCACTGCATGAGCGCGATCATTCCGGAGTCGGCATACCAGTTATCGCGAAAGTAAAAGTGCCCGCTGTGCTCGCCGCCGAACACGACGTCCTCGTCGCGCATCGTTTTCTTGATCAGCGAGTGGCCGACTTGCGAGCGGACCGGAATGCCGCCGTTCTTTTCGATTAGCTCCGGCACGCTGCGGCTGCAGATCAGGTTGTAGAGAATCTTACTGCCGGGCTGACGTTTGAGCGTGTTGAGCGCGACGAGCGCGGTCACGGTGCTGCCGTCGATCAGGTCGCCCTTCTCATCGACGATGAACATACGATCGGCATCGCCGTCGAAGGCCACGCCCAGGTCGCAATGATGCTTGCGCACCGCGGCCTGAAGGTCGGCCATGTTCTCGGGTTCGATCGGGCTGGCCGGATGATTCGGAAAACTGCCGTCGAGCTCGAAATAGAGCGGGACGACCTCGCACGGCAGGTGCTTGAAGACGTGCGGAACGGTCTCGCCCGCCATGCCGTTGCCGGCATCGATCGCAATCTTGAACGGCTTGATCTTCGCCGGGTCGATGAACGAGAGGCAGTGAGCGGCAAAGTCGTCCAGGATGCTCTTGCGCGAGACCGTGCCGGGCTTCTGCGCTTTGGGCGGCAAGGCGCCCGAGAGAATCTGGTCGCGGATCTGCGCGAGGCCCGTGTCGAGCGAGATCGCCTGCGCCTTATCGCGCGTAAACTTCATGCCGTTGTATGCGGCCGGGTTATGCGAGGCCGTGATCATCACGCCGCCGTCGTAGCCGTACTTCCCGACGGCGAAGTACAGCGCGTCCGTGGAGACCATGCCGACGTCGACGACGTCCGCTCCCGCCTCGGCGCAGCCGCGCGCAAACGCTTCGAACAACAGCTCGCCCGAGGGGCGCATGTCGCGTCCCGCGACGACGCTTTTCGCGCCGAGCAGCGGCACGAAGCAGCGGCCGATCTGGTATGCGACGTCCTCGTTGATCTCTGACGGATAAATTCCGCGAACGTCGTAGCTCTTGAACAGAGCCGAATTCACATGCGTTTGCATAGCACCACGTTTTCGGAGGTACGGTTGCTTAGACCTAGGGAAGGACGCAGGAAGTCCTCTAGCGGTCATCGCCGGCTGCTTTTTGCCGATTTCGTCGTTGCTGCGGCGGCCACAATGCGCTGCATTGCGTCCGTCCTCGCGCCTAGAACTCGACAAAAACCACCGCGGCGCTGCTCGCGGAACTTCCTGCGGCCTTCCCTATGGAGCAGTCGGGTGTGAAGAGGTTCCGCGAGGATTGTACCCATGCGGTAAACGTCGCATGCCGCGGGGCCGGGGCGTAGGGCATGCGCCTTCCCCGGCTCCCCGCTCCATTGGCCCGCAGCGCCGGTGCGCTCACGGCGTTGGCGATTCTGCTCTTCGCGCTGGCGACCGCGGTGGCGGGCAGCATCAGCACGCGCAACGCGGTCAATGCCTCGTTCAACGAACAGACCTTTATCTCGCACGGACA
>DASSZL010000295.1:0-30909 GCA_035713505.1 Vulcanimicrobiaceae bacterium | reverse complement strand
AAACTCTTTCCGGGGAACGACGCCGCAATCAAAGCGCTCGGAAAGCTCGCGTTTGCTGCCGGCGACGTGCTCGCAATCATTCAGGGCTTCCAGCAGGGCGGCGCTCTGGGCGGTCTCGAGGCGGGCTATAGCGCAGATGCGCTCGCCGAGATCCTTGGTGCCGCGGCGCCCGTCGCGTTACCCATTGGTATCGTCATAGGCTTGGCTGCACTGTTCTTCGGAGGCCATCACGACAATCCGGGAAATATGCCCGACAAGTACGACACGGAGAACTACGGGCAACAGACAGCGAATCTTCAGGGTCAAATGGGCGCTAATGGGCAGTCCTTCACCGAAAATCCGCAGCTGGTGACGCTATTCTCCGGCCGAACCGGTGTGCAAGTGATTGAAGAAACGCTGGCGGAATATCGCACCGCCGATAACGCGCCGGCATGGCTCAAGCCGATGTTTGATAAACTCGAAGGCATGTTCGGCGAGAGCGCAGCTGGTTCGGGCGTCCTCTCCATCGGCATCAACGGCACAGGCAAGGACTGCAACAATCAGCAGATTGTCGGGGTTGCGGGTACGGATGGTCAAGTGTATCAGTATACGCAGCTCGACTCTGCGCTCAACGAGTTTCAAACCGCCTATGCGAATGCCGTTGCGTCCGGGCAGGCGGCGACGATGAGCTGGAGTTCCGCGGCTTCCCCGGGATCGCTGCCCCCGTCGGATACGTACGATTCACCGTCGTACCAGTCACAAATCCAATATTATGCCTAAGCTCCGGCATGCGGTTTGGATTTTCGGCCTAGTCGCTCTGGTTTGCGCTGGATTCGATGTGCGTCGCGCGTCTGCGCAGCAGGCTGCAAATGCGCGGCCCACGCCGTACCTCGCGACCGAGCTGCTGCAAACACTTGCGCGGCACTCGCCGCGTTATGAGATACTTCTGCGGTCGGCGCAGCCCAGCGCCGCTGTCGAAGTGCTGCAGCGCGCCGGCGTTCTCGCTATCGCCGGCTCGCAGGAAACCTGCTCCGGGAAGCGGCTGAAATTGATCGTGACGGACTACGGCGAGCGCGTTGCCGCGCAGCGCGGCTGGTCTTTGCAGTTCGGGGCGCTGGTTATACCCGTCGGACGCCTCGTTCCGCTCGGTGATACCGAAGTGCTGGACTTGCATGGCAACGTGTCTACGTTGTTGATGAGTTTTCGCTTCGAAGGAAATTCGAACGTGCAATACCTTCAAAGCCTTGGAAATTCTTCAATTTGGACTATAAAGGCGCTGCCGAACATGCACCTGACCTTGGCGGATGTCGACAAAACGATCTCAGCAGAGATACCAATCGTGCATGATGGCCGCGAGGGATGGATACCTTTGAGCGGATGGAGTGCCGAGACTTCGCTGTGCGGATAATAGCGCTTGTCTTTATCGTCATACTGAGCGTCATTCCGGCACTTTCGTGCGGTGCGGCGCAGTCTGAGGGACGTGTCGTACAACTCCCGGACTCGAAGATTCAACTGCTGTACGTGCGTTCGGATTGGACGAGCAATTACGACGTCATCAACCACCGGCAGAGCCCGATCTCTTTTAACGATTGCGTGGCCTTTGTAAGTCAAGCCGGTGTTGCGGTGACGCACATTCGGTTCTTGTTTGCCGCGGTTGATGGTGAGGGGCATATTCGACGGCCCCCCCTTTCGCTGGATGTTCGTTACACAATCGAGCCGGGCTCGAAGCACGACGAACGGGCGAATTGCCGAGAGCACGGCTATGCGAACGGCGATCGCGGGCTTTGGCTGGTGGCGTGGGTTAGCCGCGTGGACTTTGCCGATGGAACGACATGGACGGCACCTGCGCTAAATCGGCTTTCCACCACCGTTGAGGCGACTTCGCCGCCGGTTGCGCATCGCACAGCCGGCTCGTATTCGCAGGTTCAATTGCTGCAAACGCTGGGCGAACACTGGCCCCGATTTGCGCTCTATCTGGAGGCTGCGCAGCCGAGTGCGGCCGTGGAGGCGCTGCAGCGCGCGGGAATCCTATCGGTTGTGCGCTCCTGGGAAACCTGCCAGGGAATGCAACAGCGGCTTTTCATAACCGATTATGGGGAACGCATTGCTGCGCAGCGCGGATGGTATCTGCAAGACGGGTGGCTGGCCATTCCCGTGGGCCGGCTCGTTCCGATAGCATCTTCAGAAGTGTTGGAAGTACATGGTTCGGACGCGAACCTCGCGGTGAATTTCCGCTTCGAGGAAAATTCCAACGCACAGTATCTTAGGACCCTTGCAAAGGGCTCGACCTGGACGATAACGGCGCTGCCTGACATGCATCTCACGCTCGACGAACTCGATCGGACGGTTTCTGCTCGAATTCCAGTTGTTCGCGACGCACATCGCGGGTGGATTCCGCTGCCCGGATGGTCCGAGCGCGCTATTCTGTGTTCCGATTAGGTTACGAGCCTGGCTGCAGTTTGAACGTCCGCCGCGAACGGCGGCGTCCCGGGCGCAGGTGCAGTTGCAGGCCGGGCCCCGACGGCACTCGCGGCCAGCTTCGCGGCGTGTTGACCGATTAATCAAATCCTCATCTACCTGGGAATTTCCTGAGAAGCGAATTCTCAAGCAAGCGGGTATACTTGGGGACGTGAAGTGTGTGCGCGTCTTTGCTTGGCTCGCGGCGATAGCATTCGTCGCGCCGATTGCCGCGCGCGGCGGGTGGGCGCTCCCGCACTATAACGCCGAATTGAATCCGGTGATCCACGGCTCGCCGGCGGAATTCCGGTGGCAGTTCCGGATGAACGAAGGCACGTCCACGGTTCCGACAATCGACGGCTCGACCTTGTTCGTGGCAAGCAACGACAACGGCGTGTATGCGTTCGACTTGTATACGGGCGCTTATAAATGGCGCACGGACCTGCCGAACGACGTGATGACGCCGCCGATTGTGTACAAAGGCGTCGTCATCGTCGGGACAGGCGGTTCGACCTCGAGTGTGTGGCAGCCGCCCAACCATATCGTCGTGGGCACCAAGGGCAACGAGATCGCCGGACTGCGCGAAAGCGACGGTGCCATTCTGTGGAAATATCCCTTGCGCGGTACCGGCATGCCCGGCGGCATCCTCGTGGACGGCATGTACATTCACCATGACGGCGCAGGCGACGTCGTCGCGCTGGACTGGCGAACCGGAAAGGTGCGCTGGACCCGTCACGTCGTGGCGGCCGCGGCGATGTCGGCAATTGCCCCGGCCGAAAATGGACGGCTGCTGCTTTCAGCCGGCGTTGCCCCAGCGGAGATATTCGCACTGCGGCCCGATGGCGCGCGCGTGTGGACGTACCGGCTGCCGCGGCGGGCCAGCGGCGTTGCGGACACGCCGATCGCGGCCGACGGCCGGAACTTCGCTTGCACGATGTATCTCATGCCGCAGAACGCCGCGCGGTTCGTGTACGTCGAGCGGCCCGTCGTGCAGCACGTCATCGCCCTGCACGCGTCAAACGCCAAACCGCGCTGGGACGTCGTGCTCGAGCGCGGGGTGCTGCACACCAAAAATTGGGCGGCGATTCCGATCCTTGCGAATGATCGCATATACATCGGGTCGGAACTGCGCCCGTACGTTCATGCGCTTGACGCCCGCACGGGGCGACTGCTTTGGAAACGCAAACTGGACGGGCTCGATCAAAGCGCAGGGGTGGTGAAGGACGGCGTGCTGTACACCGGCGACAGCAGCGGCATGATGTGGGCCTTCAACGCCGCGACGGGGGCGGTTATCGGCTCGAAGCGATTTGCGGACGGCTTTCGCGTGGGCTCGCCCATCATCGTTGGCCGTACGCTCGTCGTGGGCAGCAACAAGGGTTTTGTGTTCGCTGTTCCCCTTAACGACATACTTACGTCGCACGACGGCGGGTAACTCCCGCGGTACCATAGCCATGCAATGACGTGGCTGCTCGGGGTTCGCATCGTCATCATGCTGCTCGCGCTCCGGCGCTTGGGCGCAGACATCTCCGGCGTGCGCTGCAGAAAGCTTCCCGCGACGCGCCTCATCCTGCCGCTGCTGCTCTTGGCGGCGGCGCTCCTGGTCGCAAATCAGCTCGTTCCGCGCGCCGTAGCGATGGCGGCCCTGTTTACCATGGACCTGCTGTTTCTTGCCGCATGCTTTATGCTCGCGTCGACTTTGCGCACCGCGCCGCATCTGCAGTATCAGGAACAGAGGCTCCAGCATGCGTTCGAGCGGTTTTTCCCGTCCGTTGTTTCGCGTGTATTCAGCGTCGAAGTGACGGTGTACGCGCATATCGTTGCGGGATTCAAGGGTTTCGTCAATCCGCCGCGGCCCTGCCACGCATCGTATGTGAACGGATCGAAGGTCGCCATGCTCGCGATCATTTTGACGCTTTCGATCGTGCCGGACGCTTTCTTACTGTGGCTGCTGCTGCCGCATCATCTTTGGTGGCTCGCGCTCGTGCTCGACGTCTTGGAAATATGGAGCTGCGGGTGGCTGTTCGGCATCTACGGCACGATGATCGCGCGGCCGCATGAAATCGGCGAAAAGCAGGTCGTTTTTCACAACGGGATTTTGAAGCGCGTGCAAGTCGATCGCACGGAGGTTGCGGCGGCCCGTGCCCTGGGCTCCGTCAGACGCCGGGCATTGCCGCGCCGGCGCGGAGACGGCTCGACCGTGCTTACCCTGGGCGGCGTCCCGGTGGTGGAAGTCGAGCTGCGCAGCGGCCGAAAGCTGTTCGTTGCCAGTGACGCGCCGCAGGCGCTGTGCGACCTGCTCCTGGCTTAGACGCGCTCGACCATCGCGTCGAGTAATGCCGCCAGCCGCGGTGCGGCGCTTTTCGCGACATCGGTAACCTCGGCGTGGGACGTGCCGGGCGCGGCGACGGCGTTGGTGATAAGGCTCACGCCGAAAACCTCGATGCCCCGCGCGCGTGCGGCGATGGTTTCCAACACCGTCGACATGCCGACCGCGTCGGCGCCTATTTGACGCAGATAGCGCGCTTCGGCGGGCGTTTCGTAGGTCGGGCCGAGCAGGCCGGCATACACGCCTTCGCGCAAATCGCGGTCGAGCGAATGCGCCAGCTTGCGCAGCAGCGGATCGTACGCGTCCGTCATATTGACGAACGGATTCGCGAGGCCGGCACCGGCGAGCGGATTCATGCCGCTCAGGTTCAGATGATCCGCGATAATCATCAAATCACCCGTTTTGAACTGCGGATTGAGCGCACCGGCGGCGTTCGTGAGCAGCACGGTCTTTGCGCCGTGCTCCGCCGCGATGGCGATGTTGCGCGTGATGTCGCGCGCTTCGAATCCTTGATATCCGTGCACGCGTCCCGCGAATGCGAGAACCCGTTTTCCGCGCCAGCGCCCGACGAGCGCGTGCCCCGCGTGACCCGAAAGCTGCGCGACGGGCATGCCGATATCCGCGTAGTCGACCCTGTCGAAGAGCGTGCGGTCCGCCCACTCTTGCCCGCCAAGGAGTTCGGAAAGCCCGCTGCCGAGCACGACCGCAATGTCGATCTCGCCGATCTTATCCATGGCTCAGCAAACTTTTTCCGGTCATCTGTTCGGGTATCGGCAGATTCATGATCGAAAGCAGCGTCGGCGCCACGTCGCCGAGCCGGCCTCCGGCGCGAAGCGTCATGCCGTTCAGGCAGTTGCCGATAAGCAGCAGCGGCACGGGATTGGTCGTATGCGCGGTGAGCGGTTTGCCGTCCTTGTCGATTTTCTCTTCCGCGTTGCCGTGGTCCGCGGTGATCGCAAGCAGTCCGCCGGCTTTGAGAACCGCATCGCTCAGCAGCTGCAGACATTCATCGAGAATCTGCACGCTCTCGATCGTCGGTTCCCACTTGCCGGTGTGTCCCACCATGTCGGCATTGGCGTAGTTCATGATGATGACGTCGTAGGTGCCCGCGGCGATCTGCTCGACCGCGTAGCCGGTGATCTCCCGCGCGCGCATCTGAGGCGCGAGATCGTACGTGGGAACCGTGCGGTCGGACGGAATCAGCTTGCGATCCTCGCCCGCGAACACGTCTTCACGGCCGCCGTTGAAAAAGTACGTGACGTGCGCGTATTTTTCGGTTTCCGCCAGGCGCAGTTGCCGCATGCCGTTGCGTGAGACGATCTCGCCGAACGTCTCGAATTGCGGGCGCGGCCCGAACAGCGCCGGATTGGGAAAGGTCTCATCGTACTTCGTCATCGTGGCAAACACGAAGTCGCTGAAATGCTCCACCGGGAATTCCGAAAACGTGGGGTCGCTGAAGGCAAGCGTCATCTGCCGCGCGCGGTCGGGCCGGAAATTGAAGAAGATGCACGCATCGCCGCTGCGCACCGGCCGGTCCGGCCCGACGATAGTCGGTTTGACGAATTCGTCGTCTTCGCCGCGCGCGTAGCCGGCCTGCAGCGCCTCCAGCGCGCTTTGCGCGTGGTACGGCGACTGCGCGCGCGCCAGCGCGTCGTACGCGAGCTGCGTGCGCTCCCAGCGTTTGTCGCGGTCCATCGCGTAGTAGCGGCCGGTGACGGTGCGAATCGCGCCGGACTCGCCGATGGATGCGAGTTTGTCCTCGACCTGCTGCAGATAGTTCGCCGCCGATCGCGGCGGGGTGTCGCGCCCGTCTAGAAACGCGTGCACGGCGAACCGCGCGCTAGCCGCGTGCGTGCACGAAATGAGTTCCAGCAAATGATCGAGCGAGCTGTGCACCTTCCCGTCCGAAACCAGGCCCATGAAGTGCAGCGTGCCGCCGCTGGACTTCACGTGGTCGATGCACTGATGAAGCACGGGGTTTTTCGCGAACTCGCCGGAGGCGATGTCCGCGTCGATGATGACGACGCCTTGCGGCACGACACGCCCGCTGCCCAGGTTCATGTGCCCGACTTCGCTGTTGCCCATGATGCCTTTGGGAAGGCCGACGTCTTCACCGCTGGCCTCAAGCGTGGTCCACGGGTAGCGCTCGAAGTATGCGCTCCAGTGCGGCGTCCTCGCGGCGGCGATCGCGTTGCCGTGCAGCTGATCGCTGCAGCCCCAGCCGTCGAGCACCGCGAGCACGACGGGACGATACTTCACGAAGCCGCTCCTTGCGCCGCGGCGGCGGCCAGCGCGGCAAAACCGTCGGGATCGAGCGACGCGCCGCCGACCAGGCCGCCGTCGACGTCGGAAAGCGCCGTATATTTGGCGATGTTCTCCGGCTTCACGCTGCCTCCGTACAGAATCGGGACGTCCTGCAGCGCGTCCATGCAGCCGCGTATTTCGCGCATCACGTCGTTTGCGTCCGCCGGATCGCAGTTTTGCCCGGTACCGATCGCCCAGATTGGTTCGTACGCGATCACGAGCTTCGCGATCTGTTCGGGCTCCAACCCGGCAAGCGCGCCAAGCGTTTGCGCGCACACGTGGCTTTGCGTGCGTCCTTGCCGGCGCAGTTCCAGGCTCTCGCCCACGGCGACGATTGGCGTGAGCCCGCTGCTCAGCGCGGCTGCCGTTTTCAAGCGAACCGTTTCGTCGGTCTCGCAAAAGTATTGCCTGCGCTCGGAGTGACCGAGGATGACGTATTGCACGCCGATTTCGAGCAGCATCGGCGCGGAGATTTCACCGGTGAACGCGCCGCTGGGCTCCCAGTGCATGTTTTGCGCGCCGAGTTTCACGCGCCCGTCCGGGCCCTGCGCCGCGCTGAGCGATGCGGCGACCGTATGCAGCGCCGTGAACGGCGGGCAGATCACCAGATCAACGCTATCCGGAACCGACGGCACGAGTTGCATGAAACGCTCGACGAACGCGGCTGCCTGCGCGTTCGTCTTGTTCATTTTCCAGTTTGCGACGCAAACGCGTTTTCTCACCAGCGCTGATCCTCACGGACGCGGCCTTTCGCTTCTTCCAAAGCCTTGATGCCGGGCAGTTCTTTGCCTTCCAAAAATTCGAGCGTCGCCCCGCCGCCGGTGCTCACATGGCTCACGTACTCCGCGAATTTCAACTCTTCGGCTGCCGCCGCGGCATCGCCGCCGCCGACCACCGTCGTCGCCCCGGACTGCGTTGCTTTATGCATCGCCTCGCCGACGGCGCGCGTCCCTTCACGGTAGGGCGCTTTCTCGTACACGCCCATCGGTCCATTGAACACGACGGTCTTCGCGGTTTCGATGACCTTCGCGTATTCTTTCGCGGTCTTCGGACCGATGTCCAGAATCATTTGATCGGCCACTTGCGGCAGATCCACGACGTGGGCGCCCTCGTCGTTGTCGAAACTCGTGGACACGACCGCGTCCACCGGAAGCAGCAGCGAAACGTCGCGCGTGCGCGCGAATTCGATGATGGCTTTGGCCGGCTCCAAATCGTCGTCGCGAAGCGATTTGCCCACGCCGACGCCCTTGGCGGCGAGAAACGTGTTCGCCATGCCGCCGCCGATGCAGAACGCGTGCACCTTTTCCATCAACTTGGTGAAGACGCCGACTTTGTCTTTGACTTTCGCACCGCCGATGACGCACACGTAGGGCTGCTCGGGGTCGTGAATCAGCTTGGTCAGCGCGGCGATCTCCGCTTGCATCAAAAACCCGGCGGCACTGGGGAGATAATGCGCCACGCCTTCGGTCGAGGCGTGCGCGCGATGCGCCGTTCCGAACGCGTCATTGACGTACGCGTCCGCGAGATCCGCGAGCTTGCGCGCGAACACCGGATCGTTCTGCTCCTCGCCCGGATCGAAGCGAACGTTCTCGAGCATCACGACCTCGCCGTCGTGCATGGCGTTGACCGCTTCGTGCGCCGCCGGGCCGACCGTGTCGCTCGCGAACGTCACGTCGATGTGCAACCGGCTCGCGAGTGCGTTGGCGACGGGCTTGAGCGAGTACTTCGCGTCCGGTTTACCGTCGGGGCGTCCCAGATGGGAGCAGACGATGACCTTCGCGCCGTGATCGGATAGATAGCGCAGCGTTTCCAGGGATGCATTGATCCGCTTGTAGTCCAGGACGTCGCCCTCTTTCATCGGGACGTTCAGATCCTCGCGGACCAGAACGCGCTTGCCTTTGACGTCGAGTTCTTTGAGGGTGCGGAACGGAAATAGCATGATGCTCCTACTTTACGTACCGTGCGATCCAATCGATCCAGTACCGGTACACGTCGACCGTGCGGACCGGATCGCCGGGGAAGTGCCCATGGACGGGCCATTCGTAGAATTTGACGGGGACGCCGTTATCGTGCAGAGCGTGGTAAAACGCGTACGACTGTGCGGCGGGCACGCGTACGTCGTACATGTCGGAGAGGATCAGCGTCGGCGTCTTGACGTTGCGGTAATACGTCAGCGGCGAGACGGCTTGATAGGCGCGCATGTTGCTGCCGGTGAAGGGCGAGCCCGGCATCGAGAGACGATCGGCGCTGATGTCGTCCGCGAGCGAATAGTCGTACACGAGATCGTCGACCGCGGCGCCGGAAACGGCGCATGCCCAGCGATGATCCTGCGTGATGAGCCACGACGTCAGCATGCCGCCGTACGACCAGCCGGACACGCAAATGCGCCGGGTATCGATCGGCGCGGCGCGTTCGGCCGCCGCGACTCCGGCTAAGATGTCCAGGCCGGGGCCGTGCGTTGCGTCGATGTAAATGGCGTGCTGATACGCGTTGCCCATGTTGTCGCTGCCGCGATAGTTGGGACGCAGCACGAACCATCCGTGCGCCGCCATGATCTGCGCGAGTTCGTCGAAATTCGTGCTCGACGCTTCCGTCGGTCCGCCGTGAATGAGCAGCACGAGCGGATACCGCCGGCCGTGCACGTAGTCGACGGGATACGTGAGCACGCCGTCTTCCGTGAAGTGCTCGCGATGCCACGTCAGCGTCGTCACCGCGCCGAGCGGTTTGGAAGCGATTGCGCCGTTGTAATCCGTCAGCCGCGTGAGTTTGCCGGACGGCGAGCGGTAATAGATTTCGCCCGGATGATGCGGCGTCGTGCCGACGAAAGCGATGCCGCCGTCGCGCGCGATGCTGCCGTCGAAATCCCCCAGTGCGTTGAGATCGCCCGTCTGCAGACGCTGCGCGTGGCCGTTGCGTTCGACGCGCCAAAGCGCGATGCGCGTGCCCGCGTGGCCCTCGACCAGCAGAGCCCGCGAATCCGGATACCACGCGTAGTTCGTCGTGTTGGCGTCCAGGCCGATGCGCGTGAGGTCGAATCCCGCACCGCTTCCGGGCGAGAGATAGATGTCGGCTTCGTTCATCGGGTCACCGCCGCGCGCGTAGGTGTACGCGATTTCCAAACCGTCGGGCGAGAAGCGCGGATTGAATTCGTACCGCGTCCGTCCGGTCACCGGCGTACTGCGGCGCGTTCGCACGTCGAGCTTTTCGACAACCGATCGATCCGCATCGCCCAGCAGCGCGTTGGGCAAACGCACGTACAGCAGCGACTTGCCGTCGGGCGACCATGAGATCGTCGAAGCTGCGTCACCGGCAGCAACACTCCATGACCCACTCGTGAGTTTTTTCGTGTCGTGCGCGGACAGGTCGGCCAGCCACAAATGCGCGGGCTCAAAGGGCCCCGCATCGAGATACGCGTTGTCGGTGACCTCGAACGCGTCTTGCCAGCGCGCGATTCCGGTGCGTTTCGGCTGCGGATCCGCGGCGACGTACGCGATTGCCTTTCCGTCCGGGCGCCAGGCGAATTGCCCGACACCGGTGGGTGAATGCGTCAGCTGTTCGGGCGCGGTGTCGTGCGGAACCGCGATCCAAATCTGCGAGTGGTGCTGCGAATCGTCCGCCAGGTACGCAATATGCGAACCGTCGGGCGACCACGCCGGATCGTGCACGGTGCGATCGGCCGGCAACAGATGCTGCTCGTGCGAGCGGATGTCGAGCAGCACGAGCTGCGAGTCGCGGCGGTCCTGCGCCAGATCGACGCGGGAACGCGTGAATACGAGCGTCGTGCCGTCGGGAGAGATGCGCGGCGAAGAAACGCCGGTGATGCCGTAGACATCCTCCGGCGTGAAACGTGACTCGGCGGCGTTTGAGACGCCGCCGAGCAGAAGAGCCGCAAGAATTACGTTAATCAACGTTAGACGCCGGCCGGAATTTTCTCCAGGACCATCGCCGAGAGATCGGCCAGGCGGCACGAATAGCCCCACTCGTTGTCGTACCACGCGCCGATCTGCACGAGATCGCCGTTGGCGCCGGTCAGACTCGAATCGATGATCGAACTGTAAGGCGAGCGCTTGAAATCGCTCGAGACCAGCTCGTCCTCGCAGAACTGCACGTACTCTTTCATATCGCCCGCCGCAGCGCGCTTGAGGATTGCGTTGAGTTCGTCCTTGGTCGTTTCTTTCTTGACCTGCGCTACCAGATACACCATCGAAACGGTCGGCGTGGGAACGCGCAGCGCGAAGCCGTCGAACGTTCCTTTGACTTCCGGAATCGTCAGATACAGCGCTTTCGCCGCGCCGGTCGAGGTGGGAATGATGTTCGTCGCGGCGCTGCGCGCGCGGCGCAGATCCTTGTGCGGCGCGTCCAAAATGTTCTGGTCGTTCGTGTACGAGTGAATCGTCGACATGAAACCCTTGACCCAGCCCAGGTTGTCGACGATCGGTTTCACGGCCGTCGCCAGGCAGTTCGTCGTGCACGACGCGTTCGAAATGACGTGGTGCTTTTCGGCGTCGTACTTATCGTCGTTCACGCCCAGGACGATGGTGATGTCCTCGCCTTTGGCGGGTGCCGAGATCAGCACTTTCTTCGCGCCGCCGCCGTCGATGTGCGCACGCGCCTTGGCGGCATCGGTGAACAGGCCGGTCGATTCGATGACCAGGTCGGCGCCCAGGCTCTTCCACGGCAGCTTGCCGGGATCGCGCTCGGCCAGAACCTTGATTTTCTGCTTGTCGATCGTGATCGTGTCGCCTTGCGCGGACACGCTGCCCTCGTACGTTCCGTAGTTCGAATCGTACTTGAAGAGGTGGGCGCATTCCGCGGCGCTCGTCAGATCGTTGACCGCGGCAATCTCGATGCCGGGATGGCGTTCCATGAGCGCCTTGGCAAAGTTCCGTCCGATGCGGCCGAAGCCGTTGATGCCGATACGCATAAGATCTCCCGTAGTAAGGTCATGCTGGGCGCCTGAAAGCGCAGCCGAAGCCTAGACTCTTACGAGTTCTTTACGCCGGTTTCCCTTGGAGGCGCTTGGCCAATCGGCCCAGCGCCGCAAGGCGGCTGTTGACGGTCGGTTTGGCAATGGGCGGACTGCAGCGGCGGCCCAGCTCGCTCAGACTTTCGTCGGGGTAGCGTAGGCGCAGTTGTGCGATTTCGCGCAGGGCGGGCGAGAGATGCTGCAGACCGTAGGCGCTGGAGACGTACTCGATGATCTCGCGCTGCCCCGCGGCGGCCGCGGCGGCGCGCTCGAGGTTCGCCGCTTCGGTGTTGACCAGGCGATGTATGCGGTTTTTGGTCTCTTTGAGAGCGCGGACGTCCTCGAGGTGCAGGACGGCGCCGTGCGCACCGATGATCGTCAGCAATCCGACGATCGCTTCAAAGTCTTTGTAGTACAGCACGAAGCGGTGTTTACGGTACATCGTTTTCGGCGGCTCCGCGACCGCGCGAAGCATCCAGCCCAGCCGCACGGCCTGCGCTTCCTCGGCCAGCACGAATTCCAAGTGATAGCCTTGCGCGCCGGCGGAGACGGAGCCGCACGCGAGAAACGCGGCTCGGGTTTCCATGACGCGATCGCAGCGATGCGCGGGTTTGCCCGGCGTTTCGCGCAGGTGCGGCGGCAGCGCGATGCGATACGCCGGCGTTCGGCGCAGGCGAGTCCCGGCTACTTTTTCGATGTGATGCTCCGGCAGCATCGAGCGGAACAGCCGCGCGATTGCATTGCGCTGCGTGACGAAATACTGCGCATCGCGCGTGCGTCCGTAGAGCGCGAGCCCGTGCAGCAGCGCGTCGCGGCAGTGCTTGGCCTGCGGAACCTCGCGTGCAAGCGCGTCTTTGCTGTCCGCGGAGAGACTCAAATCCACTCCGAGGGTTCGTCTTTGCGCTGGTCGACAATCTCGTAGAGATCCGCCGGCTTCAAACCAGGAGTCATGCGCAGCGGAACCTCGCGCACACGCACGGTGACGAATTTCGTGGCATAGTGAATTTGCAGCACGTCGCCGGGTTTGACTTGGTAGCCCGGTTTGAGTTCCTTGCCGTCTTTGGTGATGCGCCCATGCACCAGCGCTTCGTGCGCCTCCGAGCGCCGTTTGGAGAGCCGCGAGACCTTCATGAACTTGTCCAGACGCATACGTGCTAGGACCTATTGTACCGCGCGGGAGCGGCTCCCCCATGCAGCCAACGAGAAGGCGATGGCGCAAGCTGCGGTAAGCATCTTCGACGAGAGCCGTCCGATGTGGCGGCTTTTTCTCGTGTTCCTCATTCCGCTGATGCTCAGCAACGCGCTGCAGTCGGCCTCGCAAACCGTCGCTAGCATCTACCTCGGCCGTCTCATCGGCGTGAACGCGCTCGCCGCGGTCTCGGCGGTCTTCCCGATCCTCTTTTTGTTGATCTCGTTCATCATCGGACTCTCGAGCGGCAGCACGGTGCTCATCGGGCAAGCATTCGGCGCAAAAGATCCGCATGCGATGAAGCGCGTCGCCGCGACGACGCTGACCGTCAGTATCGCTTTGGGCGTCGTGCTCGGACTCGTCGGCGCGCTGGCGACGCGGCCGATGCTCGAACTCGTGCGAACGCCGCCGAACATTCTGGGCGATTCCGTTGTGTACGCGCGCATCATTTTCGCCTCGCTGCCGATCTTCTTTCCGTACATCTCGTATACGACGTTCTTGCGCGGAATCGGTGATTCCAAGACGCCGTTTTACTTCTTGTTCGTCAGCACGGCGATCACGATCGTGCTCACGCCGGCGCTGATTCTCGGCTGGCTGGGCGTGCACTGGGGCGTCGAGAGCGCCGCGGTTGCGGGCGTCGTTGCGAACACCGCTGCATTCTTCTCGCTGCTGATCTACCTCAACGCGATCGGTCATCCGCTGCGGTTCGACGGTGAGATGCTGCGCGATCTGGGCATCGACTGGCGCATTTTCGTGACGGTCGTGCGCATCGGCGTTCCGAGCGGCATCCAAGTGATCACGGTAGCGCTCGCGGAGATCGCGGTGATCTCGTTCGTGAATCATTTCGGCGCGCGCGCGACCGCGGCGTATGGCGCCGTCAATCAAATCGTCGGGTACGTGCAGTTTCCCGCAATCAGCATCGGCATCACCGCGTCGATCTTCGGCGCGCAGTGCATCGGCGCGCGGCGCGAAGACAAGCTGCAAAGCGTCGTGCACTCGGGCGTGGCGCTCAACTATGCGGTCGGCGGGGTGCTCATCGGCCTGTGTTACGCGTTCGCGTGGAACATTCTGGGCTGGTTCATCACCGAGCAGCACACGCTGGACATCGCGCACACGCTGCTGATGATTACGCTGTGGAGTTACTTGCTGTTCGGCAACAGCGCCGTGCTCAGCGGCGTCATGCGAAGCAGCGGCACCGTGTTTTGGCCCACGGCCATCAGCATTTTCGCGATTTTGGGCGTCGAAGTGCCGGCCGCGTATTTGCTCATGCACCGCTACGGAGTGGACGGCGTATGGATGGGCTACCCCGCCGCCTTCATCGCCTCAGTCTGCCTGCAGTTCGCCTATTACGCAATCGTCTGGCGCAAAAAGACGCACGAACGGCTCATTTAAATTCAAAAGTATCATGCGGGGAAACGCCGTCTGTCACCCTGAGCGTGTCGAAGGGCGGCCGAGCTTGTCGAGTCCTCATGGCGTCGTGATGGATTCGGTGTTGGGGCGTTTCGATGGTGTCGACGGGCAGACTGATACCCTGACCCGCTGCGAGTTCGATCCTCGCACGCTCCAACCGCCGGAGTTGATCCGGCGCATTTGGTGTGATAGGTTGGGGTGGGTATCAGTCTGCCTAAGACACCGCGGGGCGCCATTCGGCGCCCCGTTTTATTTTATCGTATGTCCGACTGTTACTACTTGCGCTTTTTGTCTTTCGGGGTTAGCAGGTGCCGGACGCGCGGCAGACGATGGGCTCGGCGAGCACGTCGGCGGCGCACATACACCGGCGCGAGGAATTCGGCGTTGTCCTAGGCGACGAACAACCCCTCGTCGCCGTCCATGCGGATGAGCAGTTCGTGGCGCTGTGGAGATCTTACGGCACGCTGCCGCCGAACGTCCATCGGGTGCCGATGTGGCCGCTTTCGCATTCCATGCCGAATCGCTGGACGAATCATCGACTCGCGGTTTCGGAACGACGTGTTCGTTCCCGTGGACGATCCCCGGGCGTCGTGATACCGAACGGCTGGCCCATTCGTAAAGCGGACGCAAAGGAGTCGCCGGCAGGGTGACCAATAGGCGACCGCGTGGTGGCGCGGGCGTATCCCGAGCCAGCTTTACGCACGCCTTGGCTTACATCATGTTACTTGAACTTGCATTGCTCAGCACGCTCGCGAATCCACCGGCCTGGGCCCATAGTGCGAGCCCATCATGCCGCTACATCGATCAGTGGCGCGGGACGAACATTCCGATAGCCCCGGCTGCCCCGGCAACGGACATTGTCCATGCACTCACAATCTCGTACCGAGGGGAGGCCTTGGGATGGCTGGTTTTTCGCCGCGACGGCAAAGAATGGTACTTCGACGGTCCAGTGCACGGGCCGTATCCAAGCCGTGCGAATTCGGCGCGAGTTATGCACGCACTCGGCCTTACGCGCCTCGAGCACACTTCCTTGGGTCGCGGACAAATGATACGGATCACAGTCCCCTTGGACGTCGGCACATTGATTCGCGCCGATCTTCAACTGGAGAGCTGCTACTGACTTACTGCGCGTGACCACGGGGCGCCGTTCGGCGCCCCGTTTTGATTTTAGCCGCTCTTGCGCTTCTTGGCTTTCGGGGTTACGCAGGTGCCGGATGCGCGGCAGACCACGATTGGCTCCGCCAGCACGTCGGCAGCGCTTTCGTTGACGTCGGTGCGCGCGGCGATGACTTTGCGTGCTTCGAAGCGCATCTTGCGCGAGGTGTTGCCGACGCTTTCAATCCAGCCTTCGGCTTCGATGTAGTCGCCTGCGTACACGGGCGCAAGAAATTCGACGTTGTCGTACGCCACGAACAGCCCCTCGTCGCCGTCCATGCGGATGAGCAGTTCGGTCGCGACGTCGCCGAAGAGCGCGAGCATGCGCGCGCCGTCGACCAGATTGCCGCCGTAGTGCGCGTCATGCGCGCTCATGCGCAGGCGAAGCAGACTCGAGGCGTTTTGCATCACGGCGTCTGCTTGAGGCCGGTGTAGACGACTTTGAACCAATAGCCGCCGTCTATCGGCTTGCATCCGTGCACCGGCGGGATGTACGTCGAGGTGAGCGCGGCCGCGTACGCGGCATGATCTTGCAGCACGCTGCCCGCCGACTGCACGAAGCTCGCGTTTGTGACGCGGCCCACCTCGTCGAGCGCGATTTGCACGATCGTCGTGCCGTTGAGATGTTCGGCCAGGCTGTTCTTCGGAAGCTCCGGCGTTACTTTTGCGTGCACGTTCGCGTCATGATCGCAAGGATCCGCAAACGTGACTCCCGGTCCCATCCCCACCGCATACTCCGCCGTTCCGGCCACCGCTTTACATCCGTCGGCCGCAGGCAAGAACGTCCATTGCCGCGCCGAAGCGGCCGCTTTCGCATCCCATGCCGGATCGCCGGACGAATCATCGACGCGCGTTTTGGTGACGCGGCCGCTTGCGTCGACGGTCATGACGATCGTCGCGTAAGGGCGGCGTGCCGCGGGCCCGGGCATCTGCGTGAACGCGGCGATGTGCGTGGGGACGGGCGGGTGCATGCAGGGTGGTGTCGAGGCGATCACGCTAGGCCGCCTCCGTTTTTGCCAGTTGCCATAACTCTTCCAATTCGTCGATGGTCATGTCCGAGAGCGACTTGCCGTCTTTGGTCGCGCGCTCTTCCATGAAGCTGAAACGCTTGTAAAACTTCTCGTTCGCCTCACGCATGGCCGTTTCCGCGTCGATCCCCATCGCGCGCGAGAGATTGACCAGCGTGAAGAAGACGTCGCCGAGTTCCTCACGCACGTGCGGATCGTCTTGTTTTTCGCGCTGCGCGTCGGCAAGTTCGGTCATTTCCTCGTGCAGTTTGTCCAGAATGTCGCGCGCACCGGGCCAATCGAAGCCGACGCGGGACGCTTTTTCCTGCATGCGCTGACCGCGCTGCAGCGCGCCCAAATGCTTGGGGATGCCGTCCAGGCGGCTCTTGCGTTTTTGTCCGGTCGCTTCCAGAGCCTTGAGTTTCTCCCAGTTTTTCCATTGCGCGTCGACGTCTTCGATGACCGCGTCGCCGAAGACGTGCGGATGCCGGCGAACCATCTTATTGGAGAGCGCGTCGACGACGTCGGCGACGGTGAATTTGCCGGCCTCCGAGCCGAGTTGCGCGTGGAATACGACTTGCAGCAGTAAATCGCCGAGTTCTTCGCACAGCGCCGCTTCATCGTTTTGCTCGATCGCCTCGACGACTTCGTACGTCTCTTCGATGAGATATGGAACCAGCGTGCGATGCGTCTGCTCGCGGTCCCACGGACACGAACTGCGCAGACGCGCCATGATTTCGATGAGATCGTCCCAGCTGTGATGCGCGGATGCCGGCGGCAGCGGAACGAGCGGCATCGTGATCGCCGCGGAAAGCGTCGCTCGCGGCATGCCGGGAATGATTTCCGTACGTACGCGCCGCCGCTCGAGCGCGCGCAGGAGCGGCGGAAGACCGGGAAAATCGGAGAGCGGATTGCCGAGCACGCCCAGGCCGAGCGCGCCCGCATCGTCTTGCGCCGATTGCAGCACGGCGTCCGCGAATTTTTCGATGACGTCGGTGCTGCCGCGCACCAGCAGCGGCGGATCGTCCACGAGATCGCGAACGATTACGATCCCTTGCTCGCTCAGGTACCTCGTGAGATCGGGCGGCGCGAGCAGCGTGACGGCGCGGCCGATGCGGCGCAGGGCATCGACGCTGCCCAGCGTGAGCAGCTGCGGATCTCCGGGCCCAAGTCCAACGATGCGCACGAGCATGGTGAGCGCTGATTCGCTATGAAAGATGAAGGCCCCGGCAGTTGCCGAGGCCTTCATCAGCGTCGTCCGACCGCTACTTGGTCGGCTGGGGCGCGGGCGCGGCGGGCGCCGGAGCCGTGCTGGTCGGCGGCGGCGTCGGGAAGAGTCCCTCGAAGCGCGGGTCGTTGATTTGAATCTTCGCGTTGGACTGGAGCTGCTGATAGAACGGCTGGAGCAGCGGCGACTCTTGCTGCTGGCGCAGCATCTGCGCGATCTGATCGTGCGTGCTCGCGAGCGTTGCTTTCTGCGCCGGTTTGCGTTCCTCGACTTGAATGATGTGATAGCCGAACGCCGATTTGATCGGCTGGCTGATCTTGCCGATGGGCGCGCTGAACGCATACGCGTCAAAGGACGGCACCATCGCGCCCTTGCGGAAGAAGCCGAGTTCTCCGCCTTTGTCGCGGCTGCCCGGATCGGTCGAGTACTGCTTGGCTTCGGCCGCGAAGTCTTTGCCGCTCTTGAGGTCGGCTTCGACTTTTTCCGCGGTCTTGAGATCGGGAACCAAGATGTGCCGCGCGCGCGCTTCCGCGGGCTTGTCGAACTGCGCGTGGTTCTTGTCGAAGTAATCCTTGATCTGCTTTTCGCTGATCTGGATGTTGCCGCCGACGGCCTTATCGATGATCAGCTGGCGACGAATCAAGTCCTGAACGTCTTGTTCGGTCAGGCTGCGCGCCTTGAGCAGTTCGTTCCACTGGTCGCCCGGATACTGGGCTTTGTACTGGTCCTCGACCTTGGAAATCTCGGCGGAGCTCACGTTGATGTTGTGCTGCTTGGCGTACTGGTCGATGAGGGTGCTCATCACCATGTTCTGCAGCACGCCCCGAGCCGCGGGGCTGCTCTCGAGCTTGTTATCGAGATCCGCGTGCGAAATGCTCTGGCCGTTCACGGTGGCAACAGCGCCTCCGCCGCCGCCTCCGCAGGCAGCAAGGGAGACGGTGAGTAGTGCGGTGGCAATACCCGCTACGAGCCGGTGGGCTTTCGACATTCTTCGCTCCAAAATCAAGGGAATAACCGCCGCCCGATTCGCGCTGCGGGCGCGCGGTCCTCTCGTAGGAGGGCCATCCTTTTCCGGCGTATTGGCGCTGGCGATGGTTATGGTGGAACTTTCCGGCGAAGTTGATATTGCGACGAAGGACGAGCTGCGCGCGCGCCTGGATGCGGCCGCGGAGCAGTCGGACAGCGTCGATATCGACCTCTCGAAAGTCGAGTATGCCGACTCGACGGCGCTCGGCCTGCTCATCGGCCTGCGCAACCGGCTACGCGAGCGCGGCGGCGGCGACGTGCGCCTCATTGCCCCTTCGCTGCGCATGCGAAAATTACTGAACTACGCGGGCCTGGACCAAGCCTTCACTATCGTGGAATAGGGGCGTTACATCGCCTCCAGCAGGTTGCGAAGGAGCGGCATCCAGAGTTCTTCCGGGCGCTGATTCGTGCGCAGCGGCGGCAGATCGACCAGAATCTTGCCTTCTCCGAAGCGGAACTTGTTTTTGGTGAGCGACTGCAGCTTGGGAATCGCGCTGGCTTGCAGTTCGAAGCCGCTCCCGACGCCGAGCGTGAGGCGTTTTTCGTCCACGACCACGCGCGTGACGTGTTTGTGCAGGGCGATCGTGCGCAGCTTCGTGAGTTCGACCAAGTTCTCGAGCGGCGTGGGCAGCGGGCCGAAGCGATCGCGCACGCCCGCGGCGATCTCCTCGACCTGCTCTTGCGAGCGCGATTTGGCGAGCTGCTGGTACACCGCGATCTTCTGCGAGACTTGCGGAATGTAGTCGTTCGGCACGTACGCGTCGATCTTCACGTCGATGACGGCTTCGCGATGCTCTTCGAGCGCGGCTTGCTCGCCTTTGCGCTGCGCGATCGCTTCGGCCAGCAGCTGGCAGTACGTATCGAATCCGACCGAGGCGATGAAGCCGGACTGCGCCGAGCCCAGCAGATTGCCGGCGCCGCGAATTTCCAGATCGCGCATCGCGATCTGCAAGCCGCTGCCCAGATGCGTGAACTCGCGGATCGCCTCCAAACGCGCTTTGGCTTCCTCGGTGAGCGCTTTGTGCGCTTGGTACAGCAGGTACGCATACGCCTGGTGGTTCGAGCGTCCGACGCGGCCGCGCAACTGATACAACTGCGCGAGGCCAAACTTGTCGGCGTCGTTGACGACGATCGTGTTGACGTTCGGAATGTCGATGCCGTTCTCGATGATCGTCGTTGCGACCAGCACGTCGATGTCGCCCTCGATGAACGACTGCATGATCGGCTCGAGCTCGTGCTCGTGCATCTGCCCGTGCCCGACCGCAATGCGTGCGCGCGGAACCAGTTTTTCGAGCGCGTTCTTGACCGCGAAGATCGACTCGATGCGGTTGTGCAGGTAGTACACTTGGCCGCCGCGATCGATTTCGGCCGTGATCGCGCGCTGCACGACCGCGTCGCTGGCGGGCACGACGACCGTTTTGATCGACATGCGGTTCTTCGGCGCGGTTTGAATCAGCGAGAGATCGCGCACGCCCATGAGCGACATGTGCAGCGTGCGCGGGATGGGCGTCGCCGAGAGCGTGACGACGTCGACGCTCGCGCGCATCTGCTTGAGGCGCTCCTTGTGCATGACGCCGAAGCGCTGCTCCTCGTCGACGATGATGAGGCCGAGATCCGCGAACGTGATGTCTTTTTGCAGCAGGCGGTGGGTGCCGATGACGATGTCGACTTTGCCCTCGGCCAAATCGCGCACGGTCGCTTTTTGCTCGGCTTTGGTCTTGAAGCGCGAAAGCTCTTCGATGCGCATCGGAAATCCGGCGAAGCGCGTGCTGAAGTTGCGATAATGCTGATCGGCCAGCAGTGTGGTCGGCACGAGAATGGCGACCTGCTTCTTGTCGGCGACCGCCTTGAAGGCGGCGCGAATCGCGACTTCCGTTTTTCCGTAGCCGACGTCGCCGCAGACCACGCGGTCCATCGGGCGGGCGCGTTCCATGTCGGCCTTCGTATCGACGATGGCTTTGAGCTGGTCCGGCGTTTCGTCGTACGGAAACGCTTCCTCGAGTTCGGCCTGCCACGGCGTGTCGGGCGCGAACGAATGGCCTTTGGCGAGCTCGCGCTCCGCGTACAGCGCGACCAAACCTTCGGCGATTTTCGCGAGCGATTCGGAGACGCGCGTTTTGGTGCGCGCCCAGTCGGCGCCGCCCATCTTGGAAAGGCGCGGCGCGCCGCCCTCGCCGGCGCTGTACTTGCCGACTTGGTGCATCTGCGTGACGGGCACGAGCATGCGGTCCGTGCCCGCGTATTTCAAATCGAGATAGTCTTGCGTCGCGCCCAGAATCGTCTCCGTGCGCAGTCCCAGATATTGACCGATGCCGTGCACCGCGTGCACGACGTAATCGCCGACTTTGAGATCGGCCAGCGTGACCGGCACGCCCTCTTTGACGGCGCGCATCTTGACGCGCTTGGGCGGCTGGCCGTAGATCTCGCGATCGCCCAGCACGCGCAGGCGCAAATCCGGAATCGTGAATCCCGCCTCGATGTTGCCGTGATCGACGTAAATGCCTTTGTGCAGTTCCCTGCCGGACTGCGTTTCGAGTCCCGCCGCGTGCACGATGTCCGCCGTGCGGCCCGCGCCGGAGGTGACCAGGATCACGGTTTCGCCGGAGGCGTTCCACTCGCGCAGCGCTTGCGTGAAGAGTTCGATTTGCCGGTTGAAATGATCCGCCGGCCGCGATTGCAGCACGCCGTTCGCGCTCACCGGCGGCAGCCAGTCGACGGCGTGAGCGCTTTCGATGCCGCCCGGAAAGATGAGGGCGGCGTGCCGCGCGAACGCGGGCGCCAGATCGTTCAAACGGGGATACGGCGCGGAGACTTCCGCGAGCAGCGCTTCGCCGATTTCGTCGTCGCGCACGGAGAGTTCGCCGGATTCCACGCCCGCGAGCAGCACGCTTTCTTCGCGCGAGCGCTCTTCGTCGAGCGCGCGTTCGATGGTCGCGAGCATGCCGGGTTCGTCGATGACGATCATCGCGCGGTGCGAGAGATAGTCGAGCACGGTTTCGCGTTCGTCGAACGCGAGAGAAAGCCACGGCTCGGGAATGTTCGCGCCGGAATCCAAATACGCGCGCAGCGCCTGCGTTACGTTCGCGGGTCCGCGCAAGCGATCGACGACGCGCTCGCGCAGCGATTCGTCACGCGGGATCTCGGTCCACGGAATGATCTCGATTTGGTCGAGCGAGCCTTGGCTGCGCTGCGAGGTGAGATCGAAAGGCCGGATGCTTTCGATCGTGTCGCCGAAAAATTCGACGCGCGTCGGCGTATCGGCGGACGCGGAAAAGACGTCGAGAATGCCGCCGCGCACGGCATATTCGCCCGCGGCGCCCACGACGTCGCAGCGCCGGTAACCCAGACGATACAGGCGTTCGAGCGTGGCGTCCCAGCCGGCATCGTCGTTCACGCGCAGCACCGTGCGCGCGGACGCAAACGCGGCGCGCGGCGTGACGTACTGGCGTAGCGCGCCCAGCGGGGCGAGCACGATGCCCGGAGCTCCATCCGCGAGCTCGGCCAGCAGCGCCATGCGCGCGCTGCGTTCGGAGGGCGACTCGATGGCGCCCACGGTCTCGTCGCGGGAGCGCAGCAGCCGGACCGTGCGAGGCTCGTCTTCTTCCAGATAGTAGAGCAGGTCCGCGAAGAGCCGCTCGGCGGCGTCCGCGGTCGGAACGGCGACGAAAAACTGGCCGCCCAGTTCGCGGTAGGCGCAGGCCAGCAGGGCGGCGCGCACCGGCGGAATCGTTTCATGCAGCGCGTAGGCCCCGGCGCCCCGCCGCAGCGTATCGATGGCCGCGGTGAAGGCGCGGCTGGACTGCGGGATGGCATGCAGCAGCGGCCCGGCCAGCGAGCGGCGGGATGGAGGCGAGGGGGCGACAAGGGTGCTCACAGCCATACGATGATAACGCGCGGGCGCAACCGGGTTTCACGAGCGGCGGTTTTTGGTGTTAGCAGTCTTGACGACTGAGTGCTAATCCCGCTAAATTCTGTACCGGAGGTAAAAAGCTCGGTCTGACGGCCGGGCGCCGATCCTTTTCCGTTATCATGTCATCATGCTGATTCTCGCCGCGCTGCTCACGGCGCCGTGCAACGCCCACCCGGCGTACGCCGTGCAGCCCAAGGTCACGCAGGTGCGTGTCGTTCACGGGCCGCAGGGCTATCGGGCGTCGGCGCAGTTGCGCTTCACGCTGCGTGAAACGGAGCCGGCGATTATTCCGTCGGTCGATCCCGGCCTGCTCGATCACGTGCACGGACATCTGGTTGTCGCGCAGCGAGTCGTCCGTTCGTCGGGCGGCGCCGTTGAAGCGAACGGCGCGAGCGCCGCTGCCGCGCGAGCGCATCTGCAGCAGGCCATTGCGCGCATGAGCAGCGATCTGCAGAACGAGCTGATGCGCGAAGAGCGCGCTTACGACAACGTCACGGCGAACGGGGCCTCGCAAAGCCAGGGACCGGCGTACGGATTTCCCGGCGGCCCCGACGTGCATTCCATATGTGCGCACTCATGAGCGCCAGGGGTACGGCGAACTCCACCGCGACGATCGTCAAATTCAGCGGGCGCGAAAGCGCCGTCGTCGCATCGGGATAATACCGCACCGCAATCAGCAATGACGCCGCGATGAGCGCCCACGCGCCCGCGCTTTCCCAAGCCAGGAACGCAACCGGCAACAACCACACCGCATACCAGGGATACGGATTCGGAATCGCGAGAAACCCCGCGAGCGCAAGCACCGGCGTCACGCGCAGGCCGGGTTTTGGAAAGCACGCGGCGATCAGCGCCGCAACGACCACCGCGGCGAGCGGAATCGAAACGTATTGCAGCGAGAACTGCGGAAAATAGTGTCCCGCCGGCGCCAAGTGCGCTCGCACGCCGTATTCAAGCGGAATCGCGAGCCCCGCGACCATCGCGATGCCCAGCGCGGCGCCGGCCGCGGCGCGCCGCGAAGTTGCCGCTAAAGCAACGGCCGCAACGGCGCCGGGCGCTTTCACCAGCGCGGAAAGCGCGACGAGCAGCGCTCCGGTGAAGAGCCGGCTGCGCGAAGCCAGCGCGAATCCGGCCAGAACGATTGCCAGCGCGAGCGTGTCGTTGTGTCCTTCGGCCGCGCTCCAGATCGCGATCGGATTGAGCGCGATGCCTGCCGCCGCGGCCAGGCGCGTCGCGCGCGGGAAGGGCGAAAAAGCCGCATACGCAAGCGGCGCGCACGCGACGAGCGCAAGGCACGCGAGCACGCGAAACGCCCACAGCGGCGCGGCCGCGCCGAGCGGCAAAAACACGGCGGCGATCGCTTGCGCGAGCCAAACGAACGCGGGGCCGTACACGCACATCGGCGGCGGATTTCCCCATTGCCAGAGCATCGCATCGAGCAGCGGATCGCGCACGGTAATGCGCGCGTGCGCATAGGGGCTGATGCCGTGCAGCGCCATGTCGCCGTATCCGGCGTACGCATAGACGTCGCTCGAAAACACGACGGGAAAGAGCAGTGCCGCCGCGCATGCAAGTGCGCTGAGTGCGATTACGGCGCGCAATGACGAGCCGCGCAGCGCGGCGAGGTAGCCAATCGAAGCGATCACGATCGCGAGCGCGAACGCGAGCCACATCTGCGCTCCAAAGTGGTGCCAGTACGTTACGACCGTCAGCGGCTGCGCGCGATCGACCGCAATCGATTCGGGGGCGCCGCGCAGCATCCACGCGCACAGCGCCGCGCCCGCGAGAAAACCGCCGGGAACCAGCAGTCCTACGCGCATGCCTGCTGCCGCACGCGCGCCGCCACCGTGACTTCCGCCGCGGCCAGCGCCATGATCACCCACCATTCCGCCCCGACCTTGGGATAGAACGTGAGGAAATCCACGATTTGATGCAGCGCGAGCGCGACGCTTGCGCCGAGGGCCGCCACCACGAACGGCGATTCAAAGCGCGCACGCACGAACGTCGAGATCGAGACGTACACCAGCCACAGCGTCGCGGCGATAAGCGGGATGCCGCCTTCGACCAGCGCCTGCAAGTACAAACTATTCGCGTGCGTGCGCACGCCGCGCAAACCAGTAAGCGGAATGTCCAACTCGAAGTTGCCCGCACCGACGCCGAACAGCGGATGCTGTTTCCAGAGTGCGATCGCCGCATGCCAGAGCTGCGGCCTGGTCCCCACGCCGCCCGCATAGTGCGACTCGAAATTCCACAAGCGGATCATGCCGAGCGAATCGGCGACGATGCCCCAGGAGAACATGACCACCAGGCCCGCCGCGATGCCCGCGGTGATCGGGGCGACGGCCGGGCGAAGTTGCGATCGCAGCGCGACGGCGACCGTGATGATGCCCGCGGCAGCGCCAACCAATCCGCCGCGTGAAAACGTGAGGATGTCCGCGAAGATCATTATGAAGAGCGCGGCCCGCGCCAAGCGCGATCGTTCTTGCAGCGTAAACGCGAGCGCGATAGGAATCGCCACGTCGAAGTAGCCGGCGAGTTGATTCGGACCTTCGAGCGGTCCGGCGATACGGGGAAGCGTGTGCCCGTTTACCAGCAGCGCGGACGGCGCTCCCGCGATCTCTTGCAAGAGCGCGAGCGCCGAAACGGCTATGGCCGTGACGAGCAGCGCTCCGGAGAACATGCGGCGATCCGGATCCAGCCGGTACGCCGCCACGACCGCGCAGAAAATCAACAGGTACTCCGCCATCTTGAGGGATTCGCGGATCACCGGCACGGTGTGCGCGGCGTGAACGAACGAGAGCAGGGTTGCCGCGAGCACGAGCAGTCCCGCGGTGAGAATTCGCCACGGCGTCTTCTCCGCGATGGGCGCGAACGCGTCGCGATACGCGGACAAGCCCAGCAAAACCGCCAGAACCGCAACCTTCGGCATCCGTATCGTCGTGTCGAACGCTTCCTGGTAGAGCGCGAACGGCACCGCCATGACGAGGATGCACGCTCCGTAGGCGGGGCGGCGAAGCGTGAGCAGCGTCACGCCGATGAAGAAGCCTGCGTAAAACATGAGCCCAAGTGTGTCGAGCGCCGGATAGACGCCCGGATGGGCCAAGTAGTGGAAGAGCACGACGGCGGGCTTCGTTACGCGAGGCGCGAAACCCAGGCCGCGATGGACGAACACGGGATGCGGCGCTGTATCGAGCGCAAGCGCGACGGCGCGAATCTCACCGCGCAAGAGTGGGAGGGCATCATCGGCGCCTTCATGCGCGGCGAGATCGACGAGGCGCAGATGGCCGCGCTCTGCATGGCGTGCGTCTGGCGCGGGATGTCGTTCGACGAGGCGCACGCGCTCACGAGCGCGATGGTCGCGAGCGGGGAAACGATCGCGTTTGACGCCTCCGCGGGCATCGTGGTCGACAAGCACAGCAGCGGCGGCGTGAGCGACATCGTCTCGCTGGTTGCCGTGCCGCTTGCGGCAGCCTGCGGCGCTCGCGTTGCAAAACTTTCGGGACGCGCGCTGGGGCACACCGGCGGAACGATCGACAAACTGGAGACGATTCCCGGTTTTGACGTCGCGCTCCCCATCAGCACGTTCGTCGAACAGGTTCAGCGTATCGGCTGCGCGATCGCGGCGCAAACACAAGCGCTCGTGCCGGCCGACAAGCGCATCTATCGCTTACGCGACCGCACCGCCACCGTGCCGGCCATGGGGCTCATCGCCGCGTCGATTGTCTCCAAGAAAATAGCGGGCGGCGCGCATGCGTTCGTGTTCGACGTGAAAACCGGGCCCGCGGCGTTTATGCAGGATCCGCAGGATGCGAGCGAGCTCGCGCGCTGGCTCGTCGAAATCGCCGCGCGATTCGATCGGCGTGCTACCGCTTTTGTGACGGACATGAGCCAGCCGCTCGGGCGCTGCATCGGTACGGGAATCGAGGTCATCGAAGCGCGCGAGTTCTTGCGCGGACACGCGGATCCGCGAGCCAAAGAACTCGTCGTGGCGATCGCCGGCGCGCTGCTGGGCGAGAGCGGGCTGGACGAGCCCGAAACGCTGGTCGAGCGCGCGCTCGCGAGCGGGCGCGCGTACGAAAAATTCTGCGAGATGATTGCCGCGCAAAACGGCGACGTCGCGGCGTTCGAGGCGATGGAGCTCGGCGAGGCGCTCGAGATTCCGGCGGCGAGTTCCGGCTACGTCGCGGCGATCGACGTCGTGCGATTGGGCAACGCCGGCCGCGCGCTATCGGCGAACGATCCGCTCGGGGGCCTGCAAGTCGCGGCGCGCATCGGCGATCGCATCGAAGCGGGGCAGCCCCTCGCGCGCGCCTACGGCCGCGACCGCGAAGACGCAATCGCGTTGGCGGAAGCGTTCACGCTCTCGAAATCCGCGGCGCAGGCGCCGCCGCTGCTCTACGACGCGATCTGCAACGCCGTTATGAGCGTTCGATATCCGCGATCAGGTACAGTGGGCGTGCTTTGACCTCGTCGGAGATCCGGCCGATATACTCGCCGAGAATCCCGATGCCGATGAGCTGCACGCCGCCCAAAAACAAGATGACGACCATCGTCGACGCCCAGCCGCGCGCATACTCCGGCGTTCCCAGATGGAAGACGCGCGCGACGATGATGACGATTGCGTAGACGAACGCGGCGGTGCTGACGGTGAAGCCGAGGTATGATGCGAAGCGCAGCGGCACGTCCGAGAACGAGGTGATGCCGTCGATTGCGAACTTGAGCATCTTCGAGAGCGGGTATTTTGTTTCTCCGCTCAAGCGTTCTTCGCGGTCGTATTCGACGCCGGTTTGATTGTAGCCGACCCAGCTCACCATGCCGCGCAAAAACCGGTGGCGTTCGCGCGATCGTTTGAGCGAATCGACGACCCGCCGGCTCATCAGCCGGAAGTCGCCGGTATCGACGGGGATCGAGACGTTCGTCAGCCGCTTGATGGTGCGGTAGAACAACCGCGCGGTGAACAATTTGAAGGCGCTCTCGCCTTTGCGCGTTTTGCGCACGGCGTACACGACGTCGTAACCGGCGCGAAAGCGTTCCATGAACCGCTCGATGAGCTCGGGCGGATCTTGCAGATCGCCGTCCATCAGCACGACCGCTTGGCCTTGTGTGATATCCAGCCCCGCGGTCGCGGCGATCTGGTGGCCGAAGTTGCGCGAAAGATTGACGAGCACGATGTCGCGCCTGCGCGCCATCTCCTCACGAATCTTCGCGAGCGTGCCGTCGCGGCTGCCGTCATTGACGAGCACGATCTCGTAGCGCTTGACGCCCGCAAGCCGCTCGGCGATGCCCACGATGCGCTCGACCAGAGGAGCGACGTTACCCTCTTCATTGTAGAGCGGCACCACGATACTGAGATCGATGGGCTGTTCCGCGCTGCTTGCCATGGCTCGGCAGGTTCGCCATGGGTAAAGAGTCTGGCCTTCGCGCAGGAAGGGAACACCGCCGCAGCTGAGGAGCGTTGCTTAGAAAACGTATGAAGAGAACGAGCGGCATCGCCGCGCTCGCCGGTGTCCTGTTCCTCGTCTGCCTCGCCGTCGCGTGGGAGTGGTACGTGCATATCGGCAAGGGGCGGCCTGTGGCGCAGCCGGTTCAGCAGATCGCCGCGGCGACGCCGGCCGTCGCGCCGACGCCCACCCCGAGCCCCGCAGCGGTCACCTACGTGCCGCAGGCAGTGCCCACGGCAAGCAGTCCGCCATCGGCTCCGCCGGCGGCAACGGCCTCGGCGGCCACCGCGGGACCTGCAGCCTCGAAGCCCGCGCCGACTCCTACGGTGTCGCCCACGCCGTATACGGCGGGCGGCAGCTCGGCGATTTCGAACGAACCGATGGTCGCGGCCACGCTGGCACCGCACGCGGCCAGCGTCAAGCCGCTGCTCGAGGCGCCGGACGCGCCGCCTCGGATCCTCGCGATGTCGCTGAGCACGCCCGTGGCCCACGGCGGCGATATCGTGTCGGGCACGGTGGAGACCAGTTCGAACGTTGCCAGTGTGGAGGCTCGTATCGCTGGGTACTCATCGACGATGCAGAAAGTCGGCATGGGCCGGTTCGCGCTGACGTATCGCGTGCCGAATCTGCCGTTCTTCCTTCATCGCACCTACACCATCGAAGTCATCGCGCGCAACTCACGCGGCGACGCGGTGCGCAGCTCCGTCCCTATCACGGTCAGGTAGCAACATGTTCAAATCGATTATCGCAGCGCTCGTTCTCGCCGCCGCTGCTCTCGCGCTCACGCCTTCCGTGGTTACCGCGCAGCAGCAACCCGCGGCCTCGCCCGTACCTAGTCCGACGCCGAGCGTTATCCCGAGCGCATCGCCGAGTCCCTTGCCAAGCCCGACACCCAGCCTTACGCCGCTGCCGGCCGCTACGCCCCTGCCGACCGTAACGCCGCTGCCGACGCCGACGCCGGTTCCCAGCGCAACGCCGCTTCCGACGGCGACGCCGTTACCCACGCCGCTTGCGCTGCCGCCGGAGGCGCCGCCGCAAATTCTCGCCGTCACCATGAGCGATCCGGTATTTCATAGCGGGGAGACGGTGAGCGGTACGGTGATCACCTCAACGAATGTTGCCGCCGTGGAGCTGCACTTGGCCGGCCGCAGCGTGCGCATGGCGCGCACGGATTTCGGTGTGTGGCAGCTCAGCTACACGGTACCGAGCATTCCGTTTTGGCTGCGCAAAAACTACACCGTGCAGGTGGTCGCGGTGAACAGCTCCGGCGCAGCCGCAGAAAAAGACGTTACGATCGCGCTCCGCTAGGCGGCGGCGTCGGCAGATTCGGGAACGGCGCCGGATTGAACGGCGTCGGCATGGTTTGCGGTACGGGGAGCGTTCCGGCGGACGTTTCATCGCCCCAACGGTAGACGCGCTTGCCCACCGCTTGAGCATCGGCATCGCCCACGCAGAGCGTGTAGGGCTTGGCCTCGATGCCGTTCTCGCCGACCTGCACCGAGCGCGCGGAACCGCGATCGAATAAATACTGTAAAATCGTTCCGGAGAGCAGGCGCAGCGTCGTGCGGTAATGCAGCGCGTCCACGCGATCCAGACGGTACGCCTGCGGATTCCACGCGCTTTGATCGGTGGTCATGTAGACGCTGTCGGTGACCTTGGTGCTGGCGGGTACTTCGATGTTGAAGCTCACGGTCACGCGCTTGCCGCCCTGTACGTGACAGATGGTTTTCGGCGGATTAGCGAGTTCGGGGTTGGGCTCCGGCGTGGAGAGCGCTACGGAAAAGCGGTGCACGGCCGAGAGATCGCCTTCCGGCGCGAGCTTCGCATCGGAAAGCTCGATCTTCGTGACGACGCCCGAATCATCGAACGTCACGCGCGCGTATTGGCGAACGTGCGGCGTCCCGGCGGGCGCGCCGGAACCATAGCGAACGATAGAGACGCCGGGCGCCACGCGAAACCCGTCACCCGTGGTGAAGAAGATGAACCCGCGCTCGTAGTCCAGGATGCGCGCGGTGACGACCGTACTGCCTCCCGCCGCGCCCAGAAACGTTACGCACAGCAGTGCCCAAACCAGAAGCCGCTTCATTATTGCGTCACCTGAACGACGAAGTTCGGGGACCAGTTCAGCCCGCCGAAGTGAAAGTAGTAGGTTCGCGAGACGTCGATCGCCATGTGCGGATTGATGCGCACGCGCACGTCCGGCGTGATGTCGTAAGGCGGCTGCCCGAAATACGGCGTGTACACGTACCGCCCAAACACGTCCGTTTGCGGCGGATCGAAGAAGCCCGGCACGGGTTTGGGAAAATCGTCGTGCTTGCGCGCGATGACCGAGAACGAGAAGTCAGGCCCGTTGGTGTACACCGTTCCAAGAGAGAGCGTTCGGAACGTCGCCAGCCCGCGGAATGCCGCGTATCCGGGATTGCTCACGCCGTTGTGCACCGTCGTGACCGGATAGGCCAGGCGCTGCTGCGCTCCGTAGTAATCTCCCAGATTTTCGACCGAGTATTGAACGTA
>DASSZL010000294.1:0-23472 GCA_035713505.1 Vulcanimicrobiaceae bacterium | reverse complement strand
CCGCGCGCGCCGGCCTTCATGGTACGCATGATGGCTTGCTTCATGGCGCGGCGGAACGCGATGCGCTTCTCGAGCTGATCCACGATGTTCTGGCCGACCAGACGAGCATCCAGTTCCGGATGCTTGATCTCCATCACGTTGACTTGCACGCTCTTGCCGGTCAGTTTTTCGAGATTCTTGCGAATGTCTTCGATGCCGACACCGCGTTTGCCGATGATGATGCCCGGCTTGCCGGTGTTGACGATGATACGCGCTTGATTGGCACGGCGCTCGATCTCGATTCTGCTGATCGCCGCCGGACGCATCCACCGCGTGAAATACTTGCGGATCTTGTGATCCTCGAGCAGCCACTCTTTGTAGTGTTTTTTCTCGAACCAGCGGCTGTCCCACGTACGCGTGATCCCCAGGCGCAGGCCGACCGGATTAATTTTTTGTCCCATGTTTACTCCGCAGCCCCCGCAGTTTTCTTGCGCGAGCCGGCTTTGCGCGTCGAGGTTTTGCGCTTGGCAGGCGCTTTGGTGCCGGTTGCAGCAGGCGCCGTCGTCTTGCGAGCCGTGGCACGCTTGAGACCGATGGACGCGCCGCCGCGCACTTTGGGCTTGCGCACCGGCGGCTTCTCGCCGACGGCCACCGTGACGTGCGACATGCGCTTGCGCTTGAAGTTCGCGCGGCCTTGCGCACGCGGATCCAGGCGTTTGGTGAAACGGCCGCCCGGACCGCCGTCGACCGTGATGCGCGTAACGTACAGCTCGTCGGTGTTCAGATCGTGGTTGTTGCCGGCATTGGCGACCGCGCTGCGCAGCAGCTTCTCGATAGGCTCGGCCGCAAACACGCCTGCGAATTGCAGGAGCACGAGCGCTTCTTTCACGCTCTTGCCGCGAATCGCGTCGGCAACGCGGCGCAGTTTGCGCGGACCCATGCGCGCAAACTTCAGATGCGCGACGGCTTCCGTACGTTGTTCTTGCTGCGCCATTACTTCACCGCCGCCTTATCGCCGCCGTGGCCGCGGAAGTTGCGCGTAGGCGCGAACTCGCCGAGCTTGTGGCCGACCATGTTCTCGGTAATAAAGACCGGAACGTGCGCTTTGCCGTTGTGCACGCCGATCGTGTGCCCGACCATCGTCGGAACGATCGTCGAGGCGCGGCTCCACGTCTTGATGACGCGCTTCTCGCGGCGCTCGTTCATCGCTTCGATTTTCTTCATCAGGTGGTCCGCGATGAATGGACCCTTTTTTAGACTGCGTCCCATTATTTGCTACCACGTTTACGGACGATCATGTTTTGCGTGCGCTTGTTGCGGCGCGTCTTCTTGCCCATCGTCATCTGACCCCAGGGCGTGGTCGGCGGACGTCCCGAGGTGGAACGCGCTTCGCCGCCGCCGTGCGGATGGTCGACCGGGTTCATCGCGATACCGCGAACGCTCGGGCGCTTGCCGCGATGGCGCTGGCGTCCGGCTTTGCCGATGACTTCGTTTTCATGCTCGACGTTGCCGAGCTGGCCGATGGTCGCGCGGCAGACGATTTGGATCTTGCGAACTTCACCGGACGGCATGCGCACCTGCGCGTACTCGCCTTCTTTGGCCATCAGCTGCGCGGCGCCGCCGGCGCTGCGCACGAGCTTGCCGCCCTGCCCGGGGCGCAGCTCGATGTTGTGAATGACCGTACCGACCGGGATATTCTTGATCGGCAAACAGTTGCCGGTCTTGATGTCCGCGTTCGGGCCCGATTCCACCATATCGCCGATCTTCAGTCCGAGCGGCGCGAGGATGTAGCGCTTCTCGCCGTCCTTGTAGTTCAGCAGCGCGATGCGCGCGGAACGGTTCGGATCGTATTCGAGGGTGGCAACCTTCGCGGGAATGGCGTCTTTGCTGCGCTTGAAGTCGATGATGCGGTACTGCCGGCGCGTGCCGCCGCCTTTGTGGCGGACGGTGATGTGGCCGTTGTTGTTGCGACCGGAATGCTTCTTGCGGACTTCGATGAGCGAACGCTCGGGCTCGACTTTGCTCAGTTCCGAGAAGTCGATCGTCGTCATGAAGCGTTTGCCGGCGCTGGTCGGCTTATATTTCTTTACAGGCATCTTATTGCTCGAAATAGTTCACGCCGCCCAGTTCGATTTTCTGGCCCGGCTTGAGAGTGACGATGGCCTTTTTCGTGTCCTTCGTGCGGCCCGCGGTGCGGCGTCCGCCGCGAGCAAAATTCTTGCTCTTGCCGCCGATGTTGACGGTATTGATCTTGACCACGTTGACCTTGAAGATTTCCTCGATCGCGTGGCGGATCTGCGTCTTGGTCGCGTCGGGGTGAACGACGAAGCTGTACTGCTGCAGCAGCGCATTCGACATCGATTTTTCGGTGATGCGCGGCGAGACGATAATGTCGCGTGCGTCCATTACTTGTTCTCTCCGTTGCCGGCGCTGTACGCGCCGACGAGCTGCGTGTACGCCTGCGCGGTGAAGACCAGGCGATTGAAGCGGAGCACGTCCTTCACGTCGAGCGCGCCGGTGTGCGTGATACTGACTTTTCGCAGGTTGCGTCCGACGCGGTGCAGCGCATCGCCGACCTGCTCGTCGCGGCCGAAAACGACCAGCGTGCTCGGGCCGTTTTTCGCCTCTTTCGCGCTGCCGAAAAGCAGCGTCGCGAAATCGGCGGTCTTCTCGAGATTGAAGCCCGATGCGTCGAGCACCGTCACGGCGTCGTTGCGGAAGCGATCCGACAGCGCGGCGATGAAAGCGGCGCGGCGCTCTTTCTTATTGAGCGAGGTGACGTAGCTGCGCGGCTGGGGGCCAAACACGACGCCGCCGTGCGTCCACTGCGGTGAGCGGATCGAACCTTGGCGCGCGCGGCCGGTGCCTTTTTGCTTCCACGGCTTGCGTCCGCCGCCGCTGACCTCATCGCGCTTCTTCGTCGACGCGGTGCCGGCGCGCGGATTGGCGAGCTCGCGGTGCACCGCGCGGAAGATCGCGTGCTGCTTGTCGGTGTACTCGAGGCTGAAAACTTCCGGCGTCGCTTCTTCGCGAACGACCTTTCCGGTTACGTCGATAACGTTAGGCATTCGCCACCGCCTTCACGCTGCGGCGCACGACGACCAGCGCATTTTTCGGTCCGGGAATCGGGCCGCGCACGAGCAGCAAATTGCGCTCGGCATCGGCTCGCACGATTTCCAGATTCTGGTGCGTGGTGCGGTCGACGCCGTAATGCCCGGGGCGCCGCGCGCCTTTGGGCACGCGTCCCGCGTTGGTGTCGCCGTTGGAGGCCGGCTGGCGATGGATCATCGAGCCGTGGCTCGCGCCTCCGCCGCTGAAGTTGTGGCGCTTGATGCCGCCCGCGAAGCCGTGGCCTTTGGAGATGCCGACGACGTCGACGCGATCGCCGGGCACGAACTCCGCAACCGTGATGGTCTGGCCGGGCTCGACGCCGTCGATGTCGTCGCGGAATTCACGGATCCAGCGCTTGGGATCCGCGTCGTTCTTCTTATAATGTCCGGCAAGGGCACGCGAGACGCGCGACTTCTTGATGTCGCCGAAAGCGAGCGCGACGGATTCATACCCGTGCTTCTCTTTCGTTCTGCGCTCGACCACCGTGCAGGGACCGGCTTCGATCACCGTGACCGGTACGTACCGGCCGTCATCGGTGAACACGCTCGTCATCCCAACCTTGCGGCCAAGGATGTTCTTCATCTAAATCCTCGTCCTAAAAAGTTGCTCGCAGCACACGGGCCCAGGCGTACTGCTCTAATTCTTTTACCGGAACGCGCGAAAACGCGCGGCCCGGCGTGGACCACAACCTCGGCAGTTTACCAGGAACACCCCTGGGCGTCAAGCACGTTAGGCCGGCTTCCGGACAGGGCGGCCAAGCGGAAAGGGCAGCCAAGCGGCCGCCCTTTGACCAGGCTCTACTTCGCCGCTCTTTCCATGTCCGGGTCGGGTGCGCCGTTCGGACACATCTTTAGGTGGGCCGCATGCGAGACATAGTACGCATGAATGTCGTAATGCGGGATCGGCATGCCTTCGTGACCGTGCGGGTGATACTCGATGTCGACGTGATTGATCGCGTATCCGGGCAGCGCGGTCAGGCTCCGATAGTTGAAGCCTTTTTGGAACGCCGTCACGGGGACCATGACCTCGCTGAATACCGCCTTGCCCTCGTAGGAACCGTAAATCGGCCCCATCGCTCCACCGGGCAGCATCGCGGTTTTGAGATTGGCCCAGTGCTCGCCCATGCCTTGAACGCACGGGCTGACCATGACAAAGCCGGACGGAATGCCGGCGGGGCGGACTTTCGGCTGCGGCGGCAGCGCAGGCATCGCCCCCTTGGGCGGCGCGGCGGCGAATGCGCACGTGGTAGCCAATGAGACGGAAAATGCAAACAGCACGAAGCGTCTGAACATGCACAGCTCCTTTCCGGAATCGCACGGCTTTCAGGGGCGAACGCCCGGCTCCCTTTGCCGCAGCGCGAATGGGGACAAATGTCTCAACGAGCGCACGCGCACGCGGCGCGTTTCCGCGGCGAGCCCGCGCTTCCACGCTTCCAGCAGATCGCTCACGGTAAGCACGCCGACCCATTGACCCGCCTCGTCGATCACGGCGACGCTCCGGGAGCCGCCGGTCGCCATGACGCCGGCCGCAGCACGAACGCGATCTTCGGGGTGAACGGCGAGCGGTTGACGCGTCAGCGTTTCAATCGTCACCATGTCCGCATTCGCTAGATGCCCGTGCTGCACGATCGCCGCATGAGCGACGAATCCGAGCAAGGTTCCGACCTGGTTCACGACCGGATACTCGGCGTGATGCAATTCTTCATCCAACTGCATCACGCGCCGCGCCACCTGCGCGAGGGTCGCGCGAGCCTCGAGCACTACGAGCCGCTCTCGTACCGCCATCACGGAACCCACGGAAATCAATTCGAGCGGATGCACGGAATACTCGCGCGCCACGTGCATGCCGCGGCGGGCGAGCTTTTCGGTGAGAATCGAACGCGGAACGAAGATCACGGTGAACGCCGTGGCGGCGACGCAGCCGATGAAGATCGGCGGCAGCAAACCCCACGCGTGCGTTGTTTCCAGAGCGAACATCGTCGCCATGAACGGCGCTCGCATCGTGCCGCCCATGATCGCCGCCATGCCGACGGCAGACCAGACCATTGCGTCGTGTCCCGGAATCGCCAGTGAAAACAGCGTGCCCATCGCGCCGCCAATCATGAGCAGCGGCGCCAGCACGCCCCCCGAGGTTCCCGAACTGAGCGCCGCGATCCAGATGACGATTTTCACGACGATGATGCCCGCGACCACGCCGATTGCGAGCTGCGCGTTCAGCATCCCGTTGATCGTGCCGTATCCGACGCCCAGCGCCTGTGGAACGAACCAGCCGCCGATGCCGACGACGGCGCCCCCGATCGCGGGCCACCACATCCAATGCACGGGAAGCCGCTCGTAGGCATCCTCGGTGAAATACACGAGTTTGGTCATGATGGCCGAGACCACGCCGCCGCCGATGCCGACGACTGCCGCCCAGCCGAAGGCGCTTGGCGCGATCGCGTGAGGATGCGCGACCAAGAACGGCGGACTCGGTCCAATCAGCACCGATCGCATGACGTCGGCAACGAATGCCGCGACCGCAACCGGAATAAAACTGCGCGGCTTCCATTCGAACAGCAGCAGTTCGACGGCGATAAGCACCGATGCGATCGGCGCTCCGAAGGTTGCGGCCATACCGCCGGACGCGCCGCAGACCAGCAGCGTACGTCGCTCAACCGACGAGAGCCGTAAGAACTGCGCGAACAGCGAGCCGAAGGCGCCGCCGGTCATGATGATCGGCCCTTCGGCGCCGAACGGTCCGCCGGTGCCTATCGTGATTGCCGATGCAATCGGTTTTAAATATGCAACGCGCGCTTGAATGATGCTGTCACGATCCAAAATCGCTTGAATCGCTTCGGGGATGCCGTGCCCGCGAATTTTGTCGGTTCCGAAGCGCGCGATGAGACCCACCAGGACGCCTCCTACGATGGGAATTGCGATCGATATAGGCCCGATGCGATGCGGATCCGGCTGCACTAGCGACGTACCCGTTTGCTGAAAATACAGCAGGTGCGTGATGAAGCCGATCAGCATGAGCAAAATCTTCGCCACCGCGGCGGAGACCAGGCCGACGAGCACGGCGAACGCGCTCATGACGAGCAACCGGCGCGGGTCGGTTGTAAAGTCGGCGAGTTTGCCGCGTGCCGGTGCGATCATAATCGCATTGCATCATAACGAAGGACGGCGCGCCGCGCTATGGGTTATGGCGGCGGGCCGTCCCGGTGAGTAACTACGGTTATTTTTTACACGAGTGCCGTTGCAATAAACGTGTTGCCGTTGTAATAACCGTACGCGTCGACGAACTGTCCGGGCTGAATCGGACCGTTCACCGTGAAGCCCGACTGCATCGCAGGCGCGGCGTACACGAACGTCGGCGTGCCGCCCGAGCCGAGCACCATCAGCGTGTCGCCGGAACGCGCGATGACGATGCCCTGCACTTGCTGCGGCGTGTACGCCGAGTACGGCGAGTAGTTGCTGTACGAGTCATACGTGTACGGGCTGCTCGTGGCGCAACCGTTTTCATCGCCGTCCTGATCATCCGAGTTCAGGCAATTGTCATACGGCGTCGCATACGTGTTGTTGTAGTACGGAGCGCTGTAGGTCGAGACCGGAGCGGCGTAGCCGTAGTTAACCGGCGCGGCGTAGTACGACGGCGTTGCGCAGCCGTTTCCGCCCGCGGCGGCCGTGAGCGCGGCCGACGCCAAGCTCGAGGAATTCAAGTTTCCGCCGTCGCCGCTGAGCAAACCGATTACCGTCGGAATCAGCGCCGCGTACAGAGCCGTTGAGGAGTTGCCGCTGCAATACACCGGCGGAGCGTACGCGTATCCGTACTGCGGTGCATACGTGTTGTAGCCGTACGTGCCGTATGACGGATACGCCGGGGCGACGTACTGATAACTGCCATTGGCGTACGTAACCGGCAAGGTCACGACCGTTCCGACCGGAACTGCCGGTATCGTGCTGCCGACGACGACGTCACGGACGATAACGGGCGCGCCGGCCGGCGGATCGACGATAATCTCATGCGTACGAACCGCGGAGACCCGTCCCACGATGTATCGCGGATGATACACGGCCGGAATCGTACGCGTGCGCGACGCATACATCGTGCGCATCAGCGGTGAAGCCGTAACGCTGCGAGTCACGACTGCTTCACGCACCCGCGGAGCCGTATGCACGTACTGCATGAACGGCGCAGCATGCGTGGCCGTCCGAGCGCCGCGTTCGGGCGCTACGCGCTGCACGAACGGTGCCGGCGCTGCATACCGGGTACGAGCCGGCGCTGCATACCGGGTACGAGCCGGCGCTGCATAGCGGACACGAGCCGGCGCGGCATACCGGACACGAGCCGGCGCTGCATACCGGACACGAGCCGGCGCTGCATACCGGACACGAGTTGGGGCGCTGTAGCGCACAGGAGCGCGCCGCACCCGAACGGGTGCGCTGTACCGCACGGGCGCGGCGTAACGCACGGGCGCTGCACGCTGCACGCGAACCGGTGCGCTGTAACGCACGGGTGCACGGTACGGCACCGGAGCTGCTCGCTGCACTCGCACGGGTGCGCTGTAGCGCACGGGAGCTGCGCGTTCTACGCGGGCGGCAGCTCGTGCCGGAGCAGCCGTGCGCGTGGTTGTCGTGCGGCCATGATCGGCTGCAGCTGCGGGCAGCGTGCCGCAAAGAGCGATTGCGGCGCAGGCGCCGCTTGCCAGGATGGTTCTGAAGGGATTGCTCGGGTGTTTCATCGCGTCCTCGCTTGTTCCCTGAATTCGTTACGATCAGTTAACGCAAGTGCGCGCGCCCGCGGTTCACAAGCGGGCGCCTTGATGCCTGGGCCCCTGGTTTATGTGAAGGCGTTTTCGCCGGTGAGCGCTTGGCCGAGGATCAGCGTGTGGACCTCGCTCGTGCCTTCGTACGTGAGGACCGACTCCAGGTTGTTCATGTGGCGGATGATCGGGTACTCGAGCGTCACCCCGTTCGCGCCCAGGATGGTGCGCGCTTCTCGCGCGATCTTGAGGGCTTCACGAACATTATTGAGCTTGCCGAAGCTCACGTGCGTGGGATGCGCGCGAGATGCATCCTTCATTCGGCCGATGTGCAGCGCCAGGAGCGTACCCTTATTCAGCTCGAGCAGCATGTTGACGAGCTTTTCTTGCGTTATTTGGAAGCCGCCGATCGGCCGTCCGAATTGCACGCGGGTCTTCGCGTAATCCAGCGCCGTTTCGAAGCACGTGCGCGCAGCGCCCATCGCGCCCCAGATGATGCCGAAGCGGGCCTCGTTCAAGCAGGCGAGCGGGCCGCGCAGTCCGCGTACCTCCGGAAATGCGGTTTCCCCCGGTACGCGGCAATTATCCAGCACCAATTCCGAGGTTATGGACGCGCGCAGCGAGAGTTTGCGCTCGATCGGGTTGACCGTGAATCCTTTGCTGTTCGCCGGCACCGCGAAACCGCGAATGCCTTCATCCGTCTGCGCCCACACGACCGCGACGTCGGCTATGCCGCCGTTGGTGATCCACATCTTGGTGCCGCTGATGATCCAGTCGCCGCCGTCGCGCCGCGCGAACGTTCGCATGTCGCCCGGATTGCTTCCGAAATCCGGTTCGGTCAAGCCGAAACAGCCGAGCACCTCGCCTGCGGCCATCCGCGGCAGCCAGTGCTGCTTTTGCTCCTCGCTCGCCCAGCGGTGAATGGCGAACATTGCGAGCGACCCCTGCACCGAGGCGAAGCTGCGCACGCCCGAGTCGCCGGCTTCCAGTTCCAGGCACGCGAGGCCATACGCAACCGCGCTGGCGCCGGGGCAGCCATAGCCCTGCAAATGCATGCCGAGCAATCCGAGATCGCCCAGCTGTTTGCCCAGTTCGCGCGGCAGCGTTCCTTCCTCGAACCATTCGGCAATGTGCGGTGCGATCTTATCGCGTACGAATGAGCGCACGGTGTCGCGTATCATGCGCTCTTCGTCGCTCAGCAGCGCGTCGATATTCAGAAAATCGGCAGGGTTCACGGAGATAGCGGGTTGTGTGGCGGTCATGATTCCTAACGCTTGAGAACGCGGGCAATTTTATCGAAGAGCGCTTCCATCGAACGCTCGTTGGCGTCTTCCAAGCGGCGCCAAAGCAAACGGCCTTCGGTGTCGTTGAGCGTGGCATCGATGCGATGCTGCACCGTCGTCTTTTTCGCATCGCCGCTCAAATAAAACCCGTGAGTGCCTTCGAACCCTTCATTCTGAATACGCCAGACGATGCGCTCTTCGGGAACGACCTCTTCCAATATGGCATGAAACCCGTTATGCCATTCCTCGGTCTTGCCGGGCAATAGCGGCCCTGGGGAACGCATGAAGGGCTGCGCGGCAAACGGCCAGATGACGTCGTTTGAAGTCCCCATGTCGACGAGTAGTTGAAAGATTCTGCGGCGTGTACCGGAGAAGGTGCGTTCACGAACCTCGTGCAGCGGTATCGGCATACACGCCACGTTCGCCGGGCGACCAGGCGTATCCATGCCGCCGGTTGGGTAGAGAGAGAAAGAATGGCCAGAAGGGGACCGGCCGAGACCGCGCCGCTTGACGATGAGCGTCTGGCGCGCGTTGCCCGCAACGTGCCGATCGGCTTTTTCGAAGCCGATTCACACGGTGCGCTGACCTTCGTTTCGGCTCAGTGGTGCGAAATCACGGGGGTTGCGGCCGATCGGGCGCTGGGCCGGGGCTGGCTTGGGACGGTGCATCCGGACGATCGCGCGCGGTTGGAGCATGCCTGGGACGATGCGGTGGCCCATGTAGGCTCGCTCGAAGCGACGTTTCGTCTCGTACGCGGCGGGGACGTGATCAGCGTTCGTATCTCGATAGGCCCGGTCAACGACTCCGCCGGCCTGCTCGACCTCTTTGCCGGCGCGGCGATCGATGTGACCGAGATCGCGTATGCAGGCGAACAAATCACGCATACGCTCGAACGGTTTCGCATGGTCGCGGAGATCATGCCGCAGTTCATTTGGGTCGCCGGACCCGACGGCAGGATCCATTATTTCAATCGCCCGTGGCTCGAGTACACCGGGCTCTCCGTCGAGGCAATGCATGCGGACGGGGTGAAGAATGTCGTCCATCCGGACGAGCTCGGACTAACGTGGGAGCGATGGAACAACGCGCTCGTTACCGGAAGACCGTACGAAATCGAGTACCGGCTGCGCAGCGCCGCAACCGGCGAATACCGGTGGTTTATCGCGCGCGCCGTTCCGGAGCGGGATGCGCACGGAGACATCGTGCGATGGATCGGCACGGCGACCGACATCGACGCCCAAAAACGCGCGACGGACAATTTGCGCTTCGTCCTGGACGCCTCGAACGCGCTGGCCGCGAATCTCGACGTCGATGCGGTCTGCGCGACGCTCGCGGATATCGCCACCACGCGCGTCGCCGACTGGTGCTTCATCGTTCTCAAGAAGGCCGACGGCGGTTACGAGACGCGCGCTATCGCCCATCGCGATTCCGGCCGCCGCGCGCAGATCGAGCACTTGCGTAAGCAGAACCCCATTAAAGCAGGCTCTCCGCTGGACCGCGCCATCCGGCGTAACACGCCGATGCTCATCCCGGCGATTACCGCGCGCGAGTTGAGCGCCGTGGCGATCGATCCCGGGCATCTGCAGGCACTGCACGGTTTGGCCATGCGTTCGGCAATGCTGGTCCCCATCGCGACGGACCAGGGCATTGTGTACGGCGGAATCATGCTGGCCTCATCGGAGTCCGCACGTGCGTACACGGCACGAGACCTCGAAGTGGCCGAAATGGTCGCGCATCGCGCCGCCGCGGCGATTCATACGGCAACGGCGTTCGATTTGGAACGCGCGCTCTCGCAGCGGCTGCGATTTATCGCCGAAGTCAGCGAGCTGCTCGTCGAAGCAGCCGGTCTACAGATGATGCTCGATCGGCTCGTGCAGTTCATCGCCGGGCGGATGGCCGATCTCGCATACGTCGTACTCGCCGAGGATCGCGACGTGCTGCGCACCGTAGCTTGCGCGCACGCCGATCCCGAAATGCGCCCCATCGCCGAGCGCCTGCGCGGACAGCGCACGCTGCGGCCGGAAGCCGAAGAGAACGCAATATGGATGCTCTCACAGCATCGCACGCTGCTCCACAAGACCGTGCCCGCCGAAGCGGTCTTGGCGGGCATGTGGGAATATCTCGCGCCGGAAGTGCGCGCGCTCGGTATCCACTCCGCAATCACGATCCCGCTCTTCTCCCGCGGCGAAACCTTCGGCGCACTGATCGTCTATTGGTGCAATCCCGAGCGCACGTACACCGAGGACGACGCCGAAGTATTCACGGACGTCGGACGCCGCCTCTCGATCGCCATCGAACATCAGCACACGCTCGAACGCGAACGGCGCATTGCCGAAGCGCTGCAGCAGGCGCTGCTTCCGCAGCCGGGTATGCTTCCGGTTGTGCCCGGGCTGCACTTCGCCGCGCACTATCGCCCCAGCAGGCGCGAGTCCGACGTGGGCGGCGATTGGTATGACGCCCTCACCTTGCGGGACGGATCCATTCTGGTGAGCGCCGGCGACGTCACGGGCCGCGGACTCCACGCCGCGGGGCTCATGGGCAAGTTGCGTCAAGCGATTGGCATGGCGGCTATGTACGAACGCGATCCCGCGCGCATTCTCGACGCCGTGGATTTTCATTTGCGCTCGCGCAGATCGAATTCGCTCGCGACGGCGTTCGTCGGCATCATCGATGCGGCGCGTACGAAACTGCAATACGCCGGTGCCGGCCATCCGCCGCCTTTGATGCGCCGCGGCGGCGAGCTTCTCGAATTGCACTCCACCGGGCTGCCGCTCGGGCTTCGCGACCAGCACGAACCGCAGCAGTCAGCCGAGATATCGCTCGAAGGCTGCGATCTGCTCGTGCTGTACACGGACGGTTTGGTGGAAGGGACGCGCGATCTCTCCTTCGGCGAGCAGCGGCTGGCGTTTCTTGCGGCGAGCGAGGCGATCTCATTCGTACGCAATCCGGCAGCCTTCTTATGCGATGCCTGCCTGCCGCCCGACGCGCATGACGACACCGCAGTGCTCACCGTTTCGTTCGGCGAGCGCACGTCTTGGGCGTTCGACGCGGAAAATGCACAAGCGGCACACGAAGCGCGAGCGCAGCTCGTCGCCTATTTGCGCGAACGAGCCTCCGGCCAGGCAGACATCGGCGGCGCGGAACTGGTGTTCGGGGAACTGGTGGGCAACGTCGTGCGCCATGCGCCCGGACCGATCGAAGTGCAAGTTGAATGGACCGGCCGGCAGCCCACGCTTCACGTAATCGATCGCGGCCGCGGTTTTTTGCGAGATCCCAGCTTGCCCATCGACGTCCTAAGCGAGTCGGGACGCGGTTTGTACATCGTCTCGCAGCTCACGCAAGCGCTGCGTATCGAGCGCATCGCCGGGTACGGCAATCATGTGGCGGCTGTTTTACGTTTGTAGCCTGCTCCTGGTCATCATTACGGAGATGCCGGCTCACGCGGCCGAAGCAACGACGGGCGCCATCGTCGGCCTCGTACTCGCGAACGGCGCGCCGGTTGCGAATGCGCACGTGAACGCCTCCTCACCGTCCGGCAGCTACACTGCGAGTACGAACGTTCGCGGGCATTTCACGATTCTAGGCGTCACTCCGGATTCGTACGCCGTCTCCGTGCTGGCGCCGGGGTTTGCACCGGCATCGGCAAGCGGCGTTGTCGTGATGCCGAACCAGACGCAGCAGGTCACGTTTCACTTGGTTGCGCAGCTCAAGACGATCGCCAACGCTCGGGCGCGAGTGCGAGCTTTCATCTCGGGCAACACCGGCGATGTGTTCACGGTGTCCGTTCGCGGCGTGAGTGCGCCGCCCGTCTCGGCATCCGGTCTGGCCAATTACTCCGCCGGGACCGTTCAAGGCGTGATCGCGGCGGTACCGGGAGTCGCCTTCGATCCTTTTGCGAACGCGATCTTGCGCGGCGGGAAAGTCGACGACGCCGTGTTCGATTTTGATTCGGTTCCGGTACCGCAAGGGCTCATCGCCGAGCCTGGCGGCAACGTGGTCGGGGCGCAATTGCCGGCGACCGGTATAGCGACGACGACCGTCACGCTGGCGGGATACGAGACTCAGGGCGACAACGCGCTGGGCGGCGTCATCGATGAAATTCCGGCCGTGGGCACCTATCCCGGCAGCACGACGCTGGATGTGTCTGACGGCCTCGCCGGCGCAAAGTCGCAGATTGCAAACCTGCAAGTGCTCGGAGCCACGCCGGATCAGCGCTGGCGCTACGCCGTTGCGGCGACCGCCGGCGGCGAATCGTTTGCGTACGGCAACGGGCACACGTTTTATCCCGCGGAGGCGGCGACATATGGACTGGGTTTGGAAAGCCGGTCGCAGTACGCGCTGGAAAGCAACGTACATTTTCGGATGACCTCCAGGGACGATCTCTCGCTTCTGGGATTCGCGGGCAACGCATCCTACAACGAATATGGGACGCCGTACGCCGGCCAAACGTTCGGGGCTTTCGACGGCGCAGCGCTGAAGTATCCCGGCGAAACCAATCCAAACGCGTCCGTTACGTTTCCGGCCGGCATTCGGGGTTCGTTCGGAATATTCAAGGCAGCATGGCTGCACACCGGATCGCACACGCTCTCGCGCGTGCAAGTATACGAATCGCAGTTCGGCGCATCGGCCGGCGGTCCGTATTGGGATGAAAACGGCTTTCCCAACGGGACGTTTTCGTTTTTCGGGCGGCAATCGGGGCGCGAGCAAGCGATCGTGTTCGACGGCGATAATTTCCTGAACGATCGCCACCATCTGCGCTACGGACTCGAGTATCGCCTCACGCACTACTCACTCGACCAAGTCGTGCCGACCTTCGATGAGATCGTGCGCTCGAACCCCATCCTTCATTCGTATCTGGCCTATGCGGGAGATACGTGGCACGCCGCCGGCAGGCTCGATCTCATGGGCGCGCTGCGCCTGACCGGAACGCGCATCGCTCCCAGCACCGGACGCCCGTACGGCGTGGGCGCGCTCGACCCGCATTTCTCCGCGGTGTATCGCATCGGACCCGCGTACGCGCTGCGCGCTACGTTCGATCACACGACGGTGGCGCCAAAGCCCCTCGAGGCGGACCGGTACGATTCTACAAACGTCGATCCGAACGGGAATCCGGCACCCTTCGTCACGCTCGTACCGGAGACGGCGAACGTGTACACCGCGTCCCTCGAAGGCAGCGGCAAGACGGAGCTTCGCTTCACGTACTGGGCCGAACTCGAAAGCAACCGCATCGACGTGCTGCCCTTCAACTATCGTCAGCCGGGCGGCGAACTCGCGCCCAGCCCCGTCGGCGTGCCCGCGAACGTGGGGCAGCTGCGCGCACACGGCGTCGAGCTCTGGATTTCGCGCGCCGGGCTCACGTTCAACGGCGAGTATATGCGAGCGTCTTCTTCCAGCGCCTCGGAGTTCGCTTACAACAATCTCAACGCGCCGGCCATCGCCGCCGGACATTTGTTTCCCGTCGGGTACGTTCCCGATCTCACGGCGACGCTCTCCTACGAGCTGCAGGCCGACGGACGGCGCATTCGCATCGAACCGTCGATTTCGTACGAGTCGGGCTATCCATACGGCGTGGGAAGGATGGCCTGGGTTTTCGATCCGTCGACCAAACGACCGATCCAAGTTCCGAACGACAATCACGTGAATCCGGGTTCGAGCTATTACTTCTTGCAAGATCCCTCGTTGCCGTACGACGCGCGAAGCAATCCATATATCGGAACCATGGGAACGCCTGAAGGAAGCGATCCGAACACGCTGCGCAGTCCGCCGCAAACGCTGGTGAACCTGCGCATCGAGGGCGACCTCACGCCCAGGCTCACGGCGATCGTCGACGTCGCGAACCTGCTCGGAACCTGTGCGCCCACCGCGTACGGCGCAAACGGGTATCTCATCGGACCGCCGGGATACGCCGGCGGGAATCCGCTGTATGCGGCTTATTACCAAGGCGTCATGGGCTCGCCGCAGCCGTATCTACTCGGCAACGGCGTGCCGACGAACGACGGCGTAACGCAATCCGTGCCGTGGACCTACGGCCGCTCCGGCTATGTCCCGTATAGTTATCCGATGGCGCGCAGCGTGCAGTTTCGCTTGCGCTGGCGCCTCTAACTCTTGGGCTCGCTGCGTTCGGCGAGCTTGCCCAGCGATTGAATGACCAGAGTCGCAAGAATGGTGATGATAACCGCATAACCGAGTTCGGCCCACACGCCGGCACCGGGTTTGAGGAATAGCGCGATCAGGTCCGTGATGAATTTATTCCACGCGAGCGCTGCGATAAGACCGAAAGCGGTCGTCGCCAGCACGATCATGGTGCCTAAGTACGTCGGTTTGACTTCCATGAGAGACCTCCAATTCCCAAGCTGTATCGTGGTAAAATGAACGCCTTGAGAAGACCTCATGACATCGGCGGCTCCGTCGACGGAGCCATCGACACGGCGGACGATCGCGAGCCTTTCCACCACGAGTGGGAGGCGCGCGTCTTCGCGCTCAACCGGGTCTTGTTGAAACAGGGCGTCTACACCTTGGACGAATTTCGAGACGCGATCGAGCGCGTCGCTCGGATGGGTCGAGCCCACTTCAAACGGCGCGCTACATGGTCTTGCCGCGGCACTCGTCACGCGCAATGGGTTAATCGGTACCGCGCTGGTTTAGCACATTCAGGGGAGGCGCTGCCGGCGGTGGTTGGGTCCGGTATTCTCGCACCGGGCCAGCGCTGGCACGCCGTATCCGCGGCCGCAAGGCTTCTATACCGGCCTTGGAACGAGCACGCTCAACGCGATTTTGAGCGATGCGATGTCGTCGGTGACCTCGCTCTCACTCCCGTGGGTCCAGCAAGGCGCCCCCGCGTTCGTCGCGGCAGGCGTCGCTTCCGGCGGACCGAGTGCCTCGCCGAATCATGCGACCGTGTTGCGTTTTCTCCAGCGGCGACCGGATCAATCTCACGAGCGTGAGCGTCCCGGTCACGTTTCCGATTGCGGGAGAGCCGCTGCCGCCGTTGCCCGGCGATCCGTTCACTCCCCCAATCGGTGGAAGCACCTACGACGGCACGGTCTGCCGCCCGGCAGACGTTCACCGAGCGCGGCACGTTCGTGTATTTCTGCTTGTTCCACGACGCATTCGGCATGATGGGGACGGTCAACGTCATCTGAGGGCGAAACACGGCACCCAGAACAAAGGCGCGGACATTCGTCCGCGCCTTTTCGTTCGTTTTCCCCGGCTGCGCGAGGTTAGGCTTTGAGTTCGATGTCCACGCCGGCCGGAAGATCGAGGTGCATGAGTGCATCCATCGTCTTGGGCGAGGCTTGCAGAATGTCGATGAGCCGCTTGTGCGTGCGCATCTCGAAATGCTCGCGCGACTTCTTGTCGACGTGCGGCGAGCGATTCACGCAGAACCGGTTGATCTCGGTCGGCAGCGGAACGGGCCCGCTGACGAACGCGCCGGTGCGCTTCGCGGTTTCGACGATACGCTCCGCCGACTGGTCGAGCACTTTGTGGTCGTACGCCTTGAGGCGGATGCGAATCTTCTGCTTAGCCATAACTTTCTTTCTTACTCTAGATGAGGACGGCGGATTTTCGTTCGCAGTTAGGCGCGGGATTCCGAAGTGGTCTTACAGACCACGAGGTATCCCGCAACGACACTGCGGGCGAAAAGCCTAGTCCTGCACTCCCACGACGACGCCGGCGCCGACGGTGCGGCCGCCCTCGCGGATTGCGAAACGCAGGCCTTCTTCACACGCGATGGGCGTGATGAGCTCGACTTCCATCGCGACGTTGTCGCCCGGCATGACCATCTCGACGCCTTCCGGCAGTTTGATGGTGCCCGTCACGTCCGTCGTGCGGAAATAGAACTGCGGACGGTAGTTCGCGAAGAACGGCGTGTGGCGTCCGCCCTCTTCTTTGGAGAGGACGTACACTTCGGCTTTGAACTTCTTGTGCGGCTTGATGGAGCCGGGCTTGGCGAGCACTTGGCCGCGCTCGATGCCCGTGCGCTCGATGCCGCGCAGCAGCACGCCGATGTTGTCGCCGGCAATGCCGATGTCCAGCAGTTTGCGGAACATCTCGATGCCCGTGACGACGCTCTTCTTCGTCTCTTCCGTCAGACCGACGATCTCGACTTCTTCGCCGACCTTGACCTGACCGCGCTCGACGCGGCCCGTGCCGACCGTGCCGCGGCCGGTGATCGTGAAGACGTCTTCAACCGGCATCAGGAACGGCTTGTCGGTTTCGCGGACGGGGTCCGGAATGTACTCGTCGACCGTGTCCATGAGTTTGAAGATCGGATCGGCATCCGCGTCGCCGCGCTTGCCGGAGCTGTTGAGCGCCTTGAGCGCCGAACCGCGGATGATCGGGGTCGTGTCGCCCGGGAATTCGTACTGCGAGAGCAGTTCGCGGACTTCCATCTCGACCAGTTCGAGGAGCTCTTCGTCGTCGACCATGTCGCACTTGTTCAGGAACACGACGATGTACGGGACGCCGACCTGCTTCATGAGCAGAATGTGCTCGCGGGTCTGCGGCATCGGACCGTCGGTCGCGGAGACGACCAGGATGGCGCCGTCCATCTGCGCCGCGCCGGTGATCATGTTCTTGATGTAGTCGGCGTGACCCGGGCAGTCGACGTGCGCGTAGTGGCGCTTGGCGGTCTCGTACTCTTGGTGCGAGATCGCGATCGTAATGCCGCGCTCTTTTTCTTCAGGAGCGTTGTCGATGTCGTCGACGTTGCGCTTCTGGATGTTGGCGTTCTCGGTGGCGAGGCAATTGATGATTGCCGCGGTAAGCGTGGTCTTACCGTGGTCGACGTGCCCCGTCGTTCCGATGTTTACGTGCGGTTTGCTACGTTCGAATTTAGCCTTCGCCATGATTCGCTTTCGCTATTTCCTTCGTTAAGCAGTTAGTGTTTGGTGACTAGGCGGCCGAATTTTTCTTGCCGGACGCTTTCGCGACGACTTCTTCTTCGACCGACTTCGGAGCTTTCTCGTAGTGAGAGAACTCCATGGTGTAGGTTGCGCGGCCTTGCGTCGCCGACCGCATGTCGGTCGCGTAGCCGAACATCTCCGAGAGCGGAACGTTCGCGGTAATGACCTGCGCGCCGCCCGGCGCTTCTTCCGTAGCCTGGATCATGCCGCGGCGGCGATTGAGGTCGCCGGTGATCGCGCCCATGTAATCCTTGGGCGTGGTGACTTCCACTTTCATGACGGGCTCGAGCAAGATCGGGCCCGCGGCGCGGTTGGCTTCTTTCCAGCCCATCGACGCGGCGATCTTGAACGCCATTTCCGAGGAGTCGACGTCATGGTACGAACCGTCGAACGCTTCGACCTTGAAGTCGAGCACGGGATACCCCGCGAGCACACCGCTGAGTGCGGACTCGCGGATGCCTTCCTGCACGGCCTTGGCGTACTCTTTGGGAACCGCGCCGCCGACGATCTTCCAATCGAAGACGAACCCGCTTCCCGTCTCGCCCGGACCCACGCGCAGCCACACGTCGCCGTACTGACCCTTACCGCCGGACTGCCGGACGAATTTGCCCTGCTTTTCGACGGTTTTGGTGATCGCTTCTTTGTACGCGACCTGCGGCTTGCCGACGTTGGCTTCGACTTTGAATTCGCGGCGCAGACGGTCGAGAATGATTTCCAGATGCAACTCGCCCATGCCGGCGATAATCGTCTGCTGCGTCTCTTCGTCGGTCCACATGCGGAACGTGGGATCCTCTTGCGCCAAACGCGCGAGGCCCTTGCCCAGCTGATCCTGGTCGCCTTTGGTCTTCGGCTCGATCGCCTGCGAGATGACGGGCTCCGGGAACGTGATCGACTCCAGGATGATCGGATTCTTCTCGTCGCACAACGTGTCGCCGGTGCGCGTGTCGGTCAAGCCGACCGCCGCCGCGATGTCGCCAGCGCCGATGGAATCGATGTCTTCACGATGGTTCGCGTGCATGCGCAGAATGCGCCCGATGCGCTCTTTCTTGCCCGAACGCGCATTGTACACGTACGAACCTTTGTCGAGCGTGCCGGAATACACGCGGAAATACGTCAGGTTGCCGTACGGATCGGTCGCGATCTTGAACGCGAGAGCGGCGAACGGCTGTTTGTCGTCCGGTTCGCGCGTGATCTCGTTGTCCGTCTTCGGATCGATGCCGGTAATGCGCTTGGCATCGAGCGGCGAGGGCATGTACTCGACCACTGCGTCGAGCAGCGGCTGCACGCCTTTGTTCTTGAACGCCGAGCCGCACAGCATCGGCAGCACGGTGCCGGCGATGGTCGCCTTGCGCAGCGCTTCCTTCATGCGATCGATCGGGAGATCTTTGCCGTCGAAGAACATCTCGAGCAGCTCTTCGTCCTGTTCGGCGATGTTTTCGACCAGGTTCTGACGCCACTTGAGCGCGAGCGCCTGCAGTTCGCCGTCGGCTTGCGTAACGGGCGTGTCGGCCATCGTCGAACCGAGGTCGTCGGTGTAGATGATCTTGTGCATCGTGAAGAGATCCACGACGCCTTTGAAATTGTCTTCCGCGCCGATCGGCACTTGGATCGGCGTGGCGTTGGCGCCCAGGCGCTCCTTGATCTTGTCGACGGCGTTGAAGAAGTCGGCGCCCATGCGATCCATCTTGTTGACGAAGATGATGCGCGGCACTTTGTACTTGTTCGCCTGGCGCCAAACCGTCTCGGACTGCGGCTGCACGGCGGCAACCGAGTCGAACAGGGCGACCAGACCGTCGAGCACGCGCAGCGAGCGCTCGACTTCGACCGTGAAGTCCACGTGCCCAGGCGTATCAATAATGTTGATTCGCGTGTCGCGCCACGTGCACGCAGTCGCGGCGGAGGTAATCGTGATGCCGCGCTCTTGCTCCTGGACCATCCAGTCCATCGTCGCGGCGCCGTCGTGCACTTCACCGATCTTGTGCGTGCGGCCCGTGTAGAACAGGATGCGTTCGGTACACGTGGTCTTGCCGGCGTCGATGTGCGCGGCGATGCCGATATTGCGGGTCCGCTCCAGCGGATATTCTCTTGCAGCCATGATTGAAAGTCTTAAAAATTACCAGCGGTAGTGCGCGAAAGCTTTATTGGCTTCGGCCATCTTGTGAGTGTCCTCGCGCTTCTTGATCGAAGCGCCCTGGTTGTTGGCCGCGTCCATCAGCTCGGCGGCGAGCTTCTCTTCCATCGAGCGGCCCGCGCGTGAGCGCGCATACCCGATGAGCCAGCGCATCGCCATTGCCTGACGGCGATCGGGGCGGACTTCCATCGGCACCTGGTACGTGGCACCGCCGACGCGGCGCGGGCGCACTTCGACCAGCGGCATCGCGTTGGAAAGCGCCTGCGAAAACACGTCCATCGCATCGCGTCCCGTTTTCTCGGAAACGATGTTCAGCGCGCCGTACGTGATCTGCTCGGCCAGCGACTTCTTGCCGCGGAGCATGACCTTATTAATGAAGCGCGCGAGCACTTTCGAGTTGAAACGGGGATCGGGCAGAATCTGCCGCTTCGGTGCCGGACCTTTACGAGGCATTCTTAAACAGTTTCCTTTTTAAATCCTGAGCCTTGTCGAAGGGTTACTTCTTGGCAGTGCGCTTGGCGCCGTACTTGGAACGGCCTTGTTTGCGGTTCGCGGTTCCGGAGGTATCCAGTGTACCGCGGATGATGTGGTAGCGGACGCCCGGGAGATCTTTCACACGGCCGCCGCGCACGAGCACGACCGAGTGCTCCTGCAGGTTGTGGCCGATGCCCGGGATGTAGGCCGTGATTTCTTCGCCGTTGGTCAGGCGCACACGGGCCACTTTCCGAAGCGCCGAGTTCGGCTTCTTCGGGGTGACCGTCTTCACTTGCGTGCAGACGCCGCGGCGCTGCGGATTGCCGGCCACTTCGAACGAGCGCAGGGGCAAGTCGGGGTGACCCGGCTTCGGGCCGGTCTGAATGACGCGGAACGCCGGGGTTTTGACCTTTTTCTCGGCCTTCTGGCGGCCCTTACGAACCAACTGGCTAATGGTCGGCAACTATAGACTCCTACTCACACACACCAAAAGTCGGCCACACCTCGGGTGAGGGTGAGACCGAACTTTGGGAGTATAGCAAGGTCTCCAAGGAGAGTCAACGACGGCAGAGGGATGTGCCGGGCGAAAGGTGACCGAAACCGAACGGGCCTGCCGGCCGTATGCCTGCATCAGGAGGGCCTACTCGTGAAGCCGTTATCCGCCACGTCCGCATCGCCCGGCTTCGATTGGTTCATGGGCGTTCTTGCCACCCTGCTGATCGCGGGCATCTTTCAAGACGGCTGGGCGCACAACCACGGCATGGTCGACCAGAGCTTTTTCACCCCTTGGCACGCAGTGCTGTACGGAACGATGGCGCTGAACGGCCTCGTGCTCCTGGGATACGGCCTGCTCAACTTGCGGCGCGGCTGCCGCTTTCGCGACGGCCTGCCGTATGGCTACTGGCTCTGCGCGATCGGCGTGGTGCTCTTTCTGTTCGGCGGTCTGCTCGACATGGCGTGGCACACGCTGTTCGGCATTGAGGAAGACATCAACGCGCTGATCAGCCCGACGCACTTGCTGCTGTCGCTGGCGGCCGCGTTCGTCCTCTCGGGGCCGATACGCTCGGTGGCCAGGCGCGTTTGCGCCGAAACACCGGCGCGCTGGGGCGAGGTTGGACCGGCGCTGCTCGCCGCCGCTTCCATGCTCTCACTGCTCGCGTTCTTCACGATGTACGCAAATCCGATCGGCGACACCGATACGGTGAACGTCATCGGCAAGTCCGATCGCGCGCCGGCCGTCGGAAGTTTGTACGTCATGAATGCCGATGGATCGCGGCAAACGCGTTTCATGACCGGTTCCGATGACGAGTTCGGCGCGAGCGCATCGCCGGACGGCAAATACGTCGTCTATCGTTCTGCGCGCCCCGGGACGCAGAATGCGGAGCTGTTCGTCGCGCGCATAGACGGCAGCGGAGCGCGGCAAATCACGCACATGGGACGCTGGGCATCGCAGCCCGCCTGGTCGCCGGACGGCAACCGCATCGCATTCGTTTCGATACCGGTAGGACGTTCGGGCAACTATCAATTGCTCACCATCCACCCGGACGGATCGCATCCGCGCACGATCCTCGAGCGCGTCGCGGAAATCGACGGACCGGCCTGGACCGCGGATAGCGCGCGGATTGCGTACGGCACGCGCAACGGACTGACGACGCAAATCGCGCTCGTCCCAGCGTCGGGCGGAGCCGCCGCATTCATGGCCGGAACGCGAGGCGGATCGTTCCCCGCTTTCTCCCGCGACGGAAAGCTGCTCGCGTACGCGATTTCGGGCGGAACGCGCAGCGGGGTGTACGTTGCAAACGCGAACGGCGGCAATGCGCGGTTAGCCGTCCCCGGTGCTTCTTTCCCGGCATTCTCCGCGCGCGGCGATCGACTTGCGTTTACGCGGACGGCGCATGGCGTGAGCGACGTCGGCATTGCGAGCGCGAGCGGTGCGACCGCGGCGAACCTCTCGCACCTTTCCGGAATGAACGCCTCGCGCCCCGCGTGGACGCCCGACGGACGCATTCTGTACAGCGCCGGTGCAAACGGCCCGGTGCTCGATACGGACATCGCGCAGGCGTTCGCGATCGACAGTTTCCTGGTCTCGAGCGTGCTCATCATGGGCGGGTTACTGCTGCTGCTGCGACGGTTTTCGCTGCCGCTCGGCGCAATCACCGTGTTTGTGCTCATCTACGCGGTCGAGCAGGCCACGCAGCAAGACCACTACTTCGCAATCGTTCCGGCCCTATTTACTGCCGTTCTCGCGGAGATCGCTCTTGCCGCGTTCGGCAACCGTTTGCGCGGCGGCGCGCCGTTCTATACGTTCGCGTTTGCGTTTGCCGCGATGTTCTGCGCCGCGTTCATCGTGGCGGTCGGCGTGCGCTCCGGCGGCCTCGGATGGCCGCCGAACATGACCTTCGGCACGCCGATTATCGCGGGTTTTGCCGGCTTGCTGATCGCGTTCTGCTGCGCGATTCCGCTCCCGCAGCCGGCTTGGGCGGCACGCGCACCCGCGGACGCTCCGCTACCGCGCGACGCGCGCGATCTCGTCCACGATCTCCGCGCGTGAGTAGCCGCGCCCGACGAGCGAAGACACGAAGTGCTCGACGGATTCACGCAGCGTGTGGACGCGCGCGCTTATCGATATCGGGCAAACGTGAAGCGACGCGCGTGCCGCGCCGCCCTTCGCTAATAAGCCGGCCTTCGTCTTGGAGGCCGGTATAGGCGCGCGCCACCGTGTTGGGCGCCACGTTCAAATCGCCCGCGAGTTGACGCACGGTCGGTAGAAGCGTTCCCGGAGGCAAGTGCCCGCGCTGAATGAGTCCGCGCACCTGCTCCTCGATCTGCAGATACGGGGCGATGTCGATG
>DASSZL010000293.1:0-17228 GCA_035713505.1 Vulcanimicrobiaceae bacterium | reverse complement strand
GGCGTCAGCGATCGCCGGGAATGCCGCAAAGCCGACACCGGCTCCGGGCATCTTCGATCAACTGCGTCCCCGCAATCTCGGCCCGCAAGTTTCCGGAGGGCGCCTGGGCGCCGTTGCGGGTACGGACAGCGATTCTTCCTTGTACTATGCGGGCGCGGCCGGAGGCGGTGTCTGGAAGACGACAAACGCCGCTCAGTCGTGGGAGCCGGTTTTCGAGAAACAGCACGTGCAGTCGATTGGTGCTCTCACGATCGACCCCTCGAACGAAAACGTCGTGTGGGTCGGCACCGGGGAAGGCGCGCCGCGCAACGACGTCATTCCGGGTGACGGCGTCTACCGCACGAGCGACGGCGGCAAAACGTGGCAGCACGTGCTCACGCTGCGCAACGCGCTCGTCGCGAAGATCGAGGTCGACCCGCGCGATGTGAACACGGTGCTCGTCGGCGTGCTCGGCGATCCGTTCGCGGACTCGAGTGACCGCGGCATGTACCGCACCACCGACGGCGGCAAGACGTGGAAGAAGACGCTCTACGTCGACGCGCGCGCGGGTGTGAGCGACATGGATGTCTCGCGCAAGGATCCCGCCGTCGTGTTCGCCGGCATGTGGGCGTACCGCCGTACCGGATGGAGCTCGCAGAGCGGCGGCACGCAGGGCGGCCTGTATAAATCGACGGACTTCGGCGCGACGTGGCAGCGATTGACGGGCGGCGGTTTGCCCGAGGGCCCGACCGGACGCATCGGCATCGCTATCGCGCCGTCCAACGACCAGCGTATCTACGCGCTCATCGAGTCGTCGCACGGTTTACTCTGGCGCAGCGACGACGGCGGCACAAATTGGAAGATGGTGAGCGACAACACCCTCATCGACGAGCGCCCCTTCTACTATACGCACGTGTTCGTCGACCCGACGAACCAAAATCATCTGTGGACGCTCTCCGTGCACGTCGCGGTGAGCAGCGACGGCGGTAAAAACTGGAAGATCGGCGCGCGCGGCGTGCACGGCGACAACCACGGCATGTGGATTTCACAGGACGCCAAGCGCATCATCGAAGCCAATGACGGCGGCCCGTCGTTCTCGTTCGACGACGGCGCGAGCTGGCAAATGCCGCATAATCTGCCCATCGCGCAGCTCTATCACATCGGCTTCGATCGCGAGCGGCCGTACCACATTTGCGCGCCGCTGCAGGACAACGGCGTGTGGTGCGCGCCCAACGACGCGCTCGACGGCGGAGCGATTACCTCGAGCAACTGGAACGCGATGGGCGGCGGAGACGGCACCTGGGCCGTGCCGGACCCCGCGAATTCGCGATACGTTTGGCTCACCAGCGGCGGCGGTAATTTCGCCGGCGAAATGGAGGTGCTGGACCGCGCGACAAACACAACGCGCGTCATTTCTCCGTACCTGCGCGATCAGAACGCCGTCGATCCGAAAGACCTGCGGTACCGCTTCAACTGGGAAACGCCGATTGCGTTCGACCCGTTCGATCCGCACGTCGCGTACACCGCCGGCAACGTCGTCTTCAGCAGCAGCGATCGCGGTTACCACTGGAAGCAAATCAGCGGCGATCTGACGCGCAACGAGAAGGCGCATCAAGTCGTCACCGGCGGCATCACGCTCGACGGCACCGGCGCCGAAACGTCCGACACCATTCTGTACATCGCGCCCTCGCCCGTGCGGCGCGGGGAGATATGGACCGGCACGGACGACGGCGTGATCGCGCTTACGCTCGACGGCGGAAAACACTGGCGCAGGGTGACGCCGCCGCTGACCAACGTGTGGGGTCGCTTCGCAAGCCTTTCGGCCTCGAAGCACGATGCCGGGACGCTCTATGCGGCCTACGATCTGCACATGACGGGCGACCGCGCGCCGCACATTTACCTCACGCATGATTACGGCGCGCACTGGCGCGACATTGCCTCGGGCTTGCCGCGTGAGGACGAGGTGCGAAGCATCCGGCAAGATCCGAAGAATCCGCGCGTTCTATACGCGGGCCTGGAACAAGGTCTTTGGATGTCGTTCGACGGCGGATCGCACTGGCGCGACATGAAACTGATTCCGCCGACGTCCGTTCGCGACGTTCGCGTGCAGCCCGACGCGAACGATCTGCTGATCGCAACGCACGGACGCGGCGTCTACGTGTTGGACGATCTCACGCCCCTGCAGCGCTATCCGGTGGCCCGGGCGCAAATCTTCCCCGTGCGAACCGCGTATCAGTGGAATCTGCACCGGTATTATGCAACGCATGTGGATGGCGCAGGGCCGCCGTACGGCGCGATCGTTACGTACTATTTGCCGCGTGCGCAGAAAAACGTGCACGCCGAAGTTGTGGACGCCGCGGGGCGCGTGATTCGCCGGTTCGACGCAAAGGCAGCCGGCGGCGGGCAGGCCGGCTACAATCGCTTCACCTGGGACACGACGGGGCAGCCCCCTGTATCCTGGAACTTCACGCCGAAGTGGAACCAGACATTCGAATCGGGCGCGCCGGTGCTACCGGGGAGGTACACGGTTCGCGTGCACGCGGGCTCGCAGACGCTGCGCGCGCGCCTGGTGGTCAAGCAGGATCCGCGCACACACTACACGCTCGCGCAGCTTGTGCGAAACCATGACGCCGCGGCGCAGCTGCTCGCAGACTTCTCGCGCGTGAATACGGCGCTCAACGAGCTCTCGACGATCGTCGCGGAGGCGCCGCTGCGCCTGAAAGCACTGGAAACAAGCAAAAACGGCGCACTCTCCCTGCGCGTGGCCGATGCGGCAAGCAAAGCGAAGATGCTTCTGCTTTCGATAACGCAAAATCCGGTGAACGATCAGGACGACGACTTTTTGACCGACATCTTGCGCGAGCGGCTGCAAACGCAGATCGAGACGTTCAACTCGCTCACGCCGCCCACGCAGGCGCAGTTGCAGGAGAACGAGGCGCTGCATGCTCTCACCGCAGAACGCTTACGCGAGGCGGCTCAGTTCGAGGGCGGCGATTTGCGCAGCGTAAACGACGCGTTGCGCGGCGTAAAACTGCCGCCGCTGACCACGCTCACGCACAAGCCGCAGGTCTACAATCCAAACATATAGGGCGGTTGCTTGCCCATCGTGGGCCGCCGCTGCGCTAATCATGATGCTCGCTCCGGCGGGTGCGGCCTCGCTCGACAGCCGGGATGCGGCCTATTTGAAGACCGCAATGCAAATCCAGCCCGGCCGCTATGCGCTGGCAACGTACGAGGCCAAGCACGGCACCGGAGCGGTGAAGAAATTTGCGGGAACGCTCGCATCGCGGGCGGCGCACGACTATTCGCAGATACAAGGCCTGCACGGCTCGGCGCTCGACCAGCGTTTCGTCCGCGAACTACGCATCAGCGACGACATCAATCAGGACACGGAGAAGCAGGAGATGCGCAACGGCCAAAGCGGAACGTTGAAGGCGTTCGCCAAGAGGCGCTATGCCGTCGTGGGGAGCGAACTGAAGACGCTCAAGCGCTTCTAAGCGCGGGGCCGGCGCTCCACGGTTTTCCGGCGGCGGGGTATTTTTCGCGCGTACGGGCATAACCACACCCTTTCTTTACGAAGAACGACGTGCCGCAGGGATACTTGCCGATAATGACATACGGGTGGCACGAAGAAACTGATGGTTGAGATTTTTTATCGCTATCGCGTTCATGCCTCGCAGGTGCGCGCATTCGAGCACGCGTACGGACCGCAAGGCCCGTGGGCCAAACTCTTCGCGCGGCATCCCGGCTATAAGCGCACGCGTCTGTTCCGCCATCGAGACGAGCCCGGCATCTACGTCACGGTCGACGTGTGGGAGAGCAAGGCCGACTGGGACGCGTTCCGCCGGCTCTACAGCGAAGACTACCGGCGCCTGGACAAACACCTCGCGCTCCTCAAACTCGAGGAGCATTTACTCGGATTCTACGAGGGCGCCCAGGAGTACCGGACGCCGCTCGATACGCACGCCTAAACCGCCGAAAAACAGGAGCCTCCTGCGTGCAGGGCTAAGGGCAATCTACATATGATCCGGCCGGTAGCCGCGGACGGCAGAATCGAGACGGGGGGCGCCTTTACTCCGATTCTACGGCCCAGAGTCGTCGATCGCATCGCGTCCGCCGCTACGCAGCGGATTGTCTTGATCGTTGCTCCGGCCGGTTACGGAAAATCCGTGGCGTTGCGCCAGTACCTCGATATGCTCGATGCCGTTACGCTCGTGCGTTACGACGTCCACGCCGAGAACGGCATGCTGCTGGGTTTCGTGCGCGGACTCGCCGATGCGCTGCTCGACATCGCACCCTCCGCGCGTAAAAGTCTCCCGGGAGCGTATGAGAAAAGCCGCTCGTCCAAAACTCCCGGCTTGGATCTGGCGATGTGGATGCACGCGCACATTAAAACGTTCACGGGCGTCATCGCGATCGACGATTTGCACATCGCCGAAAACGACCCGGAAGTTTCGAAGTTTCTCGTATCATTGATCGAGCGAACGAAAGGACGCGCGAGCTGGATCATCGCCTCTCGTTCGTCGCTCGATTTGCCCGTCGGTTCGTGGCTGGCGTACGGCGAGATGGACTTGAACATCGACGAACAAGATCTGCGGTTCACAATAGAAGAAGCGCGCGAAGCAGCAAAGGTCTCGCGAGTGGGTGTTCGCGACGAGGAGCTCTCCGAGATTTTGGCGATGACCGAGGGTTGGCCGACGGCACTCGGTTTTGCGCTCCGCACATCGACGCGCTCCGTCGACCTGCGTAATATCGCCGCGAGCACCCGCGAGATGGTGTACCGGTATCTCGCCGAGCAAGTGTATCACTCGCTGGATGAAGAGCAGCAGCAATTATTGAAGTTCGTGGGCTATCTGCCCGAAATCGATCTGGAAGTGCTTCACGCGGCAGGCTACACCAAAGCCAAAGCCCTGGTGGAAGACCTGCGCGATCGTGTCTCGTTCATTTATCCCGATCGACCCGGCGTTTACCGCTGTCACGATCTGTTCCGTGATTTTCTCCAGCATCAGGTAGAACTCGAAGGCGCGTTCGCCGCGGAGCGCATGTGCCTGCGCGCCGCCGCCGCTCTGGAAACCGCCGGCTACCTTGCGCCCGCGCTGAATGTGTACGCGCAGGCGAAAGCCTCTGCGAACGTTTTGCGCATCCTGGAAGTATCCGGTTTTCAGTTGATGGAACAAGGACACGCAGATGCGCTGCAAACTGCGCTTGACGTGCTGCCGCAAGATATGCGGGCGACGCATCCGATCGTGCTGGCGATGCGCGGACTGGGCGAGGCCCACGCCGGGCGATACGACCGCGCCGAATCTCTCCTTAACCGCGCGATGATGCGCAGCGAAAAACCGGAACTCAGTGCGGCGCTAGCCCTGCGCTTGGCGCTGATTACGATCAATCTCGGTCGTGATATCGTTCCGCTGCTCGCGCCGTTCACACATCTCGCGCTGCCGATGGATATGCAAGGCGACCTCGTCAGTTTGCTCGCGATCGGGTACGCCAACGCTGGTCAGCAGACGGAGGCGAAAAGCGCGATCGGCGCGGCCGAGGCGCTGGCTGACGAAATGGACGACCCCGCGCAGAGAGCGAAGATCTTGCAGCGGCTCGGCGTAGCGGTCAAGGCACTCGGAATGCCTGCGGCGACCGCGCAACTTTATCTCACCCGCGCGGTTGCGCTGGCGTCCGAGAGCGGCTTGTTTAGTTTGACGGCGCGCGGCTATGGCGTGCTTGCAAACGTCGCGTTGTTGTATGATGACGACCTCACGCGCGCAGCATGGTATGCGCAGCAGGCGATGAGTGCGGCAACGAAAGCCGGCGATCGCCTAGGTCTTCAGGCGGCGCTCGTGCAACTCATGAACGTCGAACTCACGCGTGGAAACCCCGATCGGCTGCAAAAATTGGAACGCCAATTCGCAGATGCCGCCACGTCGGACACAACGCGGATGGCATTACTGATCCCCGCGCGCGCGCTGATGGTTGCGTGGGAAGGCCGCTTCGATGAAGCGCACCGCTTGTTCGCCACTGTCCTCGATCGCATTTACGATGCCGGAGATCGCGCGTACTTTACCGCTGCCTGCGCGCTGGCACTGACGGTTGACGGCCAACGTGACCGTGCTGCGGCGCATCTTCGTACAGCCCTGGAATGTATCGAAATCGAAACGCCCCTTGCGCATACACGCAAGCAGATTGGAATTGCCCGGGCAGTTTGCGCCGCCGCGGAAGCGCTGGCCGGCCGCGCGACGAGCGCGACCCGAATCCTTCAGCGTTTGAACGCCGAGGGCGGCGCGGTGATCGAAGCGCTGCGGGAGGCGGTTAACGCCATCTCACGTGCCGCTAAGAATTCTGCGCTTCGTGAAGATGCGCTCGAGCGCGTGCAAGCCCTGGAATCGATAGGCTACGGGGGAATCGCCAAACTTCTGGCCGCCGCGGTCGAATGCAGTCTTCAGACCGATGCCGCCATTGGAGGCATGCTGACGAAAGCGGAACTCTCGGTGCTGAACGCGCTCGCGGAGGGCCAGGGCCCCAAGGACATCGCCTTGGAAACCGGCCGCAGCGTCTACACGATCCAGGCCCACATCCAGAACATTACCAAGAAGCTCGGATGCAGCGGCCGTAATGAGGCCATCACGATGGCACGCAGACTCGGGCTACTCGCGTAGTCGAAACGGCCTAACTAAAATTAACTAGATACAGCGGCGCACGGCGGACCTATCCTCAGAGAGTAACCGCTCTTATCCCTGAGGATTTTTTTACATGGTCACGACCCTCATCATCTGCGCCTGCTGCATCGCCGCCTGCAGCCTCGTCGGTCCCGACCCGGTCGGCTAACCGCCACTCTTCCTCCCCTAAATCCTTTCCTCCCTAAGGATCATAGACATGGACGTGCACACGCTGCCGAAGGCGGCGTCCGCGTTGTCCGCCAACTTGCGCGTGCTCACGACGCAAGTCGTCGAGCAACTGCAGGACCCGGCGCTCTTCGGCGACCCCGCGCTCGAGTCGTCGATCGAGCTCATCCTCGATAGGCTCTGCCTCTCGATCCAGCTTTCGAAGCCGGTCGGGCTCGCGACGTGGGCCATCCGCGAAGGACGCCGTCTCGGTCCGGCCCAAGCGATGGAAATGGCCTCGACGGCCGCGCACGTTATCGCCAGCGAAGCCAATCGCTTCCCCATCGATCACGGCCGCCTGCTGGCGTTTCTCGAAGTATTGAAAACGGAGATCAACTCGGCACTATCCGCCTTGGGGGGCGATGACTGCGAAGCGCGGTCGGCGCATTCCGAAAGTACGGAAGCGCTGCTCGCAATGCTCGGCGAGCGCGACTCGCAGACGTGCTGCCACTCCAAAGCGACCGGCGAATGGGCACGCCGGCTCTGTGAAGCGATGGGGCTCTCGCGCGAGCTGCGTGAGTTCATCGAACTCTGCGCGCTCTTGCACGATATCGGCAAGATTTCGACGCCGGAGAGCATCCTCTTTAAACCTGGCCCGCTGACTTCCGCGGAGTGGGACGTAATGCGCGACCACTCCGCAGCGGGCCAGCGGATTCTCAACCAAATCCCCACGCTCGCGCGCTGCGCCCTTATCGTGCGCGCGCACCACGAGCGGTGGGATGGGTTGGGCTATCCCGATGCGCTTGCAGGCGAGAATATTCCGTTTGAAGCGCGCGTGGTCGCCGTCGCGGACGCGTTCCACGCGATGATTAGCGACCGGCCGTACCGCAAGGCTATTCCGCCGCGGCGGGCGCTCGAGATTCTGCAGTCGGGCCGCGGAACGCAGTGGGATCCCCTCATCGTGGATTCCATGCTCGAACTCTTCAGCGGCACTCGAAAGCAGAAACCGGCGCGGGCGCGCGCCTCGAGCGCCTAGTACGCTTCGCGGACCTGCGCACCCGGGGTGGGCGGGCGCGGAGATGCCACACAGGTGGCATTTCCGCGCCCTATCTTTGTCTCATGGACTACATCATCGGAGCGGGAGCGATTCTGGAGACGGGCGAGTCCGGCAGCATTACCTCGGCAACGCTCCATGCGCAGGTCGATCCGGCGCTGGCGCAGCGCGTGTGCGTGGCCGCCGTGGACTTCGAAGGCACGAGCCTGGAGACCATGCGGCGGCTGCTGGTCATCGGGCAAGGCTGGAACGGCGCCCGGTTCCGTTCATGCGTGAGCGATAAACTGCGGGCCCGGCATGAATGCACGCTCGCCGACGTGCTGCGTACGCTCGGGGAGCAGGCCCCGAGCGGCGAAGTGCACCTGTTTGCTCACTGGTTTGCGGATGATGAAACGTGCGAGGCGCTCTCGCGCGCCGGGCTGACGCTCGTCTCCCACCCGCTCGAGAGCATTCGGGCGGCCTGCCTGGTCAGCGGCCAGCGCTGCCGGCGTTGGGGTGCGGTGCCGGCGGCCTAGCAGGCGCTCATCTTCAGCCGCATCCAAGGGTTTGCGCCCAGGATTCACCGTAAGATGATCTCCATGCAGCCTTCCCGTGTCGCGGTCGTCGACGACGATCGCTTTGTCCGCGAAATGCTCGAACTGGGATTGACTCGTGAGGGCTTCGCGGTTCGCACCGCCTGCGACGGTCAAGCGGCGCTCGAACTGGTGCGGGACTGGGATCCCGAGGTTATCGTGCTCGACGTGATGATGCCGAAGATCGACGGCATCACGCTCTTGCCGCGCCTGCGGCAAATCACACAAGCTCCGATTCTCATGCTCACGGCCAAAGGGGAAACCGCGGACAAGGTGAGCAGTTTGGGCGCGGGCGCCGACGACTATCTGGTCAAGCCGTTTGTCTTCGAAGAGCTCATCGCCCGGCTGCAGGCAAAGCTGCGCCGTCCCCAGATAATCGAAGAAGATACGCTGCGCTGGCACGACGTTGCGATTAACCCGACGACGCGTGAAGCCTGGCGCGTTGCGGATCGCCTGGACCTCACACAGCGCGAATTCGATCTGCTCGAAGTGTTCATGCGCGAACCGCGCCGCGTTTTCAGTAAAGATCATTTGCTCGAACTGGTCTGGGGGCACGATTTCGAGGGCGGCCCAAATATCGTGGAGACGTATATTTCCTATCTGCGCGCGAAGATCGACCTTCCGGATGCGGTCTCATTCATTCGCACGGTGCGCGGCGTGGGCTACGGCCTTGCGCAATGAGTAAAACCCGGTGAGCGTGCGAACGCCCAGGCGATCGCTGGCCTCGCGCCTGGCAACCCTGTACACGGTCCTGCTCGGCGTCACCGTGCTGCTTGTCGTCATGGCGTCATCCATCGCGCTCGTCTACGAGCTTGCGCGATTCAGCAACGACATCATCATCGCCAAGCACGAGGAAGCGCGCTTTCTCGCCGCGCGCTATCAGAACGACGGCGAATCGCTCGCGCAAGCGGCTCCGCGTATCGCCCACGAATTGAGCGGCATCGGGCTGCGTATCGCGGTATACGACAAGAAGGGCGCGTTTTTGGGCGGCGATCGCAACGTGCATCCGGAGATTCTGGATCGCGTGCTTCGCGGCAAGGTAAAACTCTCGGCGCCGCCGGCGCGATCGGGTGCGCCGATCGAAGTGCAGCCGCCGCCTCCCCACGGGCGGCAGCCGGCGCTGATCGCGTCCGGCCCGCACGATTGGTGGGCGATCATCGCGGTCGAAGGCGGTTATGTCACCTTCGAAGCCTCGCCGTGGATCATCTTCGCGAATCTCATTCCGTATTGGTGGATCATTTTCGGCATCGCGGTCGTGGCGCTCGGCATTTCGTGGTTCGTGGGCCGGGTCGTTTCGCGCCAAGCGCTCGCGCCGATGAACGAGGTGACGGGTTCGCTGCGCGCGCTATCCGACGGCGATTACACGCAGCGCCGGTTCGTGACGGCGGGCGGAGATGAAATCGCCACGCTCACCGAGGCGTACAACGACGCAGCCGCGAGCGTCGCGGCCGCGATGGAAGAGCGCCGGGCGACGGAAGCGCGCATGCGCCAATTCGTTGCCGATGCAGGTCACGAACTGCGCACGCCGCTGACCGTCATCGCCGGGTACATCGACGTTCTGCGGCGCGGTGCAATCGAAGAGCCCAAGGTCGCCAAACAGATCCTCGGAACGATGGCGCTCGAAAAGGAGCACATGCGCGTCTTGGTCGATCGGCTCATGCGCCTGGCGCGCATGGAAGCCGAAACCGCGCCGGAGCCCGTGGCGATCGACGTTGCGCAGCTGCTGCGGGATCAATGTGAAGCGGCGCGGCGCATGGATGAAGACCAGGCCGTCGACTACAGCGTGGACGGCGTGGGCGAGATCTATGCCGATCGCGGCGAGATCGGCGAAGCGCTTTGGAACGTGGTGGAGAATGCGCTCAAGTATGCGCCGGGTGCACCCATCCATTTACGCGCGTACCGGCAGGACGGATCGACCGTGCTCAGCGTGCGCGACGAAGGGCCCGGCATGAGCGAGTCGGAGCGCTTGCATGCGTTCGAGCGTTTTTATCGCGGTGACGCGCGCGGAGAGATTCCCGGTACCGGTCTAGGCCTGGCGATCGCAAAGCGAGCCGTCGACCGCGCCGGAGGAAGCATCGCCATCGACAGCGCACCCGGACGCGGGACCACGGTTTCCATCAAACTCTAATCTGCGCCTAAACGCGAGTCTCAGCCGTTTCTCAACCTGCGCGTGGTAAAACAAGGGCGATGATCCGCCGTCTTTTGTCCATGCTCCTTACGCTGGCGCTGTTCGCGGGGGCGGTCCCGGCGCTTGCGCAATCGGATTCCGGCGAGATCGACATCGTCGTTCAAACCGCGACGGGCAAAGCCCCGGTCGTGCTGGCGCGCGTCATGTTGGACGGCCCGGTCATCACCAGCGAATTCACCGGAAGCGACGGGGAAGTGCGGTTCACCGACGTCCCGGACGGCATCTATCGCGCGCGCGTGTTCGCCCGCGGCTTCAATGGCGTGACCTCGGAAAACTTCGAAGTGACCAACGGGCGCGTCGTGACCGTGACCGTTGCGCTGGCTCAGTCGCAAAGCGGCAATCTGCGCACGATCGCCTCGGAAGTCGTCAAGTCGACCGCCACGGTTTCCACCTCGTCCATTTCGAACAGCAGCGCGCAGCGCAAGCTCTCCGACACGCTGGCCGACGCGCTCGGCAAGCTCTCCGGCGTGACCGTCACCACGTCCAGCAGCGATAGCGATGCGACACAGACGGTATCGCTGGAAGGGCAGGACCCCAGCCAAACGCAGATGACGCTGGACGGCATTCCGCTCAATGCGCCGGGGACGGCGGGCGACATGCGGATGATGAATTCGGATCTGTTCACCGGCGCGAACGTCTCGTTCGGCCCCCGCGTCGGCGGTCTTGCGGGCGGCGTGAATTTCACGACGCTGCAGCCGACGCTCAGCTGGCAAAGCGAGTTCACGCTTTCCGCCGGCAGCAACGGTAAGAACAATTATTCGTTCGGCGAGAGCGGCTCCATCGGAAAACTGGGCATCGCCGCGATGCATTCCTATCGCATGAATCCCAGTCTGCTCGACGGCATGCAGTATCTAGATGCCAGCGGCCTGGACTACACGCACGAAGGCGATCGCCAGCAGATCGGCTCGCTGCTCAAGCTGCGCTACCAGCTCTCCGATTCGCAGACGCTGACCGGCACCTATATGCATGCCGCGAGCGGCGCGCAGCTCGTCTGCACGCAAGACACCGGAAAAGTTCCGTGCGGATACGGTCCGGGCAATTCGTACGCTACGGCGTTCGACATGTATTCACTGATGGACAACGCGCTCATCGGTGACACGCAGGTGCAAGCCTCGCTGTTCGGGACGCGCGGGCAGTTCACGCACGACCTGCTCGACCGGTTCATCAACGGGCAGGCCGCGCCGACCGGAACGCAGTCCACGATGCGTTCGAACGGGTTCTCGGTGAACGCCATGCTGCCCGCAAAAGAACGGCACACCATTTCGGTAACGGCGTACGGCACGAACAGCACCACCGCGTTCACGCCGCTGGTCTCGCAAGCCAAGCCGTACACCTTCCCCGGCCAAAGCGCGACCTACGCGGCGATCAGCGTCAACGATTCGATTCGTTCCAATACGAAACTGCGTTTGAACGACTCGATTGGCGTGAGCCACGCAAGCAACGCGCCATCGTCGCTGCTGGTCGGCGCCGGCGCGAATTGGCAGCCGACGGCGAACGACTCGTATGCGTTTTCGTACAACATCGGCGGCGTATCGCCGCACGCCGGCCGCCAAGGAATTCTGACCGACCCGGGACAGCTGCGCATCGACTGCAACGGCAATATCGCGTACGGCAGCGCTCCGGGTGATGAACCGGGTTCCAGTTCCTCCACCTCCGCTCGCCTGAGCTACGCGCATCGTGCGAATTGGGGACTCATCAGCACGCAGTTGTACCGGCAGGTGCAGAACGACGTCGTGCTGCCCGTGGAAGTAAACGGCACCGCGCTGCTGGGTGAATTCCCTGCAAACTACTTCCAAACCGCGCAAAACGTTTTCGATACGACCTGCGGCGTGCCGCCCTCGACGCCGTTCGGCGCGCAAAACACCTATTTCTCGACCCCAATCGGCAATGTCAAGCGCGTTTATGAAGGCGCGCATATCAACGGGTATTTCACGCTCGGCGGTCTGGTGCTCGAGCCGTACTACGACATTCAGGTCGCGCAAGCGCTCAGCGGCGATCCGCGCTTCGACAACCCGTACGCCATCACGATCTCCGGCAACCAGCTGCCGAACGTCCCGCTTCACCGCGCGGGAATAACGCTGGATTATAAAGCGCCGCATTCGGCCGTCGAGTGGATCGCCGGCGCCAATTACACGGGCGCGAACAATCCGCAGAATCTCCCGGCATACACGACGGTCGACGCGGGCATCAGCACGCAGTTGCAGCGCGGGACGCTTACGTTCGCGGCAAGCAATATTTTCAATGCGTACAGCGGCATCTTCGCCGGTCCGCAGGACGCCGTGCCGTACACCGCCGCCAACGGCACGCTGATTCCGACCATCGCACGGCCGAACACACCCCGGCAGTTGTCCGTGACGTATACCGCGCGATTCGGACAGAACGTCACGCAGCAGGCCTCGCGTGCCATTGGGCCTCCCGGCGGCGAAGGCGAACGCGGCGGCCGGTTCCGCCGTCTGATGGAACCGCTGCCTTCATCGCCGCCGAGCGATCCGTTTGCGGTGAGCAGCTCTCCCATGTGCACGGCCGACGCGCAAAAGACCGCGCAAACCGTCCTGAGCGGCCTGAAAGCGTACGTCGCGCAGATCGAAGCCGCGAAAACGGCGAACGGTTATCCGAGCATCATGCCGCCGGCGCAGATTCCCGGCGTCACCGTGACGTATCACGGACTCGGCTCGACGTATGCCCTGAGCATCGTTCTCAAGCAGCCCCAGGACTTGCGCGTGCTATTCGGCTGCACGGCGTTTCACGTGACCGACGAGCAGACCGCGCAGCAGCGCAAGCTCTACGTCGCGCCGAGCGCGGGCGGCGGAATGTTCTTCCGCCCCACCGTGACGTTCATGCCGTCCGTCGGCCTGTACTTTGTGCGCCGTCCGCCGCAGCCGGGTGCGGAGAACTTCCGCCTGTATAAACTCCCCGCGACGCCGCCGAAGACGCCGTTCGCACTGCGCAGCGCGGCGCAAACCTGCACGGCGGACATGCACGATCTCGCGCAGCAGATGCTCGCGCAGCTGCAAGCGCATTTCACGAGCAACGCGCCCGCTCCCGGATGGACGATCGCCGCGCACACATCCACCGCCGGCACGTGGTACTCGCTCGAGCCCGGCGACATCAGTGCCGTCCCGGCGATCTTGAATTGCGGGCACGTGTCGACGGCGGCGAAAGCCGATCTCACTAAACTCGGCTGGGACGCCGCGGCGCCGCCTTCGCTCAACTACACGCCGTCGCTCGGCCTCTATCTGCTGATGCCGCAAATGCGCGAACGCGGCCGCCCCGGCGCACCCTCACCGGCCCCATCCGCCACACCGTAACACAACAAGGGCGGCGCAATCGCCCCGCCCTCCGTGTCGTGCTGAGGTATCGAAGCACGGCCGAGGCATCGAGGCCTCGCCAAACTCGGCCACCCCTCGATACCTCAGGATGACACACATGACCTCAGGATGACACACGCTGCGCTATGGCAAATGCGGGCCGGGCCGTGCGATCCACCATGCAAAATAAAAAACGAATGCCGTGACGATCGCCGCGGCTATCCACGACGCGGCCGGCCAGCGTTTGCGGTAGCCAAGAACCGCGACGAAGATCGCGACAACCACGGCTACCGCACGTTCGCTGGTCATACCCTCTGTTACGGGTGAAGATTTCTCGTTAGGAAGTCCGCGCCGGCCTGATTGGCCTCTAGCCACGAATGCCAGCGTTCGAAGCCGTGCGTTTCGTTCGGGATGACCATCTGCTCGAAATGGACGCCGGTTTTCTTCAAACGTTCGACGAGATCGACCATTTGATGAAAATGCACGTTGCGATCGTCGTCGCCCTGAATGAGCATTACCGGCGAGCGCCACGTGGAAATGTACGCGTCGGGCGACGAAAGCCACGCCGTGCGCAGAAAACGTTTCATGTCCGGCTGCTGATAACGCTGGGCCTGCGTGCCGAACCATTCCGGAAACATCGTCCAGTCGTGCACGCCGTGCCGGTCGTATCCCGCTTTGAAGATGTCGGAGTTTTTCGCCAGGCCCATGGCGGTTAGGTAGCCGCCGTAGGAACCGCCCCAAATACCGATGCGGCGGGAATCGACGTGCGGCAGGTGCTGGAGATAACGCGCGCCCGCGACGACGTCTTGATATTCGGCGGCGCCCGCCGGTCCGGTGTGCGGCGGATGGTGAAAGTCGTGACCGTAGCCGATGCCCAAGCGATAATTTACCGAAAGCACCGTGAAGCCGTGATTCGCCAAATACTGGTTGGTTGCGTAGTCGTAGCTGTAGTAGTCGAAGTAATGCCACGTCAGCAGCATTTGGCGCGGCGGACCGCCGTGGACGTAAATCAGTCCGGGATGCGTTCCGCCCGTCGCCGGCGTGAAGAGTTGCCCGTGGATGAGCAGCCCATCTTTCGAACGGAACGTGACCTCTTTGGGCACGACCATTGAAGACGTGGGAAAATCTTTGGGAATCTGGTCCGCGTCGAGCGTTTTACCGTTTTCCACGATCGTCATCGGTGTGCGCGCACCCGCCTGGACGTAGGCGACGCCGCCGGCGATTGCCGCGGGCCACCATTCACTGGTCTTGCCGTGCGTGACCTGAACGGGCGAGCCGCCGGAAACGGCAACGCGAAAAATGTGGCGGCGGTCGTCGTCGCTCGGCAGATTGCCGGTATCGGCCGTGTAGTAGAGCGTACGCAAGTCCGATGAAAGCGCGGTGTCTTCGACCATGAAGTTCCCGTGCATCATTTCGCGCGCCGCACCGCCGCCCGCGGAAACGATATAGAGATGCGGCCAATTGGTGTGCTCGGAAATAAACGTCAGCTGGTTTCCGGCGACCCAGCGCAACTGCGGGCCGTTGATTCCGGGCAGCGAATCGCGCAGCGTGTGACCGCTCTGCCAAAGTTTGTGCGAAAGCCCGGTTTGCACGTTTGCGACCCGGATGGCCCAGGGCCGCGGATACTGTTTGAGAGGATCGCGCGGCGGGCCGCCTTGGCCGTCGATGCGCACGTATGCGATGCGCTTGCCGCCGGGCGACCAGCGCGGCGAAAAGTCCCGGTTCGTCGAGGGTGCGAGAAACTCGAGGGGACTTGTTTCGTTGCGGTAGACGCCGATGAACGAATGGTCGCCGCGATCCGACGTGAATGCCAGCGCGCTGCCGTCCGGCGACCAGGTGAGCTCGGAGTCCTCACCGCGATCGAAGAAATACCGCGCCGCCGGTTTGCTGCCGTCGAGCGGCGCGATCCAGATTTTGTCGTCGCCGTCGTGGATGAAGGCGACGCGTGAATTGTCCGGAGCGATGGCCGGCGCATCGCCGTCAGCCAGCACTTTCGGGTCGCCGCCGGCGGTCGAGAGCGAAAGCACTTGCATGTGCGCTTCCCGCGTGTCGCGTAAGTCCGGGTCGGGCCAAGGGCGCTCGGTCCAGTTCGCGTCGTGATTGCCGCCGCGCACGTAGACGACGTATTTTCCGTCGTTGGAGATCGAAAGATTCGTGATCTCCTGGCCGTCGTCCGCGTTCGAGGACCACAGCATGTGCGGCGAAAACGCGGGCGCCTGCGCGAACCAAATCGTGTGCACGCCGCGCTCGTTCAGCACGTATGCGATACTCTTGCCGTCGTTCGAACTCACCAGCGCGTTGGGAAACGGGTAGCTCAAGACTTGGCTAAGCGAAAAGAGCAGTCCAAGTAGAAGATGCACGCTATTTCAACTCCGTCGACACGCCCGCAGCCCGGGCTTTCTCTACCATTTCTTTCATGCGGGGGTGCTCGCCTGGAATCGTCTTGACCCAGTGCTCGAATTGTGGCACCGGCTCGTGCACGCGGAACAAAAAGTACCACACGTTCATGTCGCCCATGAATTTGAAGCGCTTCTTGAAGTCTGCCGCAAGCGTGGCATAGCCATCGAACGAACGCAGATAGTTCGCGAAGGTGCCGTGCTTGCGATCCAATTCGACAACCGCGGCGGCATTGGCGATCGTCGCCCGAATCTTTCGCGCGCTGTGCAGCACGCCTTCGGCCCGCATGAGCCGATCGACGTCGCCTTCCGTATAAGCGGCCACTTTCACCGGATCGAAATCGTCGAACGCCGCTCGATACTCGTCCCAGTGCTTGCCGATCGCGGCCCAGCTCAACCCCGCTTGAAACACCGCACGGGTCATAACGTCCAAGTAGTCCCGCAAGCCCGGCTCGAGGATGACCTCCGGAATCGCGTCAGAGGCCACTTAGGGCGCGTTGCGGGGAGCGTCGAAAGCGAGCGCCGCCATCATGCGCACGCCCACCGGTAAACAGCGCTCGTCGATATCGAACGTGCTCGAATGGTGCGGGTTCGCGGTTTCCGGACCGCCGCGCGCGCCGAGCGAATAGAAACACGCCGGAACGCGCTGCGCGAAGAACGAGAAGTCTTCCGCGCCCATTAGTTTGTCGGCTGTCACCACGTGTTCTTCGCCCGCGGTCCGCTCCGCGAGGGCTCGTGCGTAGCGCGTTTGATCCGCGTCGTTTGAGGTTACCGGATAGCGCCACAAATAATTGAATTCGTACGAAGCGCCCATCGCGTCGCAGCACGACTTGAGCACGCGTTCGATGCGCTCGGGCATCGCGGTTCGCACGTCGTCCGAAAACGCGCGCACCGTTCCGAGCATGCGCACCGTGCG
>DASSZL010000292.1:0-6473 GCA_035713505.1 Vulcanimicrobiaceae bacterium | reverse complement strand
ATGCTGCTCGTCGCGTTCGGAGCGGTGATTACCGGCGCCGCGTGCGACGCGGCGTGCGGGTATGTTTTCGATTCCATTACGCTGCCGTGCCTGGCTCTGCTGCTGCTTATTTCAATTGTATCTCAGACGCTTGCGGCGTTCTCCATTGGTGTTTTAGCCTGCGGCGGCGCGCTGATGATCCTTTATACAGTAACACGAGGGCGCGGCCTAGGGCTGGGCGACGTAAAACTTGCGTGCTGCATCGGCGCCGCAGCGGGAGCGGTGGGCGGCGTCGAGGCGCTCGGCATCGCGTTTGTGTTTGGCGGAGCGTATGGGGCGTTCTTGCTCGGAACGGGACGTGCGCAGCGCGGCGCGGAATTGCGCTTTGCTCCGTATCTTGCCGCAGGCACTGCGCTGATCGCGCTGCACGGAGCATTCGTGTGAAGCGGCGCGGCCTGCCTCTGGGCATCGACATCGGCACAACGCGTGTTCGCGTGGTTGAAACCGAGCCCTATGCGCAAGGTATGCGGATACGCGCGGTCGCGGCGCGCGAGGTGCCGAGTGGATCGTCCAGTTCGGGGGCGCTCGAAGATCCCGAGTATGTGGCCGCCCTCATCGAAGATGCGGTCTGCGAACTTGGTACCCGCGAACGCCGGTGCGTTTGCGCGATCGGAGAGCCGGACGCGCTGCTTCGACCACTCAAGTTTCCGAAGATGACCTCTGTTGAGCGCGAACGGGCGGCTCGCTTCGAAGCAAAGCGCTATATCGAGTACCCGGCAGAAGAAGCGGTAGTCCGCATCCATCCTGTCGATCCCGGGGCGGAAATGTGGGCGCTCGGAATCGCGCGGTCGTCCGCGGTGATTACTCGTACGGCGGCTCTTCGTGGAGCAGGCCTCAAACCGGTGGCCATGGATCATGAAGCCTGTGCACTGGCACGTGCGTTACCGGGTTTCGATGCAATCGTCGACGTCGGCCATCAGCGTACGAGCCTCCACGTCATCGGAACCCGGACGCCGGTCACGCTGCAGGCATATAACGGCGGAGCCGATGTCACGCGTGCAATCGAGCGCGAGCTCTCGCTGGACACGCAAACCGCGGAGAAACGCAAACGTATTCTTGGAACCGCAGGCGCAGGCGAGCGCGCGCGAGCAGCTCTTACGTCCGACCTCGCCGCGCTCATTCATCGGGCGCGGAGTACCCACGCCATCAGCCGCATAGCGCTGGTGGGCAATGCCGCTCGGCTTGCCGGGATAACGGCCGATCTTGAGTCGGCGACGGGCGCGCTGTGCGAAATGCCCGTAAGCGACGCACTCAGAGGAGCGCACTACCCCGAAGACGTCATTCGCTCGAGCGCTCCGGATTGGACATTAGCCGCCGGACTGGCGCTCTGGAGCACGAACGCGCATGCGGTTTGACTACCTTCACTCGGCGCGCCCGCTGCTCGTGCAGCGCATCCTTGACGTCCGCGTGCCCGACCGCTTTCACAGCGCGCTTTTCGCGCTCATCGGATCCGCGGCCGTTATCGCGGGCGCCTGGGGCATCGACGCCTTCCGGCTCAGGGAAGCCTTGCGCGTGGAGGCGGTATACCAGCAGCGCCACGATGAAAGCGCGCGCGCACTCAGACGAACGAACGTGTACTACGATCGCGTGAAAGCGCTGATCGATCTCGACCGGCACGTACGGCAGATCGCGGCGTCGGGTGACGCGGACGCGCGAACCCTCGCAGAAATTGCAAACCGGCTCCCCGCGCACGCGTGGCTTACGGGCATTTCGCATGATGCGACCGGGTTCGCGCTTGACGGCCGCGCGAAGGATCTCGGCGTGCTTAGCAGCGTGATACAAGGACTCATGCACGCCGAACACTTGCGCAGCCCAACGCTGATCAGCGCTGCGCTGGACAAAGAACGCGGTCGGGATACGGCTATGAACTATCAAATCCACATCGATCGGGCGACGCCGTGAAACTCGAGATGCGCTTTCGCGCGGGCGATGACGTTCGCGTGATATGGCTGCTTGCGCTGTGCGTGCTGATCGGCGGGTCCCTTTACGTCCAAACGCAGTATCAACCCGCCATAGCGTTGTCGCGCGAACGGACGGAAACGCTGTACCGGGAGACGGTGGCCAATATGCGCGTCGTTCGCCAGGCCGCCGGCCTGCACGCGCTTCAGCTACGCGCACAAGCGGATCTCGCTCGGGTTTCGCACGACTCATCGCTTTCAGGCGCGACGGCGAGCCTACTTTTCATGCTGCACGGGTCGGCGGCTACGTTCGATACGCATATCCTCGAGGTGCGGCCGGGTGACGCGCAACCATCTGCGTCAGGAGAGTCATTGCCGGCGACCGCCCTCACCATCCGCGTGCGCGGCAAATTTGGCGATATCCTCGCCTTTATCGAAGATCTCTCTCATCACGCGACGCTCATCAGTGTCTCGGATACGGAAATGGCACCTGCCGCCGACTCGGAAAAGAGCGCTATGGAGCCGCGGTTGGATGCGACCATCCACGCAACCATGTACCGCTTGATATTGCCGGGCGGCAAGGAGCTTCACCGTGCATCCGCTGGATGACGCGCAGCGCAGGCGGCTGCTCACGTGGTCCGCGCTGCTGTGCGCGATCCCGCTTTGTCTGGCTCCGCTCGCCGGACGATCCTCGTTTGAACTCGCGAGCGAACAGGCCGCGTTCAACGCACGGTTCGAAGCGGTGTCGCCGCAGAACGTATGGAGCGACAAGCCGGTCACAGTGGCGCGAGATCCGTTCGTCCCGGAGCCGCCCGCGCCCGCAGTCCAAAATCGCGACCCGGCGCCCGCAACCGGCGTCGTCGGTATGCACGTTACGCAGGGCGACTCCATGGGGTTTGCGCTGCCCGCCAGCGCAGGACCGGGCTCAACCCGCCTGGGAGACAATATGCCGGGAATAATAACGGTGACGGCGATTGTTACCGGCCCATCTCCACACGCGCTCATTGACGACGGCGAGCACGTACGCGTGGTAGGAGTCGGCGATATGCTCGTGGGGTCGCGGGTGCTGGGCATTGACGGCTCCGGTCTACGTTTGCGAAACGGGACGCTCCTCACCCTTCGGGAGAAGCATTTGTGAAGCGACTCGTAATGGCGCTGCTGCTGACATTGGCGACCACGATGCCGTGCGCCGCGCAAGCACCGCGCATCAGCATTGATGTTAACGATGCCGAGCTGACGGACGTCATCGCTCTGCTGGCCGCGGAATCCGGGACGAACATCGTTGCTGATTCGTCAATCAGACCCGAAAAAGTAACACTGCATCTCAACAACGTTACGTTCGACGATGCGCTAACCGTACTGGTACAATCGCACGATCTGCAGGTGCGCCGAAAGGACGGGATTCTGATTGTCGGCGCGAGCGATTCGATGAACCGCCGCTACGGCGATCTGAACGATCCGCGCAGCGCAAAAACAATCGTGCTGACGCTTGCGCACGCAACGCCCGATGACGTCGCCAAAGAAATCACCGTGGGACTGCCGGAGGGGACGGTGATCGTGCCCGACAAACGCACGGCAAGTGTCATCGTTACCGGAAACGCGGACACCGTCGCGCGCGCACGCAGCCTGGTTGCTGCGCTGGATGCGCCCGAGTACGCGCCGAACTCGGGCAATCTTGCGCACGTGTATCAATTGAGATATCTCAAACCAAGCGACATCAGCGGGGCTCTCAAAGGCGTGCTTCCGGACGCGTCGTATGTTGCGGATGACGCGCAGAATGCAATTGTGGTGAGCGGAAACGAGGAGGTTCAGCACACGGCTGCGCAGTTTTTGCGCAGTATGGACGTTCCGAGTCCCCAAGTGCTATTCGAAGTACGGGTTGCGGACGTCGAACCGGTGAACGACCAGAGCAACGTCGGCGTGCAGTTCGGCGGGTACGACTTGACGGGACAGCCGATTAGCGGTGCCGCTACCTACGCGTTCGCTCATAATTCCATTGCCATCAACGCACGCCTCAATGCGCTCGTGAGCCAAGGCCATGCGCAGATCCTCGCAACGCCCAAACTCGTGACGCTCAACAACAAAGAAGCCGACCTGCTTATTGGCCAAACATACCCGGTCGTGTATTACGACGCCCGGCTCGGCGGGCAGCAGGTACAGTTCGTCGACGTCGGCGTCAAACTTCGCCTCACGCCGACCATCGGTCCGGACGGCAGCGTCACGGCGGAACTGCATCCCGAATACAGTGAGATTGAAGGGCAAATGAGCGGCTACCCGATCATCGCAAACCGCCGGATCGATTCGACGTTGCGCGTCATGAGCGATCAGACCATCGTCCTGGGAGGCCTTCTGCGAGATATCGACTCGCAAACGGTTTCGAAAATCCCGTTTCTCGCCGATATTCCGGTGTTCGGGAAAATCTTTCAAAACCGTCAGCACCAGCACACGCGCGACGAAGTAGTGTTCCTCATCACGCCGCACGTGATCTTCCCGAATACGCCCCTGCCGACGAAATAGCGCTAGTCGTGGTCGACGATTGAAGCATCGGGAAGCTCCGCTGCTTCGTCGCTGCGCGACCCGTCGTCGGCGCGATCGAGATCGCGGCTCGTCGAACCTTTGGGCTGAACGTCCGGTGGGATGCGCCGGTTGGGCGCGCCGATGTTGCGTTCCATGTTGCCGCCGGGGGACTCGCCGGGTCATCGCGAGTCCCCTCTTCGTCTCGTGGAGGTGTGCTAGCCTGAAGTTCCTGCGTGCTGCGTTTGCCGCAGCTCTCCGCGCGTGCGCGCTTCCTCGAAGAGGTGCAGCATCGCTTCGTTAAACTTGGGAATGTCGTCGGGTTTGCGGCTCGTCGTCAGATTTTGGTCCGTTACGTTGACTTCATCCACCCAGTTGCCGCCGGCATTGCGAATGTCGGTTTGCAGCGAGGGCCAGGACGTGATCCGGCGCCCGCGCACGACGTCCGCTTCGACGAGCGTCCACGGCGCGTGACAGATCGCGGCGACGGGCTTGCCCGCATCGAAAAACGATTTGATAAACTGCACGGCTTTCTTGTTCATCCGCAGTTGGTCCGGGTTGGCTACGCCGCCCGGAAGCATCAGCGCGTCGAACTGATCCGGGTTCGCTTGATCCAGCGGCACGTCGACCGGAAAGCGATCCGCTTTGTCGTAGTGATTGGAGCCTTGTACCTCTCCTTGAACTGGAGAAATCAGGAACGTCTGCGCGCCGGCCTGCTGCAGCGCCTTACGAGGCTCCGTCATTTCGACTTGCTCGAACATGTCCGCGGCAAGAATAGCCACGCGCATGCCCTCTAATCGGTTTGTCGTTGCCATGCGATGCAAATACCCGCCGGTGCGATGGTTAAACAGCGTCGGCGGGACAGCATGTTAGCGCGATGAGGCACGCTTACTTCCCAGTTACAGGTTATGCAAGGTATCGTTCAGCAGCTATACCCGGCCCAGAAGTTGCCGGACTTGTCCGTTGATGCGGTCTTCGTTGAGCGTCATCGCCGCGCACACGCCGCTGGCAGCTGCGAGAACGACTTGGTGCACGGTCGTTACGGCGTCGCCGGCCGCGTACACGCCCGCAACGGAGGCCCGGCCGCGCTCGTCGATCTCGATTTCACCGTCACCGCGCACGCGAGCGCCGAGCTGGTCAACGAGTGGCCCTTTGCCGATAACGAAGCGCATCATAAACGCCCGTTGCAAGGACGATACGCCCCGCTTGATACGTCTTGCCGCCGGAGGTTTGCGCGCTGAACGATCCGGCTTTCCCGCCAATCGCGTCCACGTGTGCGGATACATACTCCGTTTCTCGGCCGGCCATCATCGACAACGAGCGTGGTACGGCAACTGCGCCCCAGCACGAGCGCGGCGCTCAGGCCGGCAGTCCCGTCGCCGATAAGCGCTTCGTATGAATCGCGCATCGGCGCGAAAAGGACCCAGGAAATCAAAAGGGCCGCGATTGTCACCGCGACCCTGCTTGCTAAGCCATTGGCGTAAACCTCTCAGCTTCACTTGCACCGACGCTATACCATGGCCAACGGGCATGCCAAACACGCTCGCCCGGTTAGCGCGCGACAGCGCGGTTAACACGCTTGCCCGCTAGCGGTTGGTGCGTGCGAGGCGCTCTCCGGACTCCCGTTCGAGCCTTTGCAGCTTGCGTATCACGCAATCATACTGGGGATCGCTTGCCGTATCGCGATCGCGCTGCGCGCCGCTGAGCAGTTCCACGGCGCGGTTGGGCTGCTGCAGAGCATCCTCGATGGGACGCGCGCGCTCCAGTTGCTCGTCGTATTCAATCGGTTCCCGCAGCCGGCTGTCCGACGGTTCCATGCGTAAGTGATTCCCCGGCTTCACCGACATTCACGGCAAGCAGCACCGTGACCGCCAGCAAAAGTGCTGCGAGATACCATGCAGCGCCGGGCACCTGCCACGCGTGTGCCTTGAGGTCGATGGAATAGGCGAAGAGTCCGGAAAACAGACCGGGACCGATGAGCATCGCGATACTGCGCAGACTTCCGAGCGCGCCCTGCAGTTC
>DASSZL010000291.1:0-8558 GCA_035713505.1 Vulcanimicrobiaceae bacterium | reverse complement strand
AAAGAATGAACTACCGAAGCATTGCGTGAGCGTTGATTATGGAACGCTTTCCATGCTCACGGGGAACAGTAAGAGTAATGCCCGGGCTGGGATGCGCCGCGCTTGTGAAGCCGGCGCCCTTATTCTTTTGCATCCTGGTTCGCCCTATAGGGCGGGCACGGACGGAGGTTTACCGGCCATGTACGGAATCGTCGGTGATACGGAAACAGTCGCGGACGTCTGGGATAGAGCAATTGAGGAAGATGCCCTAAAGCGGCGTTATGCCGAGATCCCCGTTTCGGGCTGCTCTGATGTTAGTGCGCTCCCTTTCATCCCGACCCCATTATTTTGGGATACTGTGGACATTTTTTCACGGCAAAAAAATATTATTCCATTTGAAAAACGCGCTGAAGCCACAGGTGTTACGGTAGCGAGCGCTTGCGACAGCGGCGTAGCCGCCTAGACACGTGATAACGCGCCTCTTTGCTGCATTTTGGGCATTGGATATGGGGACAAACGACCATATCGAAGCCATATCTCCCGCCATATCGAGTCCCCCCGCTGCGATCTCTTCAGCCGTCCTACTGGAAGGTTTTTCAGTTTGGGTTTTGGTACGGACTAGTTAGGAAGCAAGGGATTTTAGGGTCCTTCGCGGGGTGGAAGCAGGGCGTTATACGGGACTTTTCTCGAAGAGAAAATCACGGAAACGCAAAGGATTTTCAGCATTTTGAAAATCCACCGGATGGCTCGTCGGGCTCATAACCCGAAGGACGCGAGTTCAAATCTCGCCCCCGCAACCTGTACAGGTCCAGAAACCGCAACGTTTCTGGACCTGTTGTTTGTTTTCGTCGACTTTTTGAACCGATATCGCGACCACCACACCCGGATTCTCCGTCTGCACTTCTTTTCCGGTCCAGCCGAAATATCGTGTGAACCGGAAAACCACGATAAGGACGTTGTAATGCCGGGCGAGATCAAAGAAGAAATCCTTCGTGCTCTTCGAGCATTCAGCGCCGCCGCACTAGCAATTACATCTTTGTGCGCCTATGCAATCGTAGTTGGCTCTAAGCAATTCGACACCGGACTCGGGGCGGTCGTCTTGATGATATCCTGCCGCTTTCCGTTCTTTATCGTCGCTGGTGGAGTTGGACTGTGGTTCGGCATGCGTCCGCGTGCGAAAAACGCATGGACCGTATTTCTAGCGCTCTGTCTTTTGTTCGCATTCTTTGCCGTTATAGTGCCGCTCCCGCGATGTAAGGTGGAACTCTAGCGGTTGCCGACTTTGCGCCGGCCTGACCCTTATGGCGCGGCTTGCCGAATCGCCTGCAGCGGTACGGCGTACACCGAACCGGTAAAGCTGCCGATGACCAGCGTCTTGCCGGCGATAATCGGCGAGCCGACGTTGAAGCTCGTCGGCATCGGTTTGACGCCGATTTTCGCACCGGTGCGCGCGTCAAGCGCCCAAAGAAATCCGCCGAGGTCGCCGAGATACGCCACGCCGTTTTTAACGACGAATGCGCCCTTTACCGGTCCGTAAATCTTCGTACGCCAGATAAGGCGCCCGGTTTTCGCGTCCAGCGCATTCGCCCAGGGCGCAGCGGCGCCGCCGATATAGACGACGCCGTCTTTGACGACCGGAATTCCGGCCTCGTTGTTGATCGGCAACGGACCGATTTCGAGCGCCGCGTCCCAGAGGAGCGTTCCGGTACGCACGTCGAGCGCGTATGCGTGCTGACGCACGTTGTCTCCGATATGCATGCGGCTTCCGGAAGTGGGCACGACGTATTCTCCAAACACGCGTTTGCCGTCGCTCGCCAAGGGACAATCGCCTACACCGGATGCATGCTGCGGGAAAGGATTGCTGCGCCATATGACCGCGCCGGTTCGCGCATCCACTTTTAACACGGCGTTGTGAAGAGCGCCTGAAGTCACGAAGCGCGTCCTTCCGATGGGAAGTGCGGCGGACATCGAGGCGACCGTGTGCACGTTGCGTTCGAACAGGAGGCGCCCCGTCATCGGGTCCATGCCGGTGATGCGTCCTGAGCCGTCGTGATGCACGAGCACGCCCGCGACAATGGCCGGCGTCGGCATGCCGCTCCCGCGCAGCGGCGTGCGCCAGCGAATCTTGCCGCTTCGCTCGTCGAACGCGATCAGCGCGCTTTGGCCCGTGCCCACGTGCACGGGTTTGCCGCCCTTCGGGAACGGCGTTCCGGCGTTTCCTTCGCCGACGATGACGCAGCCGCGGTACAGCAGCGGCGCGCTCATCAGCGCGTTGGCCACGTGATGCTTCCACAGAACGTGTCCGTCTTTGGCACGGATTGCGTAAAACGTGCCGGCGTTCGTGCCGACGAATACCGTTCCGTTCAAAAACGCGGGACTTGCCGAAATGCGGCCGCCGGTCGCGAGCTGCCATTGCGCCACAAGTTTTCCGCCGACGACGGCGTTGTGCGAGGAGCGTCCACGAAATTGCGTCCAGTGCCGGTCTGAACCGTTGCCGGCGCAGGAGGCGAGCGCAGCCACGAACGTGACCCCGGCCAAAACGGTTCTCAGTGAACGCCTGGACAACACGGCGCGTATTGTACCCATCAACTACAGGGACGTCGCCGCAGCGGTAATCTCGCCACCCTGTACAACCGGGACGATGAGCGCCCTATCCACTTGAGCGGCCAGACTCACGTCATCCGCAAAGCCGGCGCGGATAAGCGTTTGTGCATGATCGCTCGATGCTATGCTTGCCTGCAGATCTTCTTGCGCGGATCGATAAGCCAGGGCGGCGACCTTGGCCGCATCGCTCAAGCTCACACGGGAATCCGCAGTCGAGAGGCGATCCGCAACGGCACCGGCGAGCAGCACGTCCTCGAGTGCAGCCGCGCCTTCCGAACCCGCGCATGCGAGCAGCACGTTCGGCGGATCCATCCGCAGCAAGCGCTGAACCACCGCGCCCAGATTCACGAATGCGCCGCACAGAATCGCGTGCGGCGAGGCCTGCATCGCGCGGTGCAGCGCTCGCGTTCCATTGGTTGTCGTGAAAGCGACGGTCTTGCCCTGTACGGCCTCGCGCGTATACGACAGGGGCGAATTGTCCAAGTCGAAGCCCGGGATGCGCACCGAGTCCCGTTCACCGCCCAGCACAACAGGATGCGCGCCAAAACGCTCACGCATCGCTAAAGCATCAGCGGGCTCCTCACAGGGGATGACGCGCTCCGCGCCACTTTGGAGTGCGTATACGATCGTCGTCGTTGCGCGGAGCACGTCCATCACGACGACCGCCGTATCCGTAAGCGCCGATGGGATTTCGGACGGCGTCAGCGAGACGTCGCAGCGGGCGATAGCCATGCCGGAACATTTCTGCGTTTCGGGGATCGTCCCGCCCTTGCTCGAACGATGCATCCATGGTAGTGAGCGGCCAGGGCGTTCTTCTCATCGTTGCGGCGGTTGCCGTGGGCGTTCTGCATACGATGGTCCCGGATCACTGGGCGCCGATCGCGCTGCTTTCGCGGCAGCATGGATGGAGCCGCAGGCGCACCGCGCGGACGGCCGCAATTGCCGGTCTCGGGCACACGGTTTCCACGCTCGCCATCGCCGTTATCGTGTGGATTGCCGGGGCCGTTCTCGCCAGGCGGTTCGGCGACTTTGTCAGTCTCGCGTCGAGCGCTGCGCTGATCGCCTTCGGCGTTTGGATTGCGCTGAGCAGCTGGCGCGAGCTCGCTCAGGCCCACGACCACGAGCACTCGCATTTCGGGCATGCGCATCTTCATCGCCACCCCGAAGGCCTCGAGCACCGGCATTGGCACCTGCACGATGAAGAAGACTGGCACGCAGTCGAGGCAAGCACGGCCCTGCCGGTGCACGAGCACGAGCACAAGACCTCCTCACGGACGGCGCTGCTGCTCATACTCGGTTCGTCTCCGATGGTCGAGGGAATTCCGGCCTTTTTCGCGGCCAGCCGCTACGGCATCGGCTTACTGGCAATCATGGCCGTGTTGTTCGCGGCCTCGACCATCGCCACGTATGTCGTACTGTGCGTCGCTTCCGCAAGCGGCATGCAGCGCGTCAATCTGGGGCGCTTCGAGGAATACGGCGAAGTGATCAGCGGCTCGTTCATCGCGCTGATCGGCATCGTGTTTCTGATTTGGCCGCTGGTCTAGGCATGCTCGATCATCTTTCGATCGGCGTGACAAACCTCGAACGCGCGGTCGCGTTTTACGACGCGGTTTTGTCACCGCTGGGTTACGTTCGCGTCTGGAGCGATAAGGGCGCCGCCGGTTACGGGCCTCCCGGCAAGGACGACGCCTTTACGATAAAACGCGAAGAAGCGGGTGCGCTTACGCTGCCGCGCCGATTGCACATAGCATTCACGGCGACGAACCGAACCGCTGTGCGCGCATTTCACGCAGTTGGACTGGGATATGGCGCCGCCGACGATGGAGCGCCGCAAGTGCACGGTGAGTACGGCCAGAATTACTTTGCCGCGTTCATCATCGACGCCGACGGCTATCGCATTGAGGCAGTTTACCACGAACCGCAAACCGCCACACCGTAGCGGACGACGACGTCGCCGCCGGATGGAACCGTTATGCCGTTGCCTTGATGTCAGCCTTTCAGCAAACCGACGTCTTTGCCCACCGCGGCAAATGCGGCGAGCGCCCGATCCATCTCTTCTCTCGTGAGTTTCGAGCTGATCTGTACGCGGATGCGCGCCGTGCCTTCCGGAACCACCGGAAAGCCGAAACCCGTGACGAACACGCCCTTCTTGAGCAGCTGGTCGCTCATTGCTATCGCGAACGCGGTATCGCCGACGATGATCGGAATGATCGCGCTCTCGCCTTCGAGCGGCTTGAATCCCAGGCGCTCGAGCTCGCTGCGGAAACACGCGACGTTGTCCCGCAAGCGCTGCGCGATCTGCGGATGCTGATCCAGATAATCCAGTGCCGCAAGCGCGCTGCACGCAACCGTGGCCGGCAAGGCGTTCGAAAAGAGCTGCGGGCGCGATTTTTGAATCAGCGTGTCGATGAGGGCCTTGCTGCCCGCGACGAAACCGCCGGCCGCGCCGCCGAGCGCTTTGCCCAGCGTGCCGGTGATGATATCGACTTGCCCTTCAAGTCCGAAATGCTCGATGGTGCCGCGCCCGGTCTTGCCCATCACACCGGTGCCGTGCGAGTCGTCGACGACGGTGACGGCGTTGTACTTCTTGGCAAGTTCGACGATCTGCGGCAGCTTCGCGATGCTGCCTTCCATCGAAAAGACCCCGTCGGTGACGATCACGATGGGCGAGCAGTCTTGTACGGACTTGAGCTTCTCTTCCAGGTCCGCCATGTCGCTGTGCTTGTAGCGCTCGCGGCGCGCTTTGCTCGCCAGGCGCGACCCGTCGATAATCGACGCGTGGTTGAGCTCGTCCGAGAGCAGGGCCGAGCCTTCCTCGCATATCGACGGAAACAAGCCCGTGTTGGCGTTCCAGCACGACACGTACGTGAGCGATGCTTGCGTCTCCAGAAACTGCGCGATGCGGTCTTCCAGCGTGCGGTGAATGTCGAACGTGCCGCAGATGAAGCGGACCGACGCCGTTCCCGCGCCGTATTTGTCCAGGCCGAGCTTGCCGGCTTCGATGACGGACGGCTCGTCCGAGAGTCCCAGATAGTTGTTGCTGGAGAGCACGATGACCTCGCCCGCTTCTTCCATGTGCACTTCGGGCGCCATCGGCGTCGTCAGATGGCGCAGCGACTTGTACGTACCGGCGGCTTTGAGTTTGTCCAGGTCCGCTTGCAGTTTTTGTTCGAAGGTCGCGTTCACTTGGCGAGATCCCCCTTGAGGTCGAGAACGATTTTCGCGGCTTCGCCGCTGTGCATCAGTTCGAAGGCGCGATCGAACTGTTCGAACGGCAGCACGTGCGTGATGATCGGACGTAAATCGACGCGGCCGCTGCGCACCAGCGCCTGCGTTTGATACCACGTTTCGAACATGCGCCGTCCGTTGATGCCGAGCACCGTGAGTCCCTTGAAAATAATCCGCTCGGCCAAATTGAGGTTGATATTGTCGCTCGGGATGCCGAGAAGCGCCGCCTTTCCGCCGTTGCGAACCATGCGCAGTCCGCTGTCGATGGCTTGGCCGCTGCCGGACATTTCGAGCAGCACGTCGGCGCCGTCGCCGTTGGTGCGCTCGTGAATGTGCCGCACCAGATTCGGATCCGTCGCGGAGAAGACTTCGTCGGCGCCGAGTTTTTTTGCCAGCTCCAGCTTCGCGGGATTCACGTCGATTGCGTACACGGCCGATGCGCCGGCCGCGCGCGCCACGGGAATCGCCATGAGCCCGATCGACCCGACGCCGGTGATGACGACGGATTTCACGCTCACGCCGGCCGCCATGACCGTATGCACGGCGTTGCCGAGCGGATCGAAGATGGCCGCGAACTCGTCGGGAATGGCCGGGTCGAGCGGCCACACGTTGCTTTCGGGCATCGCGATGAACTCGGCGAATGCGCCGTCGCGGTCGACGCCGATGATTTCGACCTTCTCGCAAATGTGCGCTTCACCGGTGCGGCACAAAAAACACGTGCCGTCGGCGATGTGCCCTTCCGCCGACACACGATCGCCCACGCCCACCATACGCACCGCGGGGCCGACCGCGGCCACCGTGCCCATGAACTCGTGGCCGATCGTCAGCGGCGGCTTGACGCGGTTCTGCGCCCACTTGTCCCAGGAATAAATGTGCGCGTCGGTGCCGCATACGCCGGCTTTCTCCACGCGGATGAGGACGTCGGAGGGACCGAGTTCGGGGATAGGAAGTTCCTGCAGGACGAAGCCCGCTTCGGGCTTGAGCTTGCGCAGCGCCCGCATGGTTGTTGGTAGCATGTCGGGCCGGTCTATTCGCGCGTCGCCTGTCGAATTCCGTGCCGCCCATTCGACGCCTAAAATAGAACACAAGACCCTGAAGGAGAGATTGATATGCGATTCATGGTTCTGGTCAAAGCCAACAAGCAGATCGAAGCCGGAGTGCTTCCCAAGCCCGAGGAGTTCGCCGAAATGGGGCGGTTCAATGAAGGACTCGCCAAAGCGGGCGTGCTGCTGGCGGCCGATGGGCTCCAACCCTCCTCGAAAGGTGCACGGATAAAGTTCACGGACGGCAGACCATCAGTCACCGACGGCCCGTTCGCCGAGACCAAAGAGCTCATCTGCGGCTTCTGGATCGTGCAAGGCAAATCCAAAGAGGAAGTCGTCGAGCGCATGTCTCGCGCGCCGTTTGACAACGGGGAGATCGAAATCCGCCAGATCTACGAAGCAGAGGACTTCGGTGAGAACCTGCCCCCCGAAGTGCGCGAGCAGGAAGAACGCTTACGGGCGCAACTGTAGTGAGCGTGACTTCTGCTTAAAGATACGCTCGATGCGATTTGGCGCATCGAATCGCCGAAACTCATCGCGAGTCTGACGCGCATCGTGCGAGACGTCGGACGCGCCGAGGAACTCGCGCAGGACGTTTTCGTTGCGGCACTCTCGCAGTGGCCGCAGGAAGGCGTCCCACGCAACCCCGGTGCGTGGCTGATGACGGCTGCCAAGCGCCGCGCAATCGATCAGATCCGGCGCGAAAAAACGTTCGAACGCAAGGCCGAGGAGTACGGCCGCGACGTGCAAGCCCTGGATACCGGTTCGGAGTTCGAGCGCGTGTACGAAGAAATCGACGATGACGTCCTACGGTTGATGTTCCTTGCGTGCCATCCGGTGCTCTCGACGAACGCGCGCGTCGCGCTCACTCTGCGTCTCATCGGCGGCCTCACCACGGCGGAGATCGCGCGCGCGTTCCTGACGACGGAGTCAACGATCGCGCAGCGCATCGTTCGCGCGAAACGCACGCTTACCGAAGCGCACGTCCCGTTCGAGATGCCGGCCGGTGCGGAACGCAATGTGCGCCTGGGTTCGGTTCTCGAGGCGATTTACCTGATATTCAATGAAGGCTACGCGGCCAGCGCGGGCGACGACGTCCTGCGGCCCGAGCTCGTCGAGGACGCGCTGCGCGTTGGCCGCATTCTCGCGAATTTGATGCCGGATGAACCGGAGGTCAACGGCCTGGTCGCGCTGATGGAACTGCAAGCCTCGCGCATGCGCGCACGCGTCAGTCCATCGGGCGAGCCGATTCTGCTGCTCGACCAGGATCGCGGAAGATGGAATCATCTGCTGATCAAGCGCGGTTTGGATGCGCTTGCACGTGCGGAACGGCTCGGTGGAGCGCTCGGGCTATACGCGCTTCAAGCGGCCATCGCCGCGTGTCATGCCCGCGCGCGCACCGCGGACGAAACCGATTGGACGAAAATCGCCGCGCTCTACGACGCGCTGGCGCAGATACAACCCTCGCCGGTGATCGAACTCAATCGCGCCGTCGCGGTCGGTATGGCGTTCGGCCCCTCCGCCGGCTTGGAAATCGCCGACACGCTGCTCGAAGAGCCGGCATTGCGAGCCTACCACTTGCTGCCCAGCGTCCGCGGCGACTTATTGCAAAAACTCGGCCGGCTCGGCGAGGCTGCCGCGGAATTCGAACGAGCCGCATCCATCGCGCAAAATACGCGCGACCGAAAACTGTTGCGCGATCGC
>DASSZL010000290.1:0-7920 GCA_035713505.1 Vulcanimicrobiaceae bacterium | reverse complement strand
ACTGTTAGATATTGTTAAGCGCGTTCGCGCGCCCTGTGCCATGCTAGTGTCGTCGCATTTTGCGGCACACACAGCCTCACAACGGAGGAAAGCATGCACAGACATACGTTTGGGCGTGCGCTGACCGCTGCGGTGATGCTCGTGGCAATGCTCAGCCAGGGAACATGGGCACTGGCCGGCACCACGGGCGGATTGAGCGGCATGGTCAGCGACGCTTCAACGGGAGCACCAATTGCCGGCGCGCGCGTGACGGTCTCGTCACCATCGCAAACGGCAACGACGACCACCGACGGCGGAGGACATTACGTCTTCCTCGCCCTGGCGCCGGACACGTACGTCGTGTCGGTCGCCGCGACCGGTGATTATCAGATCAGTTCGCAAGCGGGCGTCACGGTATTCGCGGACGCGCAGGCGCAGTACAGCGTACGCTTGGAGAAACTCAAGACGATCTCGCACATTACGTCACGCGCTATGGGAGCGCTCGTCAAGTCCGGCGTTACGTCGGACACCTACAACGTCAACGCAACGACCGCCACGAAAGCAGCGGCTTTGGGCGGCGGCGGAAATCTGGACAACGCGTATTCCGCGATTGCCTCGGTTCCCGGCGTCGTCGTGCCCGCGGGCGGCATGGGCTGGAATCAGCCCGTGTATATTCGCGGTTCGCAGTCGTTCTTCAGCGGCTACGAGTACGACGGCGTTCCCGTCAACCGCGCGTTCGACAACTACGACTCGTCCACCGAATCGAGTTTAGGTTTGCAAGAACTGCAGGTTTACACCGGCGGCGGACCGGCTTCCAACTCGTCTTCCGGAACCGCGGGATTCATCAATCAGGTCATCAAGACGGGCACCTATCCGGGATTCGGTACGTTCAACGCCGATATTTCGGCCCCGCAGTTCTATCATATGGCGAAGATCGAAGCGGGCGGGTCGAATCCCGATCGTACGTTCAGCTACTACTTGGGCCTGAGCGGATACGATGCAAGCCCGCGAATCTTCGACAACAGCAACGGCGCGTCGCTGTTTACACCGGGCGCGTCGTACGGCTACGTTCCGTCGTACACGGTCACCGATAATCTCGGTGGAACCAACGGCAGAGGATTGCTGCCGCTGTGCAATGCGGACGGCACCACGCCCAGTTCGATGACGAGCTTGCCGTGGTACGGCGCGGACGGATTCGCCGGCGTGCCGAGTCCGTTCGGACTAGCGGGTGCGAACTCGTGCTACTACAATCTGCAGAGCGCCGCGACGGTCGGCAACGTGTCCGATCTGACGGACCGCGAAAACGTGGTGAATCTACACTTCGCCATTCCGCGCAGAAACGGCCAGCGCGACGACGTACAGTTGCTCTGGAGTGCGTCGGCGCTCAACACGATATTCTCTTCCGGACTGAACGACATGGGCGCCCAAGGTCCGGGCGGGTTGAACCCGGTGATGCTCGCCGTCACCGGCGGCCCCTACTGTCCCGCAACTCCGACGGCAACCACGTCGCCGTACTGTACGGTCGGCGGTTCTTACGTTTCGTTACCGGGACTGACCACGCCGGCGTACGTCGACGCGCCGGGAACGTACAACTTGCCGTTCGGCACGCCGATCGTCGGCTCGGACGGCACGACGATTCTGCCGACGGAAACCTATTACCAGCCGTCCAGTACGCAAAATCGCGCGGCGAACGCGGCGTTGCCGCTCGGTCTGCGCGATACGTTCCACAACGACACCGGCATTGTGAAGGCGCAGTGGACGCATCCGCTTTCGGACAACGCCTACGTGCGGCTGTTCGGCTACTCATTCTTCTCGGATTGGACGCAGGCCGGTGCGGCCAGCGCATGGTCCGACTACGTGTGGGGCGTCGGCGGTCCGACCGCGGGCGCGGAAGCCGCGAACTACGATCTAATCACGCACACTGCCGGCGGCGAGTTCCAGTTCGCCGACCAGCTCAGTTCGCAGCACCTGCTCCAGCTGACCGCAAACTACACCCGCGCGAATACGATGCGCTTCAACAACTACGGATACGTGCTGAGTTACTTCAACGGCGGTTCGCCGATTGGGCTCATCAGCAAAGACGCCGGCGGCACCTACCATTGCTGGAATCCGACGACCGGCGCCGAGGAGCCTTGCAAGCCCGGAAGCAGCTGGGAAAGTTACGGGCCGAATCCGGTTGCCAATCCGGGCGGAACCTTCACCGCGGTCGGCAATGCGGCAGCCGCCGGGGCGCAATGGGAAACGCTCTGGAACGGCGATGCGAGCGGTCCTCGCAACACCGTGATTCCCAAGTTCACGTTCCTCTCACTGACCGACCAATGGCGGCCCAGCGAGAAGCTCTTGTTCAACCTGGGATTGCGCTACGACGACTACAACTACGGCCTCTCGAATCCGGTCGCCGGCACGGACTTCTACTCACAAATCATCAAGAACGATTTGTGCGTGAATTCCGCGGGCACGGTGTACACCAGTCCGCTCAAACCGGGACAACCGCCGCCGGCCAAACCCATTTACACGTTGACGTGTCCGGCGGGCTACAACCATCCGAACTTCAGCGCAACCTCGCCGTCCACGTACACCATCAGCGACTTCTCGCCGCGATTCGCCCTAACGTACACGCAATCGCCGTATACGGTATGGCGTTTCTCGGCCGGGCGCTTCACGCAGCCGCCGATCTCCGCATCCGTACAATACCTCGGTGCGGCCGGCGATGCGACAAGCGTTTGGGCGGCGACGCTGCCGCTCGGGTTCACCACTCCGTTCCACCCGATTCCGGCGATGTCGGCGACGCAGGCCGACCTCTCGTTCGAGCATCAGTTCCGCGGCACCGATCTTTCGATGAAGATCTCGCCGTTCTTCAACCTGACGCAAGGCTATCAGGAGCAGTCCTTCATCGGCCCCAACTTCGTCACGCAGGCGCCGGTGGGACAATTCCGCAGCGAAGGCGTTGAACTCGCGCTGAACAAGGGCGATTTCAACCGCGACGGATTGTCGGGCTCGCTTTCGCTCACATTCACGAACGCCAAGGTTCAGTACCAGAGCAAATACTTCGGCGCGAACCAAATGGCGACGGCGAACACGGCGATTGCGCAGTTCAACTCGTTGACCAGCGCATGCGGCGCGAACGCGGTACCGGCTGGGACAACGCCCGGAACGATCGTGAACGGCTGCATCGCCGGCGAGACGCCGGCGTCGGCGTGTTACACGCCGGCGACGGGGAGTGCGTTCGGAACGCCCGTCGCCTGCACCGCGCCGGGCGCGATCGCCAATCCGTACTTCAACATGCCCAAGCAGTCGCTGCTGGATCCGAACGGCTGGTATGCACCGAGCGATCTCGGTCTTTCGCCGACGAATAATCCCAGCACGACGTACTTCGACACACCGCTCGCCGCGGCGCTGATCCTCAATTACCGGCACGACAAGTTCGCGATTACGCCGTCGTTCCAGGTCGTCGAGGGATCGTCGTACGGTGGTCCGATGGACATCACGGGCATCGATCCGCGCGCCTGCGGGCAGAATTCCGCAAGCGCCGGCATCACCGGCGTGTCGGCGGGAACCAACCCCAACCAGTGCGATTACTTGAGCAGCGTTTCACCGATCGGTGCCACGTATGCGCAAGCACCCTCGCTCTACATCCCCAATCCGCAGACCGGCATGTTCGCAAAACCAGGCCAGTTCCGCAACCCGAATCTCTTCCTGACGAACCTCATGCTCTCGTATGACGTTTCGCCGAAAGTGACGGCGACGGTCACGCTGGCCAATCTCTACCACACTTGCTTTGGCGGATCGAAGGAACCGTGGACGGGCGGCATCTTCGCGCCGAACAAGAACAACTGCGGGTATGGGCCTGTGGCGCCGTACTACGTCAGCAACTTCTACAACGGAACTTCGCCCTCCGATGCCGCGGCAAACGGAACGGCGCCTTATCCGTGGCAGTTGCAGTCGTATGTTCCGCGGGCCGGTTCGGATGCATTCGCGGTGCCCGCTCCGTTCAATGCGTACGTTCAACTCCAAATCAAACTCTAGAGTCATCGCGTCCATCGCAGCAGCGCTCTTCGGGGCGCTGCTGCTCCTGGGCACGGTTCCCGATCTCGGAGGCGGCGCGGGGTGGCTCAACTCCGCGCCGCTCACCCCCGCGAGTTTGCGGGGGAAAGTCGTGCTCGTGGACTTCTGGGAATACACGTGCATCAATTGCCTGCGCACGCTGCCGTATCTGCGCGAGTGGTATCGCCGTTACCATGACGACGGGCTGGTCATCATCGGCGTGCACACGCCGGAGTTTTCGTTTTCGGGCGACGACGAGAACGTCGCCGCGGCGGTCAAGCGATTAGGCGTCGCATGGCCGGTCGTGCTCGACGACAACTACGCGATTTGGAAACGGTACCACAACTCGGTGTGGCCGCACGAGTACCTCTTCGACCAAAACGGTAATCTCGCCGAAAGCCAGGAAGGCGAAGGGAACTATCCGCAAACCGAAGCGAAAATTCAGGCGCTGCTGCACGCACGGAACCCGCATTTGAAATTTCCGCCGGTCATGCCGCTGCTGCCGCAAGACAACTACGACAAACCCGGTGCCGTATGCTACCCGATGACGCCCGAAACGTACGTCGGTCCGTGGCACGGCCGGCGTGTCGCGAATGCGCCGGTCATGGCGAACCTGGAGCACGATACGCTGTACCGGGACACCGCATCCGATCACAAAGACGGTGAAATTTACCTGCAAGGCTTTTGGCGCGTCGCGCCGCAGGGGCAGGCAATGGTTTCGGCGGGCAACGACGGATATGCCGCGCTGCGCTATCATGCGATTCAGGTCGTCGCGGTGATGCGGCCCGAGCAAGGAGCCGTGCGCGTGAACGTCACGCAAGACGGCAAACCCCTCGCGCACGAAGATGCGGGACCGGATATCCGCTATGACGCCTCAGGCGTGTCTTACGTGAACGTGGATACTGCACGCGCGTACGATCTCGTGATGAACGCGCGTTTCGGCTCGCACGAACTGCGTTTGCAGCCGGAGCACTACGGCCTCGCGCTATACAGTTTCGACTTCGAATCATGCGAGGTGCCCGGCACGCGTCCCCGCGAATGAAGCGGGCGTATGAACAAGGTCAATACGAACGAAATCGAAGAGCTCTCGTGGTCCTCACCGCGCGGAAAGTTCGCGGCCTTCGGTAAGCAGGTATCCGAGGCGCTTGGACGCCGGCGGGATTCCACCGACTTGATGCTGCGGCATCCGTTCGACGTTGAGATTCTTCGAGTATCTCCCGGCAAAGCGCCGTACGTTTACCACTCGCATTCGGCGCAGTGGGAGTTCTACCACGTTATCTCCGGAACCGGCAGCGTGCGTCACAAGGACGGTACGACACCGGTCGTTGCCGGCGATGCCTTCATCTTCAAACCGAATGAACCGCATAAGCTTTTCAATGACGGGCAAGAGGACTTGGTCCTCTACGTCGTTGCGGACAATCCGATTGCCGACGAAGCATACTATCCGGACAGCAACAAATGGACCGTCTCCATTCCCGAGCGGCGTCTGCTGCGTTCCGAGAATCTCGATTATTTCGACGGCGAAGAATGAGCGCCCCGACGCTCGAGACGTCCCGGCTGATTCTGCGGCCGTGGCGCGATGCGGACATTCCGCACTGGATCGCGATGCACGCCGATGCGCGCGTGATGGAATTCTTTCCCAGCACGTATTCCGAAGAATACGCGAAAGAAGTCGCCGAGCGGCTTCGCGTGCAGCTCGAACGTGATGGTCACGGCTGGTGGATCGCGGAGATCAAGGACGGCGGCCGATTCGCCGGAACGATAGCGCTGCAAGAAGTGCCGTTCGAGGCGCATTTCACGCCTGCGCGTGAAATCGGCTGGCGCTTAACGCGCGACGCATGGGGACACGGCTATGCCACCGAAGGCGCGCGGGCCGTTCTGGATTACGCCTTTGGCGAAATGGGCTGTAACGAAATCGTTTCGATGACCGCGGAGATCAACGCGCGGTCGCGGCGCGTGATGGAACGCCTGGGCATGACGCGGGAATGCGCGGACGACTTCGACCATCCGCGTCTTCAAGAAGGCGATCGACTGCGGCGGCACGTGTTATACCGCTTGCTTGCTCGCTAGTAGCGGTCTTCCGTATCGGCGTCCGCGTCGGCTTTCGTCGTGTGCACCGTTCCCGGACGGTGATGCGGCGGCGCGTAAATAGTGTACAGCTTGAGCGCTTGTTCTTCGTCCGCGACAAAATTGTGCTTGGTGCCCGCAGGCACGACGACGACGTCGCCGCCGCGCACGGTGCGCCGATCGCCGCCGAATACGGCATGCCCCTTGCCCTGCGCGAATACGAGAATCTGGTCGTTGTTCTTATGCGTTTCCTCGCCGATTTCGCCGCCCGCCGGTATCGACATGAGAACGAGTTGTGAATGCTGCGTGGTGTTCAGCACGCGTCTGAAGTCGCTGTTGCGCCGTGCGAGCTCGGAAACCTCGCCCAAGTAGGGCTCCGGTGTCGATTGCGTGTTCATGCCTGGAGCCTACGGCCGCCCTATGAATCGGCGAAGAACGCCTGCGCGACGATAAACACTTTGCGAACGCGCGCGGGCTCGTGCTCACGGGCGATACGATCCACGGCCTCGTGCAGGATCGGCTCGGCTGCTTCACCGACTTCGGCGCGCAGATCCCCGGCGCGTTCAGCCAGAGCATGAAAGTATCGCATCTCGCGATCACGCGCATCGGGGACGATTTCGTGCGTGCGAATCCGTAAGCCGGCTGCTTCGAAGTATGGCCGGTAGTCGCGTACGACCGTCGGAAGCTCTACGTCCGCCAGTGCTTCCCATGTCAGTATCGCAGCGCGTCCGCCCGGGCGCAGCAGCCGGGCAATCTCCGCGAGGGCCTTCGCCGGTTCCATGAACTGCAGCGCATCGATACTCATGACGGCCGCGAAACCGCGCGCCGGCAGCGCCGTGGCCGTGGCGTCACCCGCCACGAACCGCGCGCGGCCCTCGAATCCCAAACGGCGGGCGAGCGCGGCGGCGCACTCCACCGCGACGCGAGAACAATCGATCCCCGTCACCGAAGCTCCCGTCCGCTGCGCTACCCACAAACCGGGGCCACCGAGGCCGCAGGCCAGGTCGAGCAGCGGCTCCCCGCGCGCAATCTGCAGCTCGGCGGCGATGCGCTCGAGGTCGCGGCTGTTCACCGCGCTCAGCGGCACGACCCAGTCCGGCAAACCCAGCCCGGCCAGCGCGGCTTCTCTGTAAACGCCGCTGCGGGCGATGCCCGAATAGATGAGGTCGTACAGCGCTGACTCGTCCATTCGGGCGGCTTTCGCCCGCCCAGGTTTTACCACTTGCACAAAGGCGGGGCCGCTCTCTTGTGCAACCGTTCGGCCATACCGCACCGCACGTGAAGGGACGAAGATCAACGATGGCCGAACTGCGCGACTTCCTCGAACTGTCCTATGGCGAACTCGAGGATATGAATCTCGAGGCGAAGCAGCAGCGCAAAGACCGCGTGAAAGCCGACAAGATTCAAGAGCAGCGGCTCAAGTATCTGACCGACGAGAAGCGCATCAAAGCGGTCACGGTGCTCTTCAGCGACCTCGAAGGGCGCTTGCAGATGCTCGACTACGACAAGAAGTTTCTGCTCAAGTCGCACGATAATCTCACGTTTGACGGCTCCTCGATCCGCGGATTCACGGCGCAGCGCGAAAGCGATCTGCGGTTGTTCCTGGATTGGAGTTCTTTTTATTGGGCGCCCGCGGATGTGTTCGGCCCCGGCAAAGTCCTGGTATTCGGTGAAGTCGAGGATCGCGAGGGCAAGCCGTACGCGGCGGACGTGCGCGGCCTGCTGAAATCGTTCGCCAACCAGTGTTTCGATAAACACGGCTATACGCTGAACGCCGCGAACGAAATCGAAGGCTTCTTGTTTCAAGGCCTTGATGCGGAGAGGCGCTTC
>DASSZL010000289.1:0-17923 GCA_035713505.1 Vulcanimicrobiaceae bacterium | reverse complement strand
ACAAGCGTCCCCAGGCTGAGCCCGATAGCTTGCGCGGAAGTCAGTTGCAGCACGCTCGGATCGACTAAAAACGTTCCGGCGTTCACGTAATAGACGAGCGCGAGCATGGCCATCCCGGAGAGCCACGTGCTGTACGCTTCCCACTTGAACCAATGCAGGTTGGCGGGCAGCGGTTCGTCCAGCGGACCGGTCAAATATTTTTGGTTGTGGTAAAATCCGCCGCCGTGCACCGACCACAGTTCACCGAGCACGCCCCGCTCGGAATCCGCCGCATGACGCGGCCGGTCCAGACTGTCGTCGAGCCAAATAAAATAGAACGACGCGCCGATCCACGAGATTCCCGCCGTGAAATGAAACCATCGAATCAGCACGTCGAGCCACTGCAGCACATAGGCGTTCATTGCGAGATGGACTCAGCCAATCGAAGACGCGCGATCTTTGCGATCTCGCGCAGCGCCGTCGAAATCTCCGTTTGCCGGTCGCTGCGCGAACGGGCTTCCAGCGCCTCCAAAATCGTGTCCTTGGTATGTTCGCGCGCGCAAATCACGAACGGAAAACCGAATCGCGCGCGATAACTCGCATTCAATGCTTCAAAACGCGCGATTTCGTCCGGTGAAAGGCGGTCGAGCCCGGCGGAGTGCTGTTCGCCGGCCGACGAGGCCGTGAGCCGGCCTTCGCGCGCCACGCGGCCGGCGAGATCGGGATGCGCGGCGATGAGGGCTACCCGGCGATCTTCGGGCGCGGCCTGAACGACGGCCACCATCGCCTCATGCAGTTCCTCAACCGTTCGAAACGGCCGCGCCTCCCATGCCGCCCGCGCGATCCACGGCGAATGTTCGAACGCAAAACCGACGGCAGCGGTAAATGCCTGGGCATCCAGAGCATTGATCTGCGCGAGATTCACGCACTCGTACTTTGCCGCGCGGCGTGGGGCGTCCCCTACGCGTTCTCGGGATGGGCTTTGGCGTATGCGGCGACGGCGCTGCTCACGGCGTCTTTGAGCGAGCCCGCGGTCGCGGTATGTTCGGCGAGTTTGGCGCCCCAGCAGGTGTAGACGTCGAGATTAAAGGTCCATTCCGTGCGGACCCCAAGGCCGTGCCGCGTGCTTTTCGCGCTTAGGGTGCCGGTCGCGATGGTGTTGTTGCGATCGGTGCCGCAGATGCCGTCGGCTTGTTTTGAAAGATTCAGGCCGGATGCGTTCGTCATGCGGGCGTTGTAAAAGCCGTTCAGCGCGGAATACAGCGCCGACGTGGCGGACGAGAGATTGTTCTGCGGAACGCTGCCGTTGACGTGCGCTACCAGCACACCCTTGCCCGGCTTGGTCACGGCGCCGGCGGTATTCGACGCCGTCTTGCCTTTGCGGTGGAAGAGTCCCGCGATATCCGAAAAGCCCTTGCTCAGGTTCGCCTGATTGTTCGCCATGGGCGTTGCCGTCGCGGTCGCCTGCGCTTCTTGGTACTGCTTTTTGAACGCATTCTCTTCGGTCATGATGCCGTCGTGGATGCTGATGGCTTGAGCCGAAGCATCTTCGAACGAGTCGATCTGCGCGGTTTGTCCGAAAACCATCGTTCCGCTGCGAGTCGAGACCACTTGCTCGACGAGGGAAACACCCTCGCCCAGCGGCGTCATGTATCCGGTCACATAGTAGTCGGCGTTGATCGTCCGGGCATATCCCAGATAATTCGCCGGCTTGATGGTCGCGGGTGCGCCGATGGCATCGATGCCTCCCGCGCTGTTCATCACTTGCACGAACAGGTTCGCCGCCTTCTGACCGTTGGCCGCGGGGATGTCGGCGCTTGTTCCAAAGGGGAATACGACGATGATGGGCAGACTCGTGACCTGCGCGGGCGCCGGTGTCACAGCGGGTGTAGGCGTCGGACGCGGCGGCGCCGCGCCGGCAAGCGCAATACCCAGACAAAGCAACAATACGGCAGGGATTCGACGCACAAAGAACCTCTCGAGGGCAGTTAGGATAGTCCAGATAGAAACGCCGAGATGGACTCGTTGGTTTCCGCGGGGCGCTCAACCATGACGAAGTGGCCGGCGCCCGGTACTATTCGCGCCTGGGCGCCCGGAACCCGGTCCGCCAGGGCGAGGGCGAACTTGGGCGGCATCATTTTGTCGGCCTCACCGGTGAGCGCCAGCAGCGGGACGGTCACGCTGCCCAGCCGGTCGAGCGCGTCGAACGCATCACACGCGAGAAAATCCCGGACCGTTTGCGCCTGACCGACGCGCCGCATGCTTTCCACGGCCGCCTCGATGCGCTGCGCGGAGGGCTCGGCAAAAAAGTAGCCCGCGATCGTGCGCGCCGCCGGTTCGAAGTCGTCCCGAAGCCCATTCAAAATTGCGGGGGCGACACGCATGCGCGCTCCCGAACCGAGCAGCACCGCACCGCTGAGCCAAGCCGGTTTGCGCAGCGCCAGCTCGAGCGCGACCGCGCCCCCCATAGAGTGCCCGCACGGCACCACGGCGCTCAATTCGTTCTCGCGAACGTACGTCTCGATCGCGTCCGCGAATTGCGCAATGCTCTCGGGTGCGCCCGCGCACGCGTGCCCCGGAAGATTCGGAGCGTGCGAATCAGGAAACGCGCGTGCTTGCGCGTCGAACACCTCGCGCGTGCAGCCGGCGCCATGAATGAAGAGAAGCGTCACGATGCGGCCTGTCCTTCCGTTTCAACTGCGGCGCCGTCGCTGGTATCGTTTACCGGGTCGACCAGCGGAGCGACGTGTTCGGTTCCTTTGAGATGCGCCCATCCCGCGGAGAGCTCCGCGCCGAACAAAAAGATGACGCCGATCAGATAAAACCACAGCAGCAGCACCAGCGGCGCGGAAAGCGCGCCGTAAACGCGCGTGAAATCGACGTGAACGGTATAAAACGCGAACGCAAATTGCACGGCCGGCCACATGAGCGACACGAACGACGCGCCCGGCACGGCGAACTGCCAGCGCACGCGCCTATTCGGCAAAAACGTATACAGGAAGATGACGATGACGAACACCAGCGCCATCGATATCAGATAGGCCAGGACTTGCGAGAAATTGCGAGGGTCGGTTACGCGGGCGAGCGAGAACACGATCGACACGGCAAGCGGCATGCCGATCGCGAGCAGCAAGACCAGGCCCGTGAGCGGGAGCATGATGACCGAGAGCAGCATGTCGTGCAGCAGCGGCCGGCTTTTGGGTACGGCGAGGGCGCGGTTGAGCGCGTATGCCAGACCCATGAACAGATTCTTTGCCGCCCACACGACGACGACGAACGCGATGGCGCTCGAAAGCCCGCGTCCATAGACGTACGTGCGCAAATTCGCCGCCACCGTGTCGTGCAGTGCGGGCGCGAAGGTGTCGAAAAACGTGAGGACCTGATTGTCGGCATGGGGGATGATCAGCGAGGCGCCCGTCAGGACCAGCACCAGCAGCGGGAAGATGGCAAACAGCGCGTTGAATGCGATGGCCTGTGACAAGAACGCGCAGCCGTCGCGGGAGAACCGCATGCCGGCTTCCCGGAACGCTAGGATGAGCCGCATCATTCCTAACGGTAGTATCGCGGTTCAGCCGTGATATTCCCACTGGCGGCCGTGCTCACGGTAGTACTCGACGGCGCGCCCGTGCGTTCGTACAATGCGCCGTACCTGGATCGCGGCCGCGTCATGACGCCGATCGATCCGTACGTTACGGCCATCGCGCGCAGCGTCGGCTACGACGGCAGGGCGCTCGTTATTCGTCTGGGCGATCTCTTCGCTCAAGTTCCCATGGGAACCGCGCCCCCGCCGGCGCTCTACGAACGCACGTATGTGCAACTAGGCCCGATTGCGCGGACCCTCGGCGCGCGCGTGCGATTCGATGCTCGCACGCAAACGCTGTACGTCGACACGCCGCGCATGGCGCTCGCTACGCCCACGCCCTTCAATCCGGCGGTTCCCCTTGTCGCGCCGCGAGAAGTCTTCACGCCGGTGCCGCAGCAGACGCCGCGTCCGGTGGTCAGCGGGACGCCGCTCCCGCGCCGGACTCCGCTCCCTGCGCAATCGCCGCCAAATCCCGATCGCCCAGCCCGCGTTCGATCGAATCGCGCAGCAGCCGCTCCACCGATGCGATAATCGGCAGGGGCAGCGCGCCGGAGGACTCCAGCATCAGCAGCGCGTCTTTGCGAGCCATCTCCAGCGTCCACGTCGGCTCGTAATCGTGCTCCGCCATGCGCTTCCCGCGGCCGGTAATCTGCCCGGACGGATTGTAGTTTTCGAACAGGCGGTACGCTTCTTGACGGCTCAGTCCATTTGCCTGGCCGATCGCGAACATGTCGGCGAGCGTGCAGACCAAACCGAGAATGACGCTGTTGCCCATGAGCTTGTAGACCGCGGCCGCGTCGCTGCGCTCGCCGAGATACCACAGTTTGCCCGTCATCGGTTCGAGGGACGGACGCAGGCGTTCGAAGAGCGTTTTCTCGCCCGAAGCGAGCATGAGTCCGGTGCTTTCGGCAGCGTTCGGCGGCCCCATGAACACCGGGGCGTGCAAGAATGGAATGTTGCGCGCTTGCAGACGCTGCCGCCGCGCTTCCACGCCGCCGGGCAGAACCGTCGTGTGATCGATCACGGGCGTTTGCTCGGCGATTCCCTCGAGCGCTGCCTCGAGCGTCGAATCGACGGATTCATCGCCGTGCAGGCACATGTGCACGCGCTGGGCGCCGCGTGCAGCTTCGGCAGGCGAACTGAACGCGGCGGCGCCGTATTCTTGCAGCGCCTGCGCCTTTTCGAACGTGCGATTCCAGACGCGCACGCCCACGCCGCGCCGGCATAACGCTTGAACGAATCCCGAGCCGAGCATGCCGGCACCGTAAAACGCGACGGTTTCCATGCGCTTCAAATACCCATTACGCTTGAGGCCCGCTGAGCCACGCCGTGCAGTACGCCCGGTTCGAAGGGTGACTGCAGGCCGGCCGAACGCATCAACGCTTGGAACGGCAGCTGTCCGCCTTGCCGGCAAAGCTCGCGGTAGTCCGAGAGCGCACTCTCGAAGTCGTCGAGGGACTTCGACCAGAACTGCAGCGCGCAGCACATCGCGAGCGTGTAGTCGATGTAATAGAACGGCATGAGGTAGATGTGCCGCTGCATTTGCCAGTAGCCGCCGCGCTCGAGATGCTCGATGCCCTCGTAGCGGCGCCACGGAAGATACGTTGCTTCCAGTTGCTTCCAGAACGCGTTTCGCTCGGCCGGTGAAGCGTCGGGATGCTCATACACGAAGTGCTGGAAGTGATCCACGGCTGCGCCGTACGGAAGAAAAAGGATCGACGATTTTAGGTGCTGCAGCCGGTATCGCTGCGCGTCGGGTCCGAAAAAACGTTCGAGCTGCGGCCAGGTGAAGAACTCCATCGACATGGAGTGGACCTCGCATGCCTCGTAGGTGGGCCACAGATAGTCCGAGATCGGGATCCCGCGGCTGGAATAGCATTGAAACGCGTGGCCCATCTCGTGAACCAGCACGTTCACGTCACCCGTCGTGCCGGTGAAGTTCGCGAAGATGTAGGGCACGCCGTACGTCGGGAAGCTGGTGCAGAATCCGCCGCCGGCCTTGCCGCCGCGCGCGCGCAAGTCGAGCAGATCGCGCTTCATCATGAGATCCGCGAAACCGCCGATCTCCGGGCCGAGTCCGTCGAACGCCTCGCGGGCCGCCGCCAGCATGCCGTCGTACTCTTGCGGCGGTCTGGGCGAACCGGTTTGTTCGAACACCCTCTCGTCCCAAATCATGAGGCGATCGACGCCCAAGTCGCGTGCCTGCTGCTCGCTGATGCGCTGCGCGAGCGGAACGATTTCGCGTACGATCTCTTCGCGGTAGCGGGCGATCTCGGCCGGTCCGTAGTCCGTGCGCGTGAGCCGCCGGTAGCCAAGTTCGATGAAATTGTGAAAATCGAGCTCGCGCGCGGTTTCCGTGCGGACGTGAACGAGCGCGTCGTAGATCCGGTCGAGTTCCTGCCGGTTCTCCGAGAAGAAGGCCCACTTCGCGGCTGCCGCCTCGCGCCGCAACGCGCGATCCGGGTCCTCGCCGAACTTGCTCATCTGCGGCAGGTTCAGTTGCTCGCCGCGAAAATCGAAAGACGCTTGTGCGAGCAGTTCGGTGTATTCGTCCTGGAGTTTGGCTTCTTTGACGGCAAACGGCTCGACGACCGGGTCGTACGCGGTCACTTCGGTTTGCCAGCGCGCGAAGACGTATTCGCCGAGCTCGCGTTCCAACTGCCCCCGCAGGGGCGATGAGAGGAACTTGCGCTTGAGCGCGACGTTCAGCCCCTCGGTTTTCGGCCGCAGTTCGTTCAGTAAATCGATAGCCGCCTTGTATTGCGCGTTTCTCGTGTCTTGCTGAAACTGCAGGTCGGTGAGCGCGGACCAGCTCAGAAATTCCCGGCGCACCGCATCCCACCGCATGAAAACGTCCAGCGCGTCCTGCGGGGATTGCGCATCGTCCAGCTGTGCGGTGAACTGGTCGTAGAGCGCTCGCGTGCGTTCGAAGTCGGGCGCGGCGGCGCTGATTTCGGCGAAGCGTCGTGCAGGTTTGAATTCCGGCGATGCAGTCAGCATCCCGTTACGCTACACCGCCGGCGCTACCGTACCTGCGGCCGGGATTTAGGAAGAAGCAGTCGGCAGGTGCGCCTGCCGGTGCCTCGTAGCGACTGTACCGAGTGCCAGAATAACTGCCGCGCCGATCATCACCCAGCGGATATCCATCGAATAGAGCGGCAAATGGAGGATGCGGTCGACCGAGTACTTCCCGAAGCCCGCATAGTCGAAAGCCAGCACGGCCGCGATGTTGGCCGCCGGCAATTCCCAGCCGTTATTCGAATTGAAGAAGCCGTTCGCGAGATGCACGGAGAAAATTGCGACCAGCATGACCAGGACGATGAGCGCGGGACCCACGCCGTTCATGGCTCCAATCGCGACGAGCACACCGCCGGCCAGTTCCCCCAACCCCGCGGCCAGCGCATACGGCGCGCCCGGGCGGTATCCCAGGCTTTCCATGTACGCCGCCGTTCCGCGGACGCCGCCGCCCCCGAACCAGCCGAAAAGCTTTTGCGACCCATGTGCTGCCACACCAAGACCGATGACCAGGCGGGCGACGAGTATTGCTGCATTCATAACGATGCCCTCGCTTTTGCCGAAAAACGTACCTATGATAGCCTTATCTTGACTCTAGAGGCCGCTGTTACGTATGTCAACCAGCCAAGAAGCCGATCCCACTCCGCAGCACAGCGAGCTTTGCCCGCGCTATCATCGCGCGGTCGAACTGATTGGTAAGCGCTGGACGGGCGCCATCGTGCGTACGCTCATCGCCGGCCCGCGCCGCTTCAACGAGTTGTTGGCGGCGATTCCAGGCATTTCCGATCGTCTGCTGACCGAGCGTCTGCGCGAACTCGAAGCCGAGTCGATCCTCAAGCGTGAAGTGTTTGCCGAATCTCCCGTGCGCGTGACGTACGAACTGACGTGCTCCGGGCATGAGCTCGGCCCGGCCCTCGATGAGATCGCGCGCTGGGCGGAACGCTGGATCGACCTGCCCGAGTGAGAACGCGGGGCAAAGGCTAGGCGCAAGCGCTTTTTGAAAAGGGGCCTGCGTGAAAGCTTTGCTCGTGCTCCTTATTGCAGCTGCTTTTCCCGGCCTTGCCTCCGGCGCTCCATCGTTTGGCGATATGCACTACCGTTGGATCGGACCGGCGGTGATGGGCGGCCGGCTCGACGTCGTCGCCGGCGTGCCTGGGAATCCGAAAGTCGTGTATCTGGGCCATGCCTCGGGCGGACTGTGGAAGTCGACCGACGGCGGCTTGTCGTTCAAATCGACGTTCGAAGCCGCAAAGAGCAGCGCGATCGGCGCCATCGCCATCGACCCGCGCGATCCGCGCCGCTTGTACGTCGGAACCGGTGAACCGTTTCCGCGCAACACCGCCGATTACGGCGACGGCGTGTGGTTCAGCGGCGACGGCGGCGCGCACTGGAAGCCGCTCGGCCTTGCGGACAGCGCAAGCATCGCGAAGATCGCGATCAGCCCAGGCGATTCGCGAATCGTTCTCGCCGCGGCGATCGGGCACGAGTTCGCGCCGGGCGGACAGCGGGGCATATACCGCAGCATCGACGGCGGAGCGCATTGGGCGCGCGTGCTCTACGTGAACGCTACGACCGGCGGCAGCGATCTCGCATTCGACCCCAAACACCCAAACGTGGTGTACGCCGGAATGTTCGATTTTCTGCGCCGTCCGTGGACGATGCGCAGCGGCGGTCCGGGCAGCGGCCTCTACAAATCCATCGATGCCGGAAAGACGTGGACACGCCTAACGAATCCGCGCTTGCACAACGGATTGCCGCCGGGCCCGATCAATCGCGTCGGCGTGAGCGTGTGCCGCAGCAATCCGAGCGTCGTCTATGCGTTCGTTCCGGTAAAGAACGGACAGCTGTACCGATCGACCGATGCCGGCGCGCACTGGCAACTGCGCAATTCCAGCCAAGACGTCGACTTCCGGCCGTTCTATTTTTCGCAAGTCCGCTGCGATCCGTCGAATCCGCGCAAAGTGTACGCGATCGCGGGACCCCTGCTCGTTTCAACGGACGGCGGCCGCAAGTTTCGCGATGCCGGAGGCGGCGGCGACAATCACGATTTGTGGATCGACCCGCTGGACCCCAACCGGCTGCTCAACGGCAGCGACATGGGATTCGACTACTCCGTCGACGGCGGCAAGACGTGGAACTACGACGACGTCGTGCCCTTCGCGCAAGTGTATCGCGTCGGGTACGACATGGACACGCCGTATCACGTCATGGGCGGCCTGCAAGATCATGAAGTGTGGCGCGGCCCCAACGAATTACTCAGCCGCCGCGACGGCCCGAGCAACGGCGACTGGCTGAACATTTCGGATTGGGGTGACGGCCAGTACGCGATGGCCGATCCGCGCGATCCCTCGATCATTTACGAAGACACCCATTTCGGCGATCTCGTCCGCGCAAATCTGCGCACCGGGGAGCGGCGCTATATCTCGCCCCAGCCCATCATCGGCTTCGGTACGGGCGCCGGGACGTATCCGTATCGATTCAACTGGAGCGCCCCGCTGCTGCTCTCGCATTTCAATCCGAACGAGTTGTATTTCGGCGGCAACGTGCTGTTCCGTTCGAGCGACCAGGGCTCGTCTTGGACCCTCGCCAGTCCCGACCTCACGCATTGCAGTCCCTCACAGCTCGGCCGAAGCGGCGGCCCGATCAGTTACGACAACACGAATGCGGAATCGTATTGCACGATCTACACCATCGGCGAGGATGCGAAGGACGCGCAAACCGTTTGGTACGGCACCGACAACGGCCACCTCGAGATTACGCGCAGCGGCGGAACGTCGTGGAGCGACGTCATCGGCAACGTGCGCGGCCTTCCGCTGCCGGCGCTCGTCGCGTCGATTTCGCCGTCCGCGGTGACGCCGGGAACGGCGTATGCGGCATTCGACCGGCACCAATGGAACGACTATGCGCCCTACGCCTACGTTACGCGCGATTACGGCGCAACGTGGCAGCGCATCGGCGCCGGTCTAAAAAGCTACGTGCACGTCGTGCGCGAGGATCCGCGCAACACCGCCGTGCTCTACGCCGGTACCGAACGCGGCGTGTTCGTCTCGTTCGATTCGGGCGCGCATTGGGACGATCTGCGCCTGGGTCTGCCGCACGTTCCGGTGTACGACCTGCAGATTCATCCTCGCGACAACGACTTGATCCTCGGCACGCATGGCAGAGGCTTTTATGTCCTTGACGATCTGACGCCGCTGCAGCAGTGGACGCGCGCGAGCGGCGCAGCCGCGCATCTCTTTGCGCCGATGCCGGCGATCCGCTACAACGACGCGTTCTATCATGAACACGGCCGCGGCGCGTTCGTCTCGGAGAACAAACCGTATGGCGCGATGTTCACGCTCTATCTGCCCGCCGCGCCGCGTCCCGCATCGGCGAAATCGAAACCCTCGGTGCACGTCACGATAGCGGACGCAGCCGGAAAGCAGATAGCGGCATTCGATACGGACGTCCATGCGGGAATCAACCGCTTCGCGTGGGACCTGACGACTCAATTGCCGGCGGGAACACCGGCGGCCCAAGATCGCCGCGCGTATTACATCTTCTATCCCATGACGATCGCGGGGCCGCAGGCCCTGCCCGGCAAGTATACTGCCCGCATTGACGTGCTTGGACAGCACCTCGAGGCGCCGGTTACGGTGCAGCTCGATCCGCACAATCCCGCGAGCGCGGCGGATTTGCAGGCGCAATACGATGCGCTGCAGGTCCTGGGCGTCACGCAAGCGCACGTCGAGGCGGAGATCGCGCGTCTGCGCAGCGCTCGCAAGCAGTGCGCCGGCGCGCCGGCGCTGCTCGACACGCTGCGTAACGCGGAACCGAGCGGGTACCGCTCGCCCGCGCAGCTTTCGGAGCAGGTCGCATACCTGCGTTATGTCATCGGCCAGTACTCCGGAGGGCCGACGCAAACGCAGCTGCAGTTCATCACGAAATATGCGGCGCAGGCCCGGCAAAGCGAAGAACAGGCGGCTCGCGCGTGTCCGTGACTCCGGAACGCTACGGTACCTGGAAATCGGTCCTGATCAATGCGTTCTGGGTGCCGCTGCATTTCCAAGACACGGCACTGATCGCGATCTCGGTGCCCGCGGCGCTCGCGGTGCTGGCTCCGCGCAATCACGTGGCGGTATTTTCCGTCGTCGCAGCGCTGGTCTCATTCGTCTCGATGGTCGTTCCGCCCGTTGCCGGCGCAATTTCCGATGGGCTGCGGGCTCGCGGCGTTCCGCGCAGAGCGATGATTCTCGGAGGCGCCGCGCTCGACGTCGCATGCCTGTTGATGATGGCGGACGTGCACGGGCTCGGAGCGTTCGTAACGTTCTTGCTGCTGGCGACCGTCGGCGCGAACGTAAGTCTTGCCGCATATCAAGCGTTGATTCCGGACGTCGTTCCGCAACAGGACTGGGGCGCAGTTTCCGGCGTGCGCAGCGTCGCGATGGTCGTCGGCACGATCGTCGGTATCGGCGTTGCGGCAGGAACCTATCCGGCAAGCACGTTCATCGGTATCGCCGTCTGCGTCGGATTAGGCGTAGCGACGCTGTTCGCCGTAGCCGAACGTACGATTCCCGATCAGCCGCAAGAGCATGCGCATATCAGCGATTGGGACGATTTCACCGTCGTGTTCGTCGCGCGCGCGTTTCTGGCGTTCGGCCTGGCACTGCTGATGACGTACGTGCTGTATTTCTTCCGCGACATCTTGCACGTGAGCAATCCGTCCGCGAATACCGGTATGGTTGCGGCGGCATCGCTCATCGGGGCAATCGGTTCGGGCATTTTCCTGGGGTGGCTCTCGGATCGCGTTCCACGCAAGATCATTGTCGCGCTGTGCGGTTTGCCGATGGCCGCGGCGGCCGCCGGCTTCGGCCTCGTACCCCAAGAGCACTGGATGTTCGTTTTTGCCGCGTTGTTCGGCGTGGGCTTCGGCGGCATCATGTCGACCGGTTGGGCGCTGGCGATGGATTCAATTCCGCAGCTGCGCGACGTGGCGCGCGATCTCGGTATCTGGGGCATCGCGCAAAATCTGCCGTCGGTCCTCGCACCGCTCGTGGGCGGATGGATTATCGCCCTCTACGGCGGCACGCTGGGCGGATACCGGGTGTTGTTCTTTTCAGCCGCCGGCAGTTTTTTAATCGGGTCGATGATCGTGCTGGCCGTCGGCAAGCGTCCGTTGATCCCGTGGTGGGCGGCTCCGTTGCGCGCCGCTTCGGGGATCAGTTTGCTTTCTTATCTGCGTATCGCGTATCGCATTCGATCGTGGGGACGGCTTGGCGGCAGGCGCGGATCGACGCTGCTCATCGCCAATCATCAAGTCGAACTCGACCTAATGGGTGTGATGGCGACGCTCGTGCTTCGAGGCGGGTGGCGCAGTCCCGTGCTTACCGCTTCGGCAAAACTGATGTACGAGCCGGGCTTTATGGCGGTGCGCGTGCCCTGGCTTTGGCGCCTTATGAAGAACGTGAACCTAGGCTGGCTGTTCGAGGGAATGGGTTTGATGCCGCTCGAGAACGAGCTGCAATCCAGACCTATTGCACGCTGGGCCTGGGACGCGCAGCGGCGTCACGGCGTGCTGCTGCTTGCCGAGATCTTCAAGCCCGCCGCTCTGGCGGCCACGGGTTTGGGCGGATGCACGACCGAGCAACTTTTCACGTCGGCACATTTTCGCAAGGCGCAAGAGACGTACGTGCGTCTTTCGGATTTGAACGTGCGTTATCGCAAAGAAGCGTTCGACGAGATGAAGAAAGGCGTCGAGCGCGATCTGCGGCGTATCGAAAGCGCGCTCGAACGTGGTGCGACGTTTTTGGTGACGCCGGAAGGCGAGTACTCGAAAACCGGGCTGATGCTGCCGTTCCGCGGCATTTGGGACCGCATGCTTCCGCACGCGCAGCACGTCTATGTGGCCGGAATCAGCTACGATCCGTTCATCGGCCGCCGGCTCTCGCAACTCTACCGAATCCGCGAGGCAAAAAATAAAACAGCTGCGATTGCGGAACTCAAGGCCTCGCGTCCGGTTACGACCAGCGCGCTCATGGCCGAATGGCTGACCTCGCGCAGCGGAGCGTTTACCGAGCAAGATGCGGCCGCGGCGATGCAGGCGCGCGTGAAGTCCCTGCCGCGCGAGTTGTTCTTGGACCCCGCGCTAGCCCGAGCACCGGGCAAAATGGCGATAAAAGCGGTGCGGCGGATGACGCAGCTCGGTATCCTCGAGCGTTCCGGCGCCCGGTACGCGCTGGGCACCCGCCGATCGCACCCGAATTTTCCGGGCGTCGAGGACATCGTCGCGTTCCAGGCCCGGTTCTTCGGCGAAACGCTCGAAGGCTTGCAAGCGCGCGTCTGCGCTTGAGGCGGCCGTACCCCGGCGTCAGGACCATCGGCACCACCCGCTCGCCAGCGAGCGAGGGTAAGATTAGGACATCGAGAGGAGCGCCGTTTGTTGCTGGCAGTCGAAGTCGCTGGGGCAGTCGTAGTCGCGGGAGCCGTCGCCGGTTTTCTGCGCAGGCCGCGGCGCGCGCGCGTGAAGAACGAAAAGCCGGTCGAGGCTGCGCCGGCGGTCAACGCCCGCGTGACGACCGGCGAAGTGCGTATCGTGCACTCCAACCCCGGAACCGTCGAAGGCTTGGAGATTCGTTACGGCCCCGATGCGCTGGTCCGCGCCGTGCGCGTGGGCGCGATGAACTCCGAGCACAAAGAGCTGCTCATGACCATGGACGAAGTGCTGTGGAGCACGTTGCCCAATGCGCACAAACAGGAAGTGCTCGCGGCCGCCCGCAGCACCTGGGCGCAAAAAATGTGCGGTGAGGGCCCCGACATTGCGTACGTCGTGATGAAAACCGAACGCGGCGAGATTATCGGCCGCGCCGACCCGCACAGCGTTAGGGTCTTGTAGCGGCGACCGCCGGCTGCCCGCGCCGCACCCACAAGAAATACACCGGCGCGCCGGAGAGCAAGATCGCAAGCCCGATGAGCGTGTCGCGCGGGAACGCCACGTAGGAATTGATGACGACGGCCAAACTAACCGCGCCGAACACGAGCGTGCTCCACGGATGAAGCGGAACGCGAATACCTTGCTTGGCTCCCGCGACGGCGCGGCGGCGAAAGATGAAGAGCGCGCCCGCGAAGAGCGCCATGTATAGAAAGTCCATCGAGGTCACGTAGTTCAAGATCTGATCGTACTTGCCGGAGAGCACGATGATGATGGAGATGCCCGCTTGCAGCAGAATCGCGACGATCGGGGCGTGCGTCTTCGGATGAACGTACGCGATCTGGCGGAAGAACAAGCGATCTTTGGCCATCGCGAAATACAGACGCGGGATCGTCAGCGCGGTGTTGCTCAGGAAGCCGATCGTCGAGAGCGCGATGCAGCCCGCCATCAGCGCCGCGCCTGCCGGACCGACCGCGCGGCGCAGAATTTCGGTGGCGGCGGCGGGCGTCCAGGCAAGTCCATCGGGACCCAGGACGCGAATGCTCACCAGCGTTACCGCGACGTACAATACCACGACTCCGGCGACGCCCCAAATCAAGCCCAGAGGAAGCGTGCGTTCCGGCTCTTTGAGCTCCTCGTCCATGAACGGCGCGGTTTGCCAGCCGTCGTAGGAATAAAAGACGGGAAGCAGCGCGGCGCCCAGCGCGCCGATCAGCGCGAGGCCTTGCGGCGCAACCAGCCTCTGCGCGTGCGCGATTTCGTGCGGAGCGAAGAACCCCGCGGCGATAAGGCCGCCTATCGCGGCGATTTTCAGCAGCATCAACACGTTCTGCAAGCCCACGCCTTTCCCGACGCCGAAGCAGTTGACGCCGCTTATCACCGCGATAACCGCAACCGCCACCAGCGTGGTCGAATTATGCGCGTACGGCACGAACGGCGAGGCGTAAATTGCGAACGTGACCGCCGTCGCGGCGAACGAACCGCTATTGGTGACGAAGAGCGAGGTCCAGCCCGACATAAACGCCAGCACCGGATGATACGCATCGCGCAGATAGCCGTACGAACCGGCCACGCTCGGGCGGCGCCATGCCAGTTCCGCGAAAATATACGCGCCGATAAGTGCGATGAATCCGCCGAATATCCATACCGCGAGAATCAGCGCCGTTGTGTGCGCGCGCGCAGCGACCACGGACGGATTCATAAAGATGCCGGTGCCGATGATGCCGCCCATGACGATGAGCGTGGCATCGAACGCGCCGAGCTTGCGCGCGAGTCTGCTCACATGACGCTCAGGTAATAACGGTCGAACGCGTGCAGCAAGCCTTCCTGCCGGCTGTATGGACCCGGAACGTAGGAACGCGATCCGGCGCCGAGCTGCGTGAGCTCGTTCACGTGCCAGTCCTGGCGATTGGTTTGGTCCCAAAACTCGACGGCGTCGCTCGCATCGAATTCGGGCTGCGACATCGCCTGCGAATCGAAGTACCATTCGCAAACGATTCGCGTGCGCGCGGCGCCAAGCGGCTGCACGTAATGCGCCATCACGTAATCGGGATGCAGACTCAGGAGCAGCGACGGAAAAATCGTGTAATAGTAAACGCGGGAGGTTTCCTCGCCCGTCACGCCCGCAAGCGGCGGACGCCGCGTGGTGCCCGAGGTCGTCAGGCTGCCATGAGTTTCGCGCAAAACCGAGTACCCGCCGAGGAACGGGCCGTCCCGGAGATCGTTACGCCCGCTCTCGGACGGCGAAAGCTTCTCGAGTTGGGGATGAATCACGGGGCAGTGGTAGCACTCGGAATAATTCTGAAAGACCAGCTTCCAATTGCACGCGAGATCGTAAGTGATAGAAGCGGCGCGGCCAAGACCGGCGATCCCCCAGGGAGCGAATCTGCCGATGAGCGGCGCGAAAGCGTCCTCGAAAGCCTGCGGCGGATCCAGCGCGGCGAACAGAAAGCCTTCGAATTCCGCAATCGAAGCTTCGTGTAATGGATATTCGCCGCGATCGAAACCCGGCGTGTCTTCCATGTTGCGTGCTGCGCAAAGCGTTCCGTCGAGCGCGTACGTCCACGCGTGATACGGGCACTGGATGCTGCCTCGGAACGTCCCCGCCTGCTCTTCGCACAGCCGCGTTCCGCGATGGCGGCAGACATTGTAAAACGCATGCGGCTTGCCGGCCTGATCTCTAGTGATGATGAGGCTTTCACCGGCGAACTCCGCGGTGATGAAGGCGCCCGCAGCGGCAATCTCTTCGCTGCGCCCGGCGCAAATCCACGATCGTGCGAAAATGCGTTCGCGCTCCCGCTCGAACACTTCGGGCGAAAGGTACCAGCGCGCATCCAGCGTGCGCGCGGCCGGCGGAACGGAAGCCTTCACGAAAGTCCGCATACCGCCATCTTCAGCCGCGCCCGCGCCCTTCCTGGTGCGTGCCCGCTCTACGGTTTGACTAGTTGCGGAAAGCGTTCGCGCAGATGCGCGAGCTTCGGTTTGTCGTTTATCACGACGTACGGGTTGTCGGGATTATGCGCGACGAAATCCTGGTGGTAGCCCTCGGCGGCGTAAAATGCTTGGAGCGGCGCGATCTTCGTCACGATCGGCGCGGAATAGGTGTGCGCGGCCTCCAAATGCGCGATATACTGCTGCGCCTGCGAGCGCTGCGCCGCCGTGGTCGTGAAGATCTCCGAGCGGTATTGCGTTCCCTCGTCCGGTCCTTGCCGGTTGAGCTGCGTGGGATCGTGAGCGACCAAAAAATACACGTCGAGCAGCTGCCGGAACGAAATGCGTGAGGGATCGTACGTGATCTCGACCGATTCGGCGTGACCCGTCTCACCGGTGCTCACGATATCATAGTGCGCGGTTGCGCTGCTTCCGCCGGCATAGCCCGCGATGACGCTGTTCACGCCGCGAAGCTGTTCGAAAACGGCTTGCATTCCCCAGAAACAGCCGCCCGCGAGCACGACGCGCTCTTTGGGAGCCGGCCCCGCGGCAATCAAGGCCAGCACGGCGGCACCGAGGGTAAGGATGCGAAGGAGTCTCTTCATGCCTCTTGTACGATTGTGCGCGGAGTTTGGATTGTACGATGAGCCTTTTTGAACCGCTGCGCATTCGCGGCATCACGCTGCGCAACCGGATCGCCGTTTCACCCATGTGCGAATATTCCAGTGAAGACGGATTCGCCAATCAGTGGCATTTCGTGCATTTGGGCAGCCGCGCGGTCGGTGGAGCGGCGCTGGTGTTCACCGAGGCGTCGGCCGTCGCAGCGCAGGGCCGCATTTCGCCCGCGGATCTCGGCATCTACCGGGATGAACACATACCGAAACTGCGCGAGATCGTCGACTTCATCCACGATCACGGCGCGGTGGCCGGCATGCAGCTCGCGCACGCGGGCTTCAAAGCAAGCACCGCGCCGCCGTGGGAAGGCGGCGAGCCGGTATCGCCGGCCGCCGGCGGCTGGGAGCGCGTCGTCGCGCCGAGCGCCATTCCGTTCAAAGAGGGCTGGATCGTCCCTCACGCGCTCGACGCCGCGGAAATCACGAGCGTGGTGGAACAATTCGCGGCTGCGGCGCGGCGCGCGCTGGCCGCCGGATTCCGTGTGCTCGAGATCCACGCGGCGCACGGCTATCTGCTGCACGAGTTCCTTTCGCCGATCACCAACCGCCGCGGCGATTCGTACGGCGGATCGTTCGAGAATCGCACGCGCATTGTTCGCGAGGTCGTTCAGGCGGTTCGCGAGCAAATGCCCGCGGAGTTGCCGCTGTTCGTTCGCGTCTCCGCCAGCGACTGGGTCGAAGGCGGCTGGACCGTGGAAGATTCGGCTGCGCTCGCCCGGGATCTCAAACCGCTCGGCGTCGACCTCATCGACGCATCGTCCGGCGGCATCGTGCCGAACGCGAAAATCGCGCTGGGTCCAGGATACCAGGTGCCGTTCGCGCGCCGCATTCGCGAATACGCCGGCATCGCGACGGGAGCGGTGGGGCTCATCACGGATGCGCATCAAGCGAACGAGATCGTCGCATCGGGCAGCGCCGACATCGTCCTGATCGCGCGTGAGTTGCTGCGCCAGCCGTATTGGCCGCTGCTAGCGGCCTCGCAGCTCGGCACGGACGTCTCGTATTGGCCCAAGCAATATCTGCGCGCAAAGCCGCGCTAGGAGACCAGCATGATCGCAGCGCTCATCGCGTCGTTGCTGCTCGGCGTGCAAACGCCGGCACCGGTAAGTGCGACGGGGATTCCGCTCGATGCGCCGTGGAAAGTGACGATCTATCATCTCGCGCAGACGACGTTCGTGCGCCCCGCGTGGGGCTGGCAGCATTCCGAGCGAAACTACAACCTCGGGCTGCGCCTCGCGAGAGAAGAAGGGATGCGCGTGGATACCGACGTGCTCTTCGCGGCGGCGTTTCTGCACGATATGGCGGCGTTCAAACCATGCCCGGACGCGAAGGTGG
>DASSZL010000288.1:0-6194 GCA_035713505.1 Vulcanimicrobiaceae bacterium | reverse complement strand
TCTGGCGCTGCACGAATATTCGCCTGATCGTCCTCTGGCGATCGGCGGCTGCACGATCGGCTTCACGCCCACCGTCCACTACATCTCCGCGTACGCGATGCGCATCGACGCCGGCGCCGGCGTACTGGGCTATTCCGCCGACACGGCACCGTGCGACCAGGTGCCCGAATTAGTGCGCGGCGCGGATCTGTTCTTGTGCGAAGCCGCGCTCGGAGCGGGTGGAAAAGAAGATGGCCGTCGCGGACATTTGAACGCGCATGAAGCCGGCCGGATGGCCAGCGCCGCCGGTGTGCAACATCTCGTTCTCACCCATTACAGCGCGAAGGCACACCCGGACTCAATGCGCGAGGCGGCTGCGCAAGCGTTTTCCGGAAAGATAACCGTCGCCGACGACGGCATGGAACTTGGTTTCTAAACCGCTTCGTACAGACGTTTTTGAATGAAGACGTCGAGGAATATTGGGTCGATTTTCCCGCGCTCCGCGAACTCTTTAGTCAAAATGTCGAGTGCTTTTTGCAGCGGGACCGCTTTCTTGTACGGGCGATCCGACGCCGTGAGCGCATCGAAGACATCCGCGATTGTGAGCATACGAACCGGCGGCGGAATTTCATCAGCCGTGAGTTTGCGCGGATAGCCCGTCCCGTCCAAGTGCTCGTGATGGCTGTAGGCGATGTGCGCGACGCCGGGCCACGGCGTCGTGCTCCACGGCAGCGCGGCAAGGAAGCGGAACGAGTTGGTGACGTGCAGATTCATCAGGTCGCGTTCTTCGTCCGAGAGCGAGCCGCGCGGAATATGCAGATAGCGCAGTTCGGCTTCGTCCAACAGCGGCACGCTTGTTCCGTCCAAACGGTAATGCCGCTGCATGACTTTCGTGAGCGCCTCGTCCACGGCCGCGTCGACGATCGCCGGTTCGTTCGCTTTCTCGACACCTTGGAGCAGCATGAGCAGCTCCTCGCGCGCCTGCTCGCGGCGCGCATCCACGCCGCTCAGCGCCGCCGTCACGTCGTTGCCGCTGTTTCCGCGAAGGACCTCGAATTTTTCGCGGGCCGCGGCTGCATCGATTTGCTCTAGCGCCAAATAAAAGCGCATGCGGATCGTCTCGAGCCGTCCATCGGGCAATTTCTTCGCTTTGGAAAAAATGTATTCGGGCACGGAGAGTTTGCCGAAATCGTGCAGCAGAGCCGCGTACCGGAGCTCCTGTAAGCGCTCGGGCGTGAAGTTCAGTTCGCGCAGCGGACCGGCATCGATGGCGTTCACCGCCTCCGCCTGGGCGACCGTTAAGCGTGACACGCGTTCCGAATGCCCTTGCGTAGAGACGTCGCGCACCTCGATCGCTTTTACGGACGCGCGCACGAAGTTCTCGAATAACCCCTGAATGTTTTCGATCAGACGGCTGTTTTCTAGCGCGACGCCGGCTTGTGCCGCAAGTGCCATGGCGACGCGCTCGTCGCGCGCATCGAAGTCGTGCACGACTTCCACGGTCTGCTCGGGCGAAGTCAATACCGTCTCGAAGGTGGGCTTGCGGTTGATGAGTTGAATGACGCCCACCACTTCGCCGCGGTAGTTGCGCATCGGGACGCACAGCACGGATTTGGTACGGTAGCCGGTGCGTTTGTCGAAGCTCGAATCGAACCGGTACGGGCTTGCCTCGCCCAGCGCGTACGCATCGCGAATGCGGGCAACCTCGCCATGCAATGCGACGCTGCCGGAGATGGAGGAAGCCGTCAATGGAAGCGTCGCGCCGATGTGCGTGCCCTTGTCGCGCGGGCCTGTCTGCGCTACGGCGAAACGCAGTTTCTTTTCTCCGCCGTGCTCCTCGACGAGCAGCAGACTGCCTGCGTCCGCATTCGTCAATTCCCGCGCGCGGCGCAGGATGAGTTGCTGGAGCGAAAGCATGTCGCGCTCGGCGCCTAGTGCGCGGCCGATCTCGAGAAGTGTTTCGCTCGCCTCGGCCTCGCGGTGCAGGGCCGCAAGCCGCGCCGCTCCTTGCACGGCAGTCAGTAATTCGAGCGTGTCGAGGGGCCTGCGGACCAGCGCGATCGTCGTTCGCTTTGGCCCCGTCACGGCGATCGAGTCGCCCACGCTGTGTAAATAAACGTTGAGTTTTTCGGGGTCGGGTCGCGACGCGCAACCGATGCCCTCCGCCGCCAGCAGTTCGATCGCGTCTTCCGCATGTGCGTCGGGATTGACCACGCACATGAAGTGCAGTGGAATCGCCGCGTCGATCATGCCGTTGCGTCCGCGGGCGCGGCCGCCGGTGCGTCCGAGGAGCCCTTGCGGGCGAGCACTTCGAACGTGCGCAGCGGCGCACTCTTACCTTTGACGCTCACCGGCTCGAGTTCGCGAAAGTCGAACGCATCTTTGACTTCCTCATACGTGGATTCGCTGATGATGATTTGGCCGCCCTTAGCAACGTTGTACAAGCGCGCGGCGATATTGACGTCGTCGCCGATGACCGTGTAGTTCATGCGTTTCTGCGAACCGAGGTTTCCCATGACGACGTAACCCGTATTGATGCCCATGCCGACCGCCAGCGGCGGTTTACCCTGCTCGCGCCAGCGCTGTGCGAGCACACCGATGATTTCTTGCTGCTCGAGCGCTGCATGAACGGCTTTCATCGCATCGCCGGGCGTCGGATTTGGCGCGGAAAAGACGGCCATGATGCAGTCGCCGATGAACTTGTCGACGTACCCGCCGTACTTGAAAATAACCTCGCACATCGCTTCGAAATACTCGTTGAGCTGCTCGTACACGGCCTCGGGCGAAAGTTTCTCGGACATCGCGGTGAAACCGCGGATGTCTGAATAGAATATCGTCACTTTGGCGCGTTTGCCCGCGAGCGCGTCATCGGCGCCGCCTTCATGCTTGAGCAGCTCGGTAACAATGTCGGGGCTTACATGCAAGCCGAACGCCGCGGTCACCGCGCGCTTCTGCGCGGCCTCGCCTATGGCGCGGTAAGCGATGACTCCCAGCGCCGTCAGCAGCATTGCGGCCGCCACGTGCAGTACGTCCAGCCAATACAGCCGGTAGACGAAGAGCGCGATTGAGATTTCGATGTATGCCGCGATCGCGACGGCGGCCAGCGGCGCCGCCACGATGGGGCGCAGACGCAGCACCATTGCGGTGAGCAGCAACGGGAGCAGGACGAGCAAAGAGAGGTTCAGCCAATCCGGCGCGGGGCGCAGGTACATGCCGCGAAGCAGCTGGTCGATGAGCCGAGCATGAACGAACACGCCCGGCACGCGTGCGTCGGTTCCCAGCGCTCCCGTCACGTCGCCTTCCGCTTGCGCAGTCATGCCGACGAGGACGATGCGGCCCTGCGCAAAGGCGCGGAGATCGGCAACCGGTTCACGCATTGCGTCCACGAACGAGAGCGACTGGCTAACGTAGGGAACGTTCCAAATCTCCTCGCCTCTGTAAACCGGATCGGGTTGTCCGCGAACGTGCACCGGTACGAGCAGCGTTTCATTATTCAGCGAGGGCACGTGGGAGACATCGACCGCTTCTCGCCGGAATGCCTGGACCGCCGCGAGCGCGAGAGAGTTCGCCACGCCGCCCGGAACCGGCATCGGCGCGATGCGCAGCGGTTGTCCGATGATGATGTCCGCCGGCGAATCAACGGTCGTATAACCGATATGGAGCGCGGCTTGCAGCGCCGGAGGCGGTAATTGCGATCCGCCGTATCCGCCGGTCGTGGTGTCTATCGTATAACCGATCGCGGCCGGTATCACGCGTCCGCCCGCGGCGAACGCCGCGTCCTGTGCCGGATCGGCCGCCGGACTCAAAAAGTCTATGTCAAACGCGACTGCTTTTGCGCCGGCCGCGGCCAGACGTTTGAGCAGCGTGCCGTAGAGGCTGCGCGGGAACGGAAAAGACGGAAGCCCCGATTGCGGGTCGAGCGTCTTCTCGTCGATCTGCAGCAATGCAAGCGAATCGTTGGGTTCGTCGTACGACGGGGCGTTGCGTAGGCCGAAGGTCCCAGCATTCGACTGCGCATCCGCATGTATTTTTAGATCGGCGATGCGGTTTGCGGTCGTGAACGAGCCGAGCGGAGCCCGATAGGAGACCGCCGCTACTGCGATCGCGCACAGCGTCAGAAGTACGGGAATTACAGCCTTGCGTAACAGGCGCAGCGCCATGCGGAGACATTCTTGAGGCAGGAGGTCCTATCATGCTGGGTAGGGCTCGGCTGCCTCCCCAAGAATGTTTACTGCGGGAAGCACGCAGACACCGTACCATCAGCGACGCTTTAGAGGGGAATTTACATGCGCCGTATTCTTGCATCGTTCTTGTGCGCGACGCTGGTCATGCTCATCGTGCCGGCAGCTCCGTCGCTCGCCGCGGCCGACAAACAGCTGCAAAACGTCAAAGGCGATGTTTCATACCAGGTATCGAGCGGCGCGCAGCGTCCCCTCGCGCCTCGGGCGAGCGTCGAGCTCGAAGACAACGCCTCCGCAATTACCGGTGCGAATTCGCTCGGTGGAATCGTGCTGCCCGATAGTTCGCGCGTGATGATCGGCTCGTCCACGAAGGTGCAGATTGGCTACTTCACGCAGGCCGCCGTCGCAAGCGCGAAGTTCTATATCCCTTACGGCAAAGTGCGTTTCAAAGTCGAGCATCCAAAAGGCGCGCAAGCCAACTACACGTTCCAAACGCCGACGGCGCAAATTGCGGTGCGTGGAACTGAAGGCGACATTTTCAGCGACGCGTCGGGCAATCTGCAAGTGAACGTCTATCAAGTGAGCAATCCGCAGCTGCCCGTGCAAGTGACGCTTTCAAACGGGAAAGTGTTCACGCTCTCGGCCGGGCAGTCTCTGACCGTCGGGGCCGTAGCGGGCGCCGTCTCCGCCAGCCTGTCCGCGGTTTCGCAAAGCACGTTCAGCCCGTTCTCCGAGTTCGGGGCGCCGCAAAACGCAGGCTCCTTCGGTATCAGTTCGTCCGCGGGAGACGTCAGTTCGGCGAGTACGACGACGACGGCGGCCGCTAGTTCGCTCACGACGATCGCCGGTGCGATCCTTGGGGCGTTCGTCGTGAATACGGTCGTGCATACCGTCCAAAATATGAGCAGCCATACGTCCGGCACGCCTGCCGCGCCTGCGCCGAGTCCCTCCCCGTCGGTTCCGATCGTCATACACTAATCGGGCCGAAGGGCCGGCGTAAACTCCCATATTCGAGGGGACGATACTTTATAAGAGGAGTCCCCGCCAATGCACGCTTTTCCGCAGCCGCTCGGTCAACCGCAACCACTCGCTATGGCTGTTCTCGGCGACAGCCTCGCGTGCGGGCTCGGCGCATCGGCTTCGGAAATGGGCCTCGCCCATCTCTGGCACGCGCGGTTGCGGGCCGAACATCCGGCCAGCACACTGTTCACCTTGGCCGTCCCCCATTCAACAATGGGGGACGTTTTACGTCACCAGGTTCCCAAACTGCGCAACCTGACGACGGATCTGATCGTCATTATCGCGGGCGCCAACGATCTTCGGTATTCGCGCGATGTAATCGTACTGATGCGCCGTTTCCGCAATCTCCTGGAGGCGATACACCATGCGGCGCCCGGCGCCCAACTCGTAGCCGGCGGCATGCCCGACGTTACGCGAACCGTTGCGGTTCCGCGCCTGCTCAAGGCGCCGGTTCAGCGGCTCTGCGAGCGCTTGAACGATCGCATGCATGCCGTCGCCTCGTCGCTGGGCGACGGCTTCATCGACATGTTCGCCTACACGAGCGCTCCGTTGTGCGAGGGCGTGGAATATCTTTGCGCCGACGGTTTCCACCCGAACGACTTCGGTTATGCCGAAATCGCCGAGCGCGCGTATCCCGCGGTGGCGCAAGCCGTAGTGCGCGCCGTTAACTCTTAGCGCTCTGCTGCGCGGGAATCTCCTCGGTCGCTTGGTAGAGCGCCCAGGGTTTGTCTTGGTGGTGGTTCGGCGGGAAGGTTGAACCGCGTTCGAGTTTTCGGCGATGTCCGCAATCGGAGCACTCGTAATAGCCGCTGACCGGCACGCTTTCTCCGCCTTTTCCGAAAATTTCAGCCATGGGCTTTTCGTACCCACTCATGCGACGGGTACCCAGCGGCAGGCAAGCGAAGCATTTGCGATGAGCATCCGAGCGATGGCCGCCCTCATCACGATCTTTGCGTTCGCGTGCGTGGTCCCGGCCGCCGCGTCGGCGGACGCTCCAACGTACGACCAAGCGCA
>DASSZL010000287.1:0-5901 GCA_035713505.1 Vulcanimicrobiaceae bacterium | reverse complement strand
CTGCGTCGGTTCCCCGTTCGAGCCGGCCGCCGGCATCAACCACAATGGTATGGCCGATCGGGGTCTGAATCACAATGCCGTCCGCTTGTCCGACGTCGAGCACCGTGATACGCAGATGATGGTCGACCGCTCGCGGCGGCGCGGCAACGAGCGTTGCTCCGATGAATAGCAGCGCCAGTGCGAGCGTGCGCGCCTCGCGCTTCCAGCACCACATCGCGCATACGAGTGCCGCGTCATACACGGCGATGGTCCATGGTGGAGGCGGGGTCAGCGCAATGGTTGCGCCTGGAAGCGTGCTGATTGTGTGCACGCACGCGACTATCCATGCGAGCAGCCAGCTATTGACGTTTGCGAACGCTTGCGAGACCGGCGCAAGCGGCGCGGATGCGAGTTGACCTCCCGCAAGCAGCATCGTTGCCCCGACCACCGGAACGACGAGCAAATTCGCAAGCAGCGCATACGGCGCGACGAGCAGAAAGACCGACGCCGTCAGCGGCCAGGTGCCGAGCTGCGTTGAGACGGCAAGCGAGATTGCCTCACGAATTTTTTGCGGCATCGCAAAGCCTTGGAGCGCGTGCTGCACCTCATCGGCGCAAAGCAAAATCGCCGCAACGCAGGAAAACGAGAGCGCGAACGACGCGCCGGCCAGTGACAGGGGCCAGAACAGTGCCACCGCGCCAAGCGCCGCGCCGTACGCATTCCAGGAGCGTGACGCCGCGCCGGCTGCGTATGCGCTGAGCGCAAACGAGGCCATTACCGCCGCGCGCACCGACGGCAAATGCAGCCCGCTGAAGACCGCGTACATCCACACTACCGCGATTGTCGTTGCGCACGCCGGAACGCGCGGAACCGTACACAAGCGCAGCAGCGTGAGCACCGCGAGCGCCACTACGCCCAAATGCAAACCCGCCGTCACCAGCACGTGCACCGTCCCGGTCTCTTGAAACTCGGCGCGCAGTTCCGGCGCAAGCGTTGCGCGCTCGCCCCAGAGTTCGCCGGCGACGATCGCCGCGTACGGCTGCGGTAAACGCAGCTGCAATTGCGAGAGCGCCCATCCGTGCGCCCGCGCGATTGCCGTGGTGAGCGTGAGCGGCGCCGGCGGCAACACCGCGAGAAGCCGGGCGTTGCCCATGCGCGCCTGCACGCCGCGTTCGCGTTCGATCTCGCGCTGGTCGGCCTCTCCGGGATTGCGCGGCCCATCGAACGGCTGCAGGCGTCCGCGCAGCAGCACATGCGCGCCTGCCTGCGGGAGATTTGCCTGCTGCTCGACCGCGATCGTGATGCTCCCGTCGACGGCACAGGTTCGAGCGTCAAGAACCGTGCAGGCCACGCGAAGCGTGTGCTCGCGAACCGGCGGATCGCCCGTCGAGGCGCGCCATGACGCGCTCAGGCAACCTGCAACCAGGGCGAGTGCGGCGAGCGCACGAAGGCGCTTGGACTCATCGCGCCGCACCGGCCACGCGAGCCAAACGGCAAATGCGGCGAGCATGAGGAACCGGCCCGGGAACGCGGGCTGCACGGCGGCCGCACCGATCGCGGCCGCACCGCCGAGCAGCAGCAACGGGCGCGCTTCCATATATTTAGAAAATCGCTACGACCGCGCGCGACGACAAGGGGAGAGCATGCGCATTTTGCTGACCGGCGGAGCCGGTTTCATCGGTTCACACATCGCGGACGCCTACATGGCGGCCGGACATGAAGTGCTCGTGCTCGATTCCCTGTGGGAGCATGGCGGCGGGCAGCGGCAAAACGTGCCCGAGCGCGCGCTGTTCATTCATATGGACGTGCGGGATGAGAAACTCAGCCGGATATTCCAAGAGTTCAAACCCGAGATCGTCAACCATCACGCCGCGCAGCACAGCGTGGCGATCAGCTCGCGCGATCCGAAATATGACGCCGACGTGAACGTGATGGGTCTGCTGAACGTGCTCGAGAATTCCGTGCGCAGCGGCGTGCGCAAAGTGATCTTCGCATCGAGCGGCGCCACGTTCGGAACGCCGGACAGGCTGCCGATGGACGAGAGCACCCCGCAGCGTCCGGAGTCGCCCTACGGCATTACGAAAATGGTTTCCGAGCATTATCTGCGCTTCTATAAAACCGAACATAACCTCGACTTCACGGCGTTGCGCTACGGCAACGTGTATGGACCGCGGCAGGATCCAAACGGCGAGGCAGGCGTGATCGCGATTTTCATCGGCAAGTTCTTGGCGGGCCAAGGCGTGCGCATCGACTGGGACGGCGAGCAGACGCGCGACTACGTGTACGCGAAAGACGTCGCGCAAGCGAACCTGGCCGCGCTCGAGCGCGGCTCCGGCACCTGCTTCTGCATCGGCACGAACCGGCGCACGAGCGTGAATCAAGTTTATCAGACGCTTTGCGACATCAGCGGCGTGCAGCCGACGGTTACGCCGGGGCCGAAGCGTCCCGGGGATGCGCGCGACGCGCAGTTCGACTATTCGCTTGCCAAGCGCGAGCTCGGCTGGGAGCCGCGCACGGCGCTTACGGACGGCATGCGCGAGACGTACGAGTACTTCAAGAGCATATTGCCGGTGTCATGACGACACCCCCGCCGTGGGTCGTGGGCGTCGTCACGCGTGTCGCCGATGCCCTAGCTAAGCTGCGGCGCCGGCTGATTCCGCGCAGCTTCGGCGTTATCGAACTCGGCACGATGTCGTGGGTGGCGCAGAGTCTTGCGGCGTTTTGCGAACTCCGTTTGCCCGACGCGCTCGCGAGCGGTCCCCGTACCGCCGATGAACTGTCCGCGCAAGGCTACGGCGACCGCGACAAAGTCTTTCGCCTGCTGCGCGCGCTCGCGGCATACGACGTTGTGAAGTACGTCGGCGAGAACCGCTTTGCGCTGGGCCATTTCGGTACGGCGCTTACCGGCGAGCATTCCGCCGCGCCGATGATTCTGTACGCCAATGCGCCGTGGCACCTCGCGGGGTACGCGCAGCTCGCGGCGGGCATTCGCGAGAATCGCCCGGGCTTTGACGTGAGCCAAGGCGTTCCGCTGTTCTCGTATTTCGAGCAGCATCCACAGGCGGGCGCCACGTTCGATGCCGCGATGCAGTCGCTTACGCTCCTGTTCGCCGCGCCGTTTGCGGCGGCATACGATTTCTCGAGGATGCGGCACGTCGTCGACGTCGGCGGCGGGACCGGCGTGCTGCTCGCAACGGTGCTGCAGCGTTTTGCGCATTTGCGGGGCACGGTGTTCGAACTTCCGGCGGTGATTCCGCGCGTGCGCACGGGAGAACGCCTCGACGCGGCGGCGGGCAATATTTTGACCGGCGCGCCGCCTGCGGCGGATGCGTATATCTTCAGCCACATTCTCCACGATTGGGACGACGAGTCGTGCGTGCGCATGCTGCGAAACGTGCGCGGCGCAATGCAGGCGAACGCGCGCGTGCTGGTCTACGAGATCGTCGCGCCGCCGCCGAACAATCGGTGGACGCAAGACCGGATCACCGATCTCGAAATGCTGGCGATGCTTTCAGGGCGCGAACGCACGCGCGAGGAATTCGCCGCGCTCTTCGAACGCGCCGGCCTGCGGCTGAAGCGTGTTATCGCAACGGCGGCGCCGGAGTCGATTCTCGAAGCCTTATCCCACGACTAGGTTCAGCAGTTTGTCCGGAACGTAGATGCGCTTGCGTACTTCTTTTCCGTCGAGTTGCGCCTGCACGCCGGTTTGTTCCATGGCGAGTTTGAGGGCCTCGTCTTCCGTGATGCCAGGCGCGGCTTGCACGCGCGCGCGGATTTTGCCGTTCACTTGAACCACCAGCGTGATCTCGTCGACCGCGAGCGCCTCCGCGGACGGCTCGATGCAGCGCTCGAGATGCACCGAAGCGGTATGACCCATGCGCTCCCACAATTCTTCGGCGATGTGCGGCGCGAACGGCGCAATCACCAGCGGCAGCGCATGCACCGCGTAGTGCACGGCGGCCGAGTCGGGCTTGGACTGTTCGAGCGCGGTGAGCGCGTTCACGTATTCGTCCAGCTTCGCAATCGTCGCATTGTAGTGAAAGCGGCGAGAAAGCGTCTCGTCGATTGCGGATTTCGCCGCTACGTGCACTGCACGTACGAGCGCTTTCTCTTCGGGCGTGTCGACGCGCGGAATCGCGCGAACGTCAGTTGAGCGTGCGCGATCGAAGAACGGTTCGCATGCGCGCCAGACGCGGTTGACGAACCGCACGCGCCCGCTGATGCCTTCGTCCGTCCAGTCGCTCGTGTCTTCGGGCGGCGTGACGTAGAGCAGGAATAATCGCATGGCGTCGACGCCGTTGGTCTCGGCGGTTTGATCGATGCCGACCACGTTGCCGCGTGATTTGCTCATCTTCTCGCCGTTATAGAGCACCATGCCCTGGTGGAACAGGCGCGTGAAGGGCTCGTCCGCTCCGAAGACCCAGCCTTGGTCGTGGAAGAATTTGTAGAAGAAGCGGGAGTACAGCAAATGCAGCACCGCGTGTTCGGCGCCGCCGATGTACTGATCGACCGCCATCCAATGCCGCGCCTTTTCGGGATTCCACGGCGCCCGCGCGTTATGCGGATCGAGATAACGCAAATAATACCAGGACGACTCGAAGAACGTGTCCATCGTGTCGCTCTCGCGCCGCGCGGGTCCGCCGCATTGCGGACAAGCCGTATTCGTGAACGCCGGATCGCGCGCGAGCGGCGAACCCTCGCCGGTTATGGGCACGTTCTGCGGCAGCAGAACCGGCAACTGATCGTCGGGAACGGCGGCTTCCCCGCACTGCTCGCAATAGACGATGGGAATGGGCGTGCCCCAGTACCGCTGGCGGGAAACGAGCCAATCGCGAAAGCGGTAGTTGATCTGCGCCTCACCCAGGCCGAGCGCCGCTAGACGATCGGTGATCGCCTTGCGCGCTCGCGCGCTGGACATGCCGGTGAAATCGCCGCTCGCGATGAGACGTCCGTCCTCCACGTATGCGGCCTGCAGCGGTGCCTGGACGTCCGTGCCGGGTGCGATGATGACTTGCGCGACCGGTAATCCGCGCTTGCGCGCGAAATCGAAGTCTCGCTCGTCGTGCGCGGGCACGCCCATCACGGCGCCCGTCCCGTACTCGGCCAGTACGTAGTTGGTAACCCAAATCGGAATGCGTTCGTTGGAGAGCGGATTGAGCGCATGCGCGCCGGTGAACACGCCCTGCTTCTCCATCAAACTCGTGCGCTCGAGTTCCGAGCGCGACTTTAGACTTTCAGCGAACTCGCGTACCGCGCTGCGGTGCTTGTTCGTGACGATCTTCTCGACCACCGGATGCTCAGGCGCGACCGCCAAATACGTGACGCCGAATACCGTGTCGACGCGCGTGGTGAATACGCTGATGCGTTCTTCCGAATTTTCGACGCCGAAGGAAAACTGCGTGCCTTCACTGCGGCCGATCCAATTGCGCTGCATGGCGCGAGTGCGCTCGGGCCAGCCCTCGAGTTTCTCCAGGTCGCCCAGCAAACGTTCGGCGTACTGCGTGATTTTCAAGAACCACTGCGAGAGGTTGCGGCGTTCGACCGCGTGATCGCAGCGCCAGCAGCGTCCGTCGATGACCTGCTCGTTCGCAAGGACCGTCTGATCGTTCGGACACCAATTCACCGGCGCTTCACGCTTATACGCTAGGCCCCGCTCGTACAGGCGCAAGAACAGCCACTGGTTCCAGCGGTAATACTCGGGATCGCAGGTCGCGATCTCGCGGCTCCAGTCGTAACCGGTTCCCATGAGGCGGACCTGCCGCTCCATGTTCTCGATGTTCTCGCGCGTCCATACGTTCGGATCGGCGCCGCGCTGGATGGCCGCGTTTTCCGCGGGCAGCCCGAATGCGTCCCAGCCCATCGGATGCAGCACGTTGTAGCCGAGCATGCGCATCGTGCGCGCGATCGCATCGCCGAGGGTGT
>DASSZL010000286.1:0-13132 GCA_035713505.1 Vulcanimicrobiaceae bacterium | reverse complement strand
GCAAAACGTGACGGCAATTCCTCGCCGTGCGCGACGCGCTCGACGCGGAACGTGCGGAAGTCGCCGTCCTGCTGGCGCGCGACCAGATACCAGACGCCGGCTTTCGAAACCAACCCGTACGGATCGATGGTGCGTTCGGTCTGCGCGCCGTTGCGATCGCGATAGCGAATGGAGACTTGGCGGTCCTCCCAGACGGCGCGCCGCAGTACGGCAAGCAGCGCCGTGGGCTGTTCCAAGCGGTACCAGCGGTTGTGATCGAGCAGAATCCGCTGGCGCGCCTGCTGCGCAGCGCGGCGCTGCAGGTCCGGCAATGCGCCGGAGAGTTTGTCGAGCGCACGCGCATGCCCGGTGACGCCGAGTTCGGCAAGCGGATCCGCGGCGGCAAGGAAGAGCGCGTGTAATTCCTCGGTGCTGAACTGCGTGATGGCTTTGCGGTAGCCTTCGGCGAGCGCGATGCCGCCCGTGCTCCCGCGTTCTGCATACACGGGGACCCCCGAAAGCGAGAGCGCCTCGACGTCCCGGTAGATGGTGCGCGCGGAAACTTCCAGGGCCTGCGCCAGTTCGCGGGCGCAGCGCGGGCTGCGCGCCTGAAGCAGCAGCAGCAGCGACACGAGCCGATCCGACTTCATTTGAACCGGCGCATGCGCCCTGCGGGCTTCGCGCCCCCCATACGCAAAGCGCATGGGGCCGCCGGCCTTCGGCCCTCGTACAACTTCATACACTGCAGTATGCGGGACATATCTGACAGTGTGTGTCATATATGGCCGCTTATCCTGTGGGGCATGACGACATCAACGAAGGTCTCGGCCCCGCGCGGCATCGACGCCGTGTACTACCTGGTCAAGGACGTGGCCCGGGCGCGCAAATTCTACGAGGAGACCCTGGGCTTCGAGCCCAGCTTCGTGGCGGAGGACGGCGAGTGGACCGGCTGCGAGTACGAGCTGCCGACGGGCCAGACGTTCGGCCTGGGCAAGAGCGCCCAAGCCCCATGGCGCGAGTGCGGCGGAGCGATGATTTCCGTCGACGACCTCGCGGAGGCGACGCGGCGAGTCGCGCAGGCCGGCGGCAAGGTGTTCATGGGGCCCATCGAGTCGCCCGTTTGTTTCATGTCCTGGTGCGAAGACACCGAAGGAAACACATTTTCTCTGCATCACCGTAAAGATGGGAGCGTTGGATAACATGGCAACTGCGGAAAAGACGGCGACGATCACCGGAATCGACGCGATCTACTATCTCGCGAAGGATTTCGATCGCGCGCGCAAGTTCTATGAGAGCGCGTTCGATCTCAAGCCGGCGTTCGAAATGATCGGCGGCGATGAAGGCGGCTCGTTCGTCGAATACGAGCTGCCGGACGGCGCGACGTTCGGCCTGGCTTTACTCAAAGATTCGCCGTGGCACATGAACGGCAGTATTGAATTTGCCGTACCGGACGTTGATTCCGCGCTGGAGCGCGCTGTTGCAGCCGGCGCGACGCTGAACGAAGACGTGGAGCTGCCGACCTGCCGGATGGCATGGCTGCAAGACACCGAAGGCAACTCGTTCTGCCTGCATCGCCGCAAATGAGTGCCGTGCAATCGCTCGAGCGGGACGTCGCCGCATGCGGCGCTCCGCTCGGCGATGCGCGTGCGCTCGGTAGACGTTACGAGCGCGCCCTGCGCAGCGGTTCTTGCGCGGACTGGATCGAACTGTATGTCGGCACGTTTGTCACGCTTTTGCATAACGCGCACCGCATGCGTGCGGCTGACCCCGCCGCCGCCCGGCGGATGCTCCAGCTCATCGGCGACGATTTGGGCGTGCAGCTCTTCGATCCGGACGCGCTCCGGAAGATCGAAACGACGCTGATACGTTCGGCTGCCTAACTTCTCAACTGTTTCCGCCGGAATTCTTCAAGCGGCTTTAGAGTGCACGATGAGGGCATCCTCATGCGTCTGGCACTCCTCGTTTTCGCGCTGCATTTTTTCATGAGCAGCACGCTCGGTCATCCGGCGAACAAGCAGGCAGCCGCCTTCGACCTATCCGATCCGCGCTGCACGAAAGTGATGCAGCCGCTCATTGCCGGCGCCCAGCTCTACGACGTCATCAACACGCAAATCCATCTTGCGCGCAATCCGAACGTGCGAGAGGTCGATTGGTGGACCTCGAAATTCGCCGGCCCCCGTCACCGCAACATCTTCGGAATTGCGTTCGGGATCGCGCTGCTGGACGCGATTAAATGGAAACTAACCGCGCATTCACCGGCGTTACGCTGCGCGGTCGAAGCGAATCAGTTGGAAACGACGGTCGAGGCCATCGGCGTCACGCACTAGCGCCTTGCTTGAACACCGCGAGCGGACGCGAGAGGGCGTTGAGATCGCGCTCGACGTCGCTGTCCAGCAGCAGCAGATCCGCGGGTTCGCCGGGCTGCAAAACCCCGCGGTGCAGGCCGACGAGTTCCGCGGCCACGGCGGTCGCGGCATGGAGCGCCTGCTGCGGCGTCATGCCGAGCAGTTTGTGCATGAGCACGACCTCGTCGGCGTATCTCTCGTGATAATTGAACGGCGTGCCAGCGTCCGATCCGCCGGCAATCTTCACTCCTGCCTTGAACGCACGGGTAATGTTGCGCAGCATATGCTCGTTGATGTCGCGCGCCTTGCGCACGACGAAATCGGGCTGTCCGCCGGTTTCCGCGTGCTCGAGAATGCACGTCGGCGCAGTCAGCGTGGGGACCAAATACGCGCCGCGTTCTTTGAAGAGCGCAATCGCTTCGTCGTCGAGCATGTGGCCATGCTCGATCGAATCGACGCCGCTGCGCAGCGCGTTCTTGATGCCTTCGGTACCGATGGCGTGCGCGGCGACGCGCATGCCGTGGCGATGCGCCTCTTCGCAAGCGGCCGACATTTCCTCGATGGTGAGCTGTGCGATGCCGGGCACGGCGCCTTTGGTGAGCACGCCTCCGGTGGCAATGAGTTTCAGGCAATCGGCGCCCGCCAACCGCTGTTCGCGTACGCCTTTGCGCGCTTCCCACGGGCTGTCGATTGCGCGTCCAATCGGCCAGCCGTGACCGCCGGTCATGCACAGCACCTTGCCGGCGGCGCGCATGCGCGGACCGGGAATGCCTGCGCGCTCGACCGCATCGCGAATCTCAATCGCGATGGCGTCGCTCGCGCCGACGTCGCGCACCGTGGTGACGCCGGCTTTGAGCGTCTTGTTCGCATTTTCGACGGCGTGCAGCATGCGCTGCATCGGCGTGTATTGGTGCACTATCGCCATCGGATCGGGCTGGCCGCTCATCTCGAGATGCACGTGCGCGTTCACCATACCGGGCGTCACGCACGCGGCTTGCCGATCGCACGAGCCGCTCGCATCGCGCAATTCGCGCACCTGCCCGCCCTCGATGAGGACGTCCACGTTGCGCCGCGGCGCGTTCATCGTGCCGTCGTAAAGAACGCCTGCTCGAATAATCATACTGTCGGCACCGCTCGTTCCATTGCTTGAAACGCCTTACTCGTGAGATCGTGTCCGAGCACGCCGGCGATGAAGCGCGATGCGGCGCGCACTTTCGAGAGCTCAACGCCGGTTTCGATGCCCATGCCGTGCAGCATGTAGAGCAGATCTTCCGTCCCCAGATTTCCCGTCGCCCCGGGCGCGTAAGGACAGCCGCCTAAGCCGCCGCTGCTCGAGTCGAAGATGGAGATGCCGTGCTGCAGCGCGGCGTAGACGTTCGCGAGCGCCGTGCCCCGCGTGTCGTGAAAATGAAACGCGATCTTCTCGAGCGGTATCTCGCGCGCGAGTGCGGGTACCAGTTCATCGACTTGGCTCGGCACGCCGACGCCGATCGTATCGCCGATGGAGATCTCATCGCAGCCCATGTCCAGCAGTTTGCGGCTCACCTCGACGACCGTGCCGGGCGTCACCTCGTCGCCGAACGGCGATCCGAACGCGGTCGAAACATAACCGCGCACCCACATGTTGTTCTCTTTCGCGTTGCGGACCACGTGGCGAAACGTTTCTATCGACTGCGCGATCGTCATGTTGATGTTGCGTTTGGTGAACGCTTCGGACGCGGCGGTAAAAACCGCGACCGCATCCGCGCCCACCGCTTTGGCGCGTTCCAAGCCTTTGCTGTTCGGCGTGAGCACCGGATAGCGCACGCCCGGGCGCTTACGGATGCGCGTGAAGACCTCCGCCGCATCGGCAAGTTGTGGAATCGCCTTGGGACTCACGAACGAGGTGGCTTCAATCAGCGGCAATCCCGATTCGGAGAGCAAGTCGATGTAGCGCACTTTGTCGCCGGTCGCGATGAGGGCGTGTTCGTTCTGCAGCCCGTCGCGAGCGCCCATTTCGCAAACGGTGACGAACTTCGGCAGCGTCATGTCTGCGCGCGTTCGACATGCGGACGGGACTCCGCTCCCAGAAACCGGGTGAGGGCGCGAAGCGTGAGCGGCCAGACCCGGTCGTTGGCCAAAAAACCTTTGCTGAGCATGATCAATGGATCGAAATGCCCGATGATGTTCATGTGGTTGCAGTGCGGGCCGACGATGAAGTGCGCCGGGATGCGGCTGCCGAGCGTGGCGGAGTCGCCCCAGACCAGTCCGTCGTTGTCGCCGCCGCGCGCGGGCACCAAGCCGACGATGGAGAGCATCTTCGCCTCGGGCGGCCCCACCCACGGCTCCGTGTCCGGAACCCAGTCGTGCCATCCGCGCCGCGTGAGATCCCAATGACCGCTCGTGCCGTTGAGCCAGCGGATGAAGTCCGAGTAGATATCCATGTCGCCGAACGCTCTGTCCGGCGTGCGCAGCATCGCATGAATCTGCGGCAGCGCGAACGTCTGCACGCCCCAATTCGGCGTCGCGATCATGATCGTATGGCTGATTTCGTTTGCGCGATGCGGAAAGCGCCGCAGGAATCCGCGCACCACGAGCCCTCCGAGCGAATAGCCGATGAGGCCGATGGGAAATTCGTGTCCCGATTCCTGCAGCAGCGTGACGTACTGCGCGAAGCGATCGATGCGCTCCATCAGCGTGTCGTTGAACTCGCCGAACGTAAGTGATTCGATGCCGTACGCGTCGAGGCCGGGAACCTCGGGCGTTCCGAGGCGGAGCAGGTCGAAGTGCTCCGGCGGCTCGTTATAGCCCGGCACCATCACGACCGTGCGCGGAATCACTGCAGTTCGATCAGCACCGTGTCGCCGGGAACGATTTCGCCTTCGCGCACATGGATGGCGCCGACCGTGCCGTCGCCCGGCGCCTCGATGCGGTGTTCCATCTTCATCGCTTCCAAAACGATCAGCAGATCGTGCATGCTTACCGTATCCCCGTCTCGCACGGCAATCTTCACGATCTTGCCCGGCATTGGGGCGACGATCCGGCCGTTGCCGCCGGCATGCCCGTGATGCGCGGCGGCGTCGGCGCTCGGCGGCGAGCTGAAAGCAAGCTCGGCGCCGGCGGCGCGCCGTTCGCTCAGGCGCACCTTGCCCGTGTAGTCGCCGACGACGTCCCACACGTTTGGATCCGCCGTCGCGCTTGCTTCCATTGAAATCTCGCGATTGCCGATGCGCAGGCGAAGCGGAATGCCCACGCCGCCTAATCGCCACGGAGCGCGGCCGTTTTTCAGCAGCTCGGCCGCTGCCGAGGCCAATACCTCGGGCGGCAGTTCCGCCGGCTTGGAGAAGATCGATTCGTCCAGGCGCTCGGAAAGAAAGCTCGTCGTCGTATCGCCCGCACGATACGCTTCATCTCGTGAAATCCACAGCAGCAGCGGAACGTTCGCGCGAATGCCGCCGATCGCGAAGTCTTCCAGTGCGTTCGTGAGCCGCTCGATCGCGACGCGGCGATCCTCGCCCCACACGATGAGTTTGGCCAGCATGGGATCGTAATACACCGAGACTTCGCTGCCGGACTCGACGCCGGCGTCGACGCGAATGCCGGGGCCTTCCGGCGGATTCCAAGCCGTCAGCGTTCCGGTTGAGGGCAGCATGTGATTTGCGGGATCTTCCGCGTAGATGCGCGTTTCGATCGCCCAACCGCGCGGCTGCACGTCTTGCTGCTCGATCGTCAGCGGTTCGCCGTTCGCGATGCGCAGTTGCCAATGAACGAGATCGATGCCGTAGGCGAGCTCAGTCACCGGGTGCTCGACTTGCAGGCGCGTGTTCATTTCGAGGAAGTAGTAGCTGCCGTCTTCGTCGAGCATGAACTCGCAGGTGCCGGCGTTGACGTAGTTCACCGATTTTGCCGCGCGAACCGCGGCCGCGCCCATCTCCGCGCGCAATTCCGGTGAGAGTGCGACGGACGGCGCTTCCTCGACGATCTTTTGATGCCGTCGCTGAATCGAGCACTCGCGCTCGCCCAGATGAATGATGTTGCCGTGCGTGTCGCCCAGCACTTGGAATTCGATGTGGCGCGGGCGCCGCAGATACCGTTCCAGCAAAACCGCGTCGTTGCCGAATGCGGCGAGCGCTTCGCGCTTTGCCGCTTCGAGCGCTTCGTCGAATTGCTCGATGCGATCGACCACGCGCATGCCGCGGCCGCCGCCGCCCGCGCTGGCTTTGATCAGCAGCGGAAAACCCGCGCGCGCGGCTTCTTCGCGCAGGCGGGACGCGGATTGGTCGTCGCCGTCATACCCCGGCACGACCGGCACGTTGAATTCGCGCACGCGCCGCTTGGCTTCGATCTTGCTGCCCATCGCCGCCATCGACTCGGGCGACGGTCCGACGAACGTCAATCCCGCATCGCGCACGGCCTTGGCGAATTCCGAGCGCTCCGAAAGAAACCCGTAGCCCGGATGCACCGCATCGGCGCGCAGCGTTTTCGCCGCGGCGATGACCGCGCCGATGTTCAAATAGGATTCCGGCGCGGGCGCGGGTCCGACGCACACCGCTTCATCCATGAAGTGCAGATGGTAGGCGTGCGCGTCCGCTTCCGAATAGATGCTGAGCGGTGCGATACCGAGTTCCCGCGCACCGCGCGCGACGCGAACGGCGATCTCGCCGCGATTGGCAATGAGTAGGCGCCTGATCACGCGATCCAGCTCGCTTTCCGGCGTTCGAGGAACGCGCGCAGACCTTCTTGTCCTTCCGGTGACGTGCGCTGCCCCGCGATGGCTTCGGCGGTAATATTGCGCGATTCATCGTACGTCGCCGCGGTCACCCGTGGAATCAGCGCTTTGGCCGCTGCAACCGCGTTCGGGCCGGCGCCCGCAATTTCGCTCGTGATGCGTTCGATGCAAACGTCGAGCGTGTCGCCGACTACGACTTCGTGCACGAGGCCGATGTGATGCGCGCGTTTCGCGTCGAACCGCTCGCCGGTCAAAAACAGCGCGCGGGCGTTCGAGACGCCGATTTTCGCGAGCACGAAGGGCGAGATGACCGCCGGAATGATGCCGAGTTTGACCTCCGTGAAGCCGAAGATCGCGTCTGCGCTCGCGATGACGATGTCGCAGACGGCCGCCAGTCCCGCTCCCCCGCCGAGCGCCGCACCGTGCACTCTGCCGATGACGGGTTTCGGACAGCGGTCGATCGCGCGGAACATGTCCGACATCCCCTGCGCGTCCGCGGCGTTTTCGTCGTACGAGAGATCGAGCGAAGCGCGCATCCACGAGATGTCTGCGCCGCCGCAAAAGACTTTGCCCTCACCCGAGAGGATGATCGCGCGAACGCTTTCATCGCGGCCGAGGGCCTCGAATTCGGCCGTGAGGGCGGCGATGAGTTCCGCGTTGAAGGCATTGCGGACGTCCGGACGGTTGAGGCGCACTTCGGCGAGGGGACCCGCCGTGAAACGCTGCAGTACTGGTTGGGACATGGCGAGCCGTGGGTTCTCGCTTTCATCCAACCGGGCCTCGCGGGCGTTAGAGGGATATGGAAGGGCGCAAAACCGTGTACCGCCACTCGGCCGCCACCCGGGCCACGCACTGGCTGTTCTTTCTCGCGTTCTTGGCACTGGTGAGCAGTGGGCTGCAGATTTTCAACGCCGCGCCGTTCCTGGATGCCTCGGATAAAACCGACCCGCATCATCGGGTGCTTTCCATCGAGGCGCCGCATGACGGCGCCGGGACCGTGACGATCTTCGGCCGGTCCTTCAACACCACGGGCTGGCTGGGCTGGACCGACGACGGCATGGGCGGTAAAGCGCCGCGAGCGTTCCCCGGCTGGATCACGATCCCCGCATACCAGGACCTGGCGGACGGGCGCCGCTGGCATCTGTTCTTCGCGTGGATCATGATCGTGAGCGGCGTCATCTATATGGCGTGGGGATTCGCGCGCGGCGACCTCGGGCAGCTGCTCTTGCGCCCGAGCGACGTACCCAAGCTGCTGCCGATGCAGCTCTATTATCTGCGGCTGCGCAGGGAACCGCCGCCGCACGGCAAGTACAACCCGCTGCAAAAACTGGCGTACACCCTCGTGCTCTTCGTGTTCGCACCGCTGATCGTGTTCAGCGGTCTCGCGTTATCGCCCGGCTTCGACGCATGGTTTCCGTGGCTCACGCAAGCTTTCGGCGGACGGCAGTTCGCGCGGCTCTGGCATTTCGTCCTGATGATCGCGCTCATCGGCTTTTTCGCAGCGCACCTCGTTTTGGTACTCACAACCGGCGTGTTCAACCATCTGCGTTCGATGGTGACGGGATGGTACGTGTTGCAAGAAAAGAATCGGAGCGCCGTTCAAAATGAAGCGTAGGTTGTTTATCGCGACGAGCTTATCGGCGGCGCTCGCCGGGTGTTCGGCGATCGGTACGAAGCTCAATGAAAATAGCGGCTTTCACAACGTGCTCGAAGGCGCCGAAGCGGTGAACGCGCATCTGATCGGAACGCATGGACGCGTGCGCGAATACAGCGCGCGCGACATCTCATCGGACTTTCCGGTGAATTCGCTCGACACGCCCGGCAGCTCGGCCTACATGCGTTTGATCGCGGATCGCTTCAGTTCGTATCGACTGACGGTGGACGGCGCGGTGGAGCATCCGCAGCAATTCACGCTCGCGCAGCTGCGGCATCTCATGAACGTCTCGCAGATCACGCGGCACGACTGCGTGGAAGGCTGGAGCGCAATTGCGCAGTGGCAGGGCGTGCGGCTCGCGGACGTTCTCGCGACGGCGCGCCCGCGCCGAGAAGCGCGGTACGTCGTGTTCCATACGTTTGACGTCGATGCAAACGACACGCCGTATTACGAGAGTCTGAGCATGGAGCAGGCGGCGCATCCGCAGACCGTGCTCGCCTTGCTGCAAAACGGCAAGCCGATTACCGCCGAGCGAGGCGCTCCGGTTCGCCTAACGGTGCCCACGCAACTCGGCTACAAGAGCGCCAAGTGGGTCGCGCGCATTGAAGTGACCGGTGCGCTGAAAAAACTCTACGGCGGCAGGGGCGGCTACTGGGAAGATCAGGGCTACGAGTGGTATGCAGGCATCTAACCTGACCTAAGGAGAGGCCTGTGAAACGTTTTCTCTATGCCGCGGTTCTGCTTGCGTTCAGCGCCGCGGCCGCGGGCGCCGCACCAAAGACGCACTATGACGTTGCGCCCCCCGGACAAGTCATGCAAGACACGGTCGCATATCTCACCGGCGAAGCGATGCATTCGGCCTGGCATATCGTCGCCAGCCGCAGGCTCGTGGGCAAAAACATGGGCCGCACGCCGGTGTATCAGTGGTATCTCTCGTTCTACGCGCCTGACGGTGATGACGGCGGAAAGCTCGTGTACCAGCTGCCCGGCAAAGATCGAGAGCTGCTTTCTCGCGTGATCAAGGCGCACGGCGCGGAAATGTACTTCCCGCAGCAAGACGTGAAGATCGCCGGCGCGGCGGAGTTCGAACAGTCCGGCGTGCAGGACGTCGTCGTGTGGGATCATCAGGCCGGTGCCGACTGCGGCTCGGCCGACGTGACCGTTTTCGGCGCGAACAAGAAGGGGCAAGTAGAGCAGCGCGTGCACGTACAGAACGGCTGCGCGCTCGATGCGAAGATCGTCAAGCACGGCGCGCTGTCCGCGGTGCTGCTCAGCGGACCGTATTACGCACCCAAAGCGGCCATGTGCTGCCCGACGAAACCGAAGGCGAGCGCGCTGCTTTCGTACGCCAACGGCATGTGGAGCGTCGCGCCGAAGTACTACGTCATCAGCGCGTCGCCGGCTGTCCGTCGCTAAGGCGCGAGAGCGCAATCCATACTCCGGCAATGACCAGGGCCGCGCCGAGCAATTCGCGCGGCCCAAAGTGTTCACCGCCAAAGGCGACGCCGACGGCAACGGCGATGACCGGAATAATCAGCGATGACAAGCCGACGATCCATGCGGCGATTCGCTGGAGCAGCCACAGATTCAAGAAGAAGGCGATGCCGCTGCCCGCGAGGGCGAGGTAGAGCAGCGCGCCCCAGGACGGAAGTGAAAACACGCGGTGCACGTCGGGATGTTCCGCGCCGAACCCGATGGCGGCAACCGCAATGCCGGCAATGAGCATCGCCGGCGGCAGCGTTACGAGCGGATCGTTGTGCGCATGGCGCTTGGCGTAGACGTTCGCGAACGCGGAAGATGCAGCGGCGGCAATGGCTGCAAGCGCGTACCACACCGAGCCGTGGACGTCGGCTTCCAGCGAAATCACCGCGACGCCGCCGAACGCGAGCAGCGCGCCGAGCCACGTGATCGATGTCGTGCGCTCACCGATGAGATAGTGTCCCATCCCGAACATGAAGAAGGGCAGCACGCCGAACAGCACGGCGGTCAGTCCCGAGCTCATATGCGTTTCCGCGGTGTACGTCAGAATGTAGTTGAGCCCGAAAAGAAAAGACGCGAGCACGATGATCAGCTTCCACGGCATCTCGCGCAGCGGGCGCGTTTTACGCAGCGCGACGGCAACGGCGTACGTCGCCAAACCCGCGATGATGAAGCGCAGGCCGGCGCCGGTAATCGGCGGTGCGTAGTGCAGACTAATCTTGATGCCCAGCCACGTCGTGCCCCAGATGGCGCACATCAGCGCGTACGCGCCGAAAATCAACGGCCGCAGGCTAGGCGCCGAAAAGATATTCTTTTGGGGTGATTCTTCCGCCGAAGAAGGCGGTGACGTCGATTCCGTATGCATCGGCCAGACGCTGTAACTCGTTTTCGTCGAGCGCGGTTTCAGCGTTCTCCGCGGCGGCCAACTCGGCGGCATCGATGTTCGCGCGGCGCGCCGCCTCCTCGAGCGAGATGCCTAACTGCGCCCGCTTGGACGCAAGCGCTTGCGCGACGCGCTCGACGATGTCAGCCATCGTCCGCCGCCGTATCCAGTGCGGTCAACAGCGAGTCATCCACCGGCATACGCGGAGTGCCGGAGGGATAGGTGCCAACCGGGTGAGCGGAAAGGTGGCGTTCGGCGAGCACGGCAAGATATTCGAAATTTTCCCAAACACCCTCTTTTCCGGAGCGCCGGCGAACGAGCGCCGTGACCGGCGCGATCGCGCGCCAGCAGTCGAGCACGACGTACGACCACAACTCGCACGCGACCCGCGCGTCGACGCTGCCGAGTTTGACGAACGAGCCCACGGATTCGAAGTGGTTGCAGATCACTCGTATTGGGGCGAGCTCCGGCGGCAGCGGGTTCCAGGAAAGCGCGCGCACGCGCTGTGCGTCGGCCAAGAGCTTCGGCAACTCGCGCGTTACGAACCAGCGGGCGCGTTCGAACTTCTCGTCCTCTATCGCCCGCGTCCATTTGTCGATGATTTCAATTTCGTTGCTCTTGCGCATGTGACGCAGCTGCATGAGCGCCGCGACGGCCGACGCCGCGATGACGATTGCCGTGAACAGCGTCGCGCCCGTGGCAACCCAGTCCGGCGTCATTTCTGACCCGGCAAATCGACTAACGGCATGCGTTCCGCGCCGGCCGGATAGCCGTCGTTATCGAGCGTTGCGAGGAATCGCTGCGCCAGCAGCGCCATGTATTCGAAATTCACCCAGACTCCCGCGCCGCTTTTTGCACGCGCTGCGGCGGTAAGCGGCCGCAGTGAGAACCAGACGCTCAAGATGATTCCCGACCAAAGCTCGCAGGCGATGCGTTCTTCCATCATTCCGGTTCGCACGAAGAGACCCATGCTTTCGAAAAGATTGGCCACAAGACGAATTCCGGCGTACTCATCGCGGAAGCCGTAGTTTGCAAGTTGCGCCAGTATCGCGGGGTCTTGCAAGCGCTGCGGAAGTTCGTTTCGAATGAACGCGAGCGCATTACTGAACTCCGGCCTGTCCATCGTTTCGCGGCACTCGTTATAGGCGGAGATTTGATTGCCGCTTCGCATATGACGCAGTTGCATGAGCGCGGCAATTGCGGAGGCTCCGATCACCAGCGCCGTAAAGACGGTCGCGACGGCAGTGACCCATTCAGCCGACATGTTCCCAGTCCTTCGCGCGTTCGATAAGCGACGTGTCGATCGGCATGTGCTCCATGCCGGCGGGATACGAACTGGCGTAGTCGCGCTGGTAGCGTTTCGAAAGCGCCGCCATATATTCGAAGTTTTCCCATAGCGCCGGCTGGCCGATCTTGTTGCGCACGTACGAGGTGATGGGCAACAGCGCTTCCCAGTTCCGCAGCACCACGAAAGACCAGAAATCGCATGCGATGCGCCTATCGATAATGCCGGTCTTGACGAACAGACCCATGCTCTCGAAAAAATTCGCAACCGTCCCAATCGCTGCGTATTCATCGGAAAACGGAAGATCCGCGGCTTTCCGGCACTCGTCCGGGTCCTGCAGCCGGCGCGGAAGTTCGTATGATACGAAGCGCTGCGCCGCACGGAATTCCGGCGACTCGAGCGTTTCGCGGCACTCGGTCAGCGCGACGATCTGGTTGCTGCCGCGCATGTGGCGCAGTTGAACGAGCGCGGCCGCTGCCGACGCCGCGATAACGACGAACGTACCGGCGGTGGCGATTGCGGTGACCCAGTCAGCGCTCATTCGGCCTCCTACATGCGGAAGACTCCGTAATTCGTCGGCGCGATCGGTGCATGCGCCGCGGCATCCAAGCCCATCGCGATGACCTCGCGCGTATCTAGCGGATCGATGATCCCATCATCCCATATACGCGCCGTGGAGTAGTACGGACTACCCTCGTGCTCGTACTTTTCGAGAATCGGCTTCTCGAACTCTGCCTTTTCCTCGGGAGTCATCTCGCCTTTGACGGTCGAGAGCACTCCGGCGGCCTGCGGACCACCC
>DASSZL010000285.1:0-2862 GCA_035713505.1 Vulcanimicrobiaceae bacterium | reverse complement strand
AAGACAATCGCCGCCCGCGATGACGTCGAACTGCGAGCCCAGATTGTCGAAGCGCATATTGGCGGCGCGCACGTCCGCGTCTTCCGCGATGCCGAACGTTATCGTTCGGGCCGCTCGCTGCGATCCGGCGATGGAGCGGCTCTGCGGATTATCGACGCCCACGATGGCGGCGCCGTCTTCGGGCAAGCGCGAGAGAAAGTGATCGAACGACGCGATCAGTTTGGGCAGCTCCGCGTCGGACGAGAGGTGATCGTTTTCGACGTTCGTGACCACGGCGATCGCCGGTTCGAGCAGCGAGAACGAACCGTCGGATTCATCGGCTTCGGTCAGGAACCATGGAGCAGTCCCTTCGTGTGCATTGGTGCCGGTGTTGACGTCGATACCGCCGAGCACCAAGCTCGCATCGACGCCGCAGCCGCGCAGCAGCCCTGCCGTCATGGCGGTCGTCGTCGTCTTCCCGTGCGTACCGCAAATCGCGATACCCTTGCGTCCCTCCATGATGCGCCGCAGCATCTCACCGCGGCGTACGATGGGAATGCCGCGCTGCGCGGCATGGCGATATTCGGGGTTTTCCGAGTCGATCGCCGAACTGACGACGATCGCTCGCGCGCCGTTGACGTTCTTGGTGTCGTGACCGATCGTCACCACGGCGCCAAGCGAGCGCAGCTCTTGCAGGAGCGGAGAATCGTTCAAATCCGATCCGGTGACGGCCTCTCCGCGCGCAAGCAGGACGCGCGCGATTGCGCTCATCCCAATGCCGCCGATGCCGACGAAGTGCAGCGTTCCGCAGGTACTCATGCCGCCGCGCTCTTTCGCGATGCGAGCGCGTCAATCCGTGCGAGTATGGTCGCAACCGGATCGCGCGCCGCGAGCGAGCGTGCCGCATCGCGCATGGCGCTCAGACGCGGCGGCTCCATGACCTCCCGCAGCGACCACCAAAGCGAATCCGCATTGAGGTCTTTATCGGCGATCACGACCGAAGCGTCGGCTTCTTCAAACGCGCGCGCATTTGCCGTCTGATGATCCTCGGCGGCAAACGGATACGGCACAAGCACGCTGGGCAAGCCAAGCGCCGCTAATTCACCGAGCGTGGAAGCGCCGGCGCGCGCGATCACCAGATCCGCCAGCGCATATGCGTCCGCCATCTCGCGCAAGTAGGGCACGAGCACGACGCGGTTGTCGCCCAACGGTGTGCGCTCCTCCGCCTGCATGTATTCGTAGTCGCGCTCGCCGCTCGCATGCAGAATTTGCCAATCCGGGGGCAACGCGCGGCGCGTCACGAGCGCCGCGACCGTTTCATTGATGGAACGCGCGCCTTGACTGCCGCCGATCGCCAGAATCGTTCGGCGGTTCGGATCCAAGCCAAGGCGCCGCGCGGCCTCGATGCGATTGTTCGGATGAAAGAGCGAATCGCGCACCGGAATGCCGGTATGCACATACTTGCCTTTGAAGCGCGAATCACCGTGAGCGAACGCGCCCCACACCTCGTCGACCAGCGGAGCGAGCAAGCGGTTCGTCAGGCCGGGCTGCGCGTTGGGCTCGACCAGCGCCAGGCGCGCGGGCACCTGCCCGAACGTGCGCAGCACCTTCGCCGCGACGATAACCGGAAAACAGACGTAGCCGCCCGTGGCGATGACGATGTCCGGCGCAAACGATCGCAATACGCCCATCGCCTGCACGATGCCCGCGGCGTTCACTGCGGCGGTTTGCACGGCGCCGAACGAAATGCTGCGCTGCAACGCGCGGCTCGCAATTGTGACCAGTTCATAGCCCGCGTCCGGAACGATGTTCGCTTCCAGCCGATCCGCAGTTCCGACAAAACGGACGTTCGCGCGGCCGCGCAATGCGTCGGCGAGTGCGATCGCGGGATAAAGATGACCGCCCGTTCCGCCGCCGGCGAACAGCACGTTCACGGATTCCACCGCAGATGTTGCGCATGACCGTCCGATGCGGCGATCACGGTTTCTTCGCCGGCCGGCCAGTGCGTGAGAATCGTGCGATACCCTCGCTGCGCGGGTTCCATGCGGATCCACGCAAACGGGCGCGTGCGCTTCGCCCTCGCGGCGAGATCGGAGATCGTCTCGCGCAGCGATTCGCGCTGCGCAGGCGTCAGGTGTTCGGTAACAACGGCGTGCAGCAGCACGGCGGCGGAGCCGTCGCGCGGCGATGCGGCCGTACGAGACCGGGTGATTCCGTCGGCTCGCACGACCTCCGCCCGATGGTTACGCGCGATTTCGAGCGCGGCGCGCAGGCGGTTGAATCGCTCGGTTTGGTCGGGCCAAATAAAGCCAAGCAGCGTGCAGGCGTCGTCCGCAGTCGACGGGCCGAGCGGATTCAGATCGCAGCCGTGGCGTTCAAGGACTTCCAGGGGAGCATCCAGACGCGCGGGGGCGCCGAAATCCGCACTGTTACGCAAATGCGTTGCGTGCGCGACTTCATTGGTCTGCACGGGACGCTCGAGCAGTTCACCGAGCAATGCGCCGAAGAACGCGGAGCCCATGCGCGTGCAGACATCGGCCTGCGAGGCGAGGTCTTCGCAGACGCCGCGCGCGGAATGCATTAACCGAGATTCACCTTGCGATGGCGGCCCACGTTGATGATCAGCGCCACCGCGACCAGCGACACGATGAGCGAGCTGCCGCCGAAAGAAATAAACGGAAGCGGCACGCCGGTCACCGGCCACGACGACGTCACGACGCCGATGTTCACGAAGGCTTGAATGGCGATCATCGCGGTACAGCCCGACGCCAGAAAGAACCCGAAGCGATCCGGCGCGGCGATTGCGATGCGGATGCCGCGATACACGAACACGAGGAAGAGCACGATGACGCCGACCGTACCTGCCACGCCGAGCTCTTCGCC
>DASSZL010000284.1:0-15369 GCA_035713505.1 Vulcanimicrobiaceae bacterium | reverse complement strand
GACGGATTGACGCCGACGCCGGGAATCGTGATGGCGCTCCCCTGCGCGACGGTTGCCGCAACGATGAAGAATGCGGCCGCGGAAAAATCTCCCGCGACGTCCACGTCGGAAAAATGCGAGGGCATGGAGCGCAAGTCGACGCTCGAACGATCGAACGAGATATCGCTGCCGAAATACTGCAGCAGACGCTCGGTGTGATCGCGTGAGCCCTTATCGCCGAGCATGGATACGGGCGTGCCGGCATAGACGCCCGCGAGCAGCAACGCGGTTTTGATCTGCGCGGAAGGTGAAATCAGAATGAAGCGGCGCGTCTGCGGCTGCGTGCGCCCGGTCAACGTCGCGGGCAGCGTGCCGCTCGTCGTTTCGATGCGTGCGCCGAACGCGCGCAGTTGCGCCGCGACGGGCTCCATCGGGCGGCGCCGCAGAGATTCGTCACCGTCGAAACGCGCGCGCAGATTCGCCCCGGCGCAAACACCAAGCATCATGCGGGCGGTCGAGCCCGAGTTCATGCAGTCCAGTACCGCATCGGGATCGTGCAGTTCGCCGGCCTGCACGCGCGCGGTGGTTCCGTCCAATTCCAGCCGCGCGCCGATGGCGCGCAGCGCCTGCGCGGTCGCCCGCACGTCGCGGCCCGGATTGAGATTGCGGATGGTTATGGGCCGCGGACTTGCGGCGCCGAGCAGCAGGGCACGGTGAGAAATCGACTTGTCGCCGGGCACGTCGACGGTGCCGCGCAAAGGGCCGGGTGAAAACGTTGCGGTGCTCGTGGTCATGGGAATTAGGGCTCAGTTCAGCGGGCGGTCATAAGTTCTTCTTGCCGGTGTGGCATTTTCGGGCTCCAGGCTATGTTTGAAGAGGCACTCTCGACTTGGCGAACCCGGGAGGGGAACGCCCTGCTCGTCACTTACGGCGCGCTCATCGCAGCGGTATCGGCCGCGTTCGCTTATGCTCCGGAAATGGCGCATGCATATGCCGGTGCGCCGCAGTGGCTGCGCTTGATGCCGGTAGTGGTTCCGCTGGTACTTATCGCTGCTCTAGCCGTTGCACCCGTGCTGCGCCCTCATGCGTATCGTCTGCAACTCATCAGCGTCGGCGTCTTCTTGCTGGTGATCGTTCTCGTTCTCCTAAACAAACGCAACGGGTCGTCTTGGCTCGTGACCGTCGTGCTCTGTATGTTCGGCGTGCAGTACGCGTTCATGCGGTGGCAGGAATTGGTTGCGGCCTACGGCGCGGCGATTGGCGCGTTCGGCGGGCTCGCACTCGCGCAGCATGCGTTCACGGGACCTACGGTCTTCACCGAACTCGAGGTGCTCGCGGGAATAGCGCTCGTGTGCATCACGCTGAGCTCTTTGCGCATGCGCAGCATGTATCGCACGGCGAGTGAACGTTTCGTGCTCGAGCGGCAGGCCGCCGATCTGCGGCGGCAGACCGACCGGAACGCGCGCTTGGCGGTCACCGATCAGCTCACGGGACTCTTTAACCGCACCGGCATGAACGATTTGATCGATCGGGCGCTGGCCCTCTCCAAGCGCAGCGGCGGCCGGACGGCGTTGTTGTACGTCGATCTCGACGGCTTCAAGCAAATCAACGACATCTGCGGTCACGATGCCGGTGATTTGGTTCTCGTCGAAGCTGCGCTGCGAATACAGTACTTGCTGCGGGCGGGTGAAACGGCCGGCCGGATCGGTGGAGACGAATTCGTCATCGCGCTGCCGTCCGTGCAGACGCTCGAAGAGCCGCGTACGCTAGCAAAGCGCATCGAAGAGGCGTTTACGGAACCGTTCCGCATAGGCAAGCAGGTCTTCCACGTTTCCGCGAGCATCGGGATGGCCTGGAGCGGGGAGTACGGGCTCACCCGTTCGGAACTGCTGAGTGCGGCGGACAAATCGATGTACGTCGTCAAACGCTGGCGAAAAATCGAGCGCCGGGCCGCGCCGCAACTTGTGCGCGAGGGCGACATCTCGGGCCTTGCTGGTGGGGGAAGTGGGATTTGAACCCACACGGGTTGTGCCCGGCCGCTTTTGAGGCGGCTGCGTCTACCGTTCCGCCATTCCCCCACGCAAGGAACTACGGCCGATTCGCGAAGGCGCGCAGCTCGGCCTGCGCTCGCGCCAAGGTTGCGCTTCGCATGACCGCATAACGCGTGGCCCGGGTGCCGCCCAAAGCGTACGTCAGGGTCAGCAGCGCGTCTGCGCCGTGCTTGTCGAGCAGCGCGTTTTCAACATCCGCGGGCGGCCACGCCGCCGCGACGAGCCGCTGCTTGGACTGCTCGAAAAATCCCACGGCGTTGGCAATCCGCACGATCCGCGTTCCCGGCGGAATCGCGAACGAGGTGAGTTGCTGCGCGCGCTGACTCACCGCACCGGGAAAATGCGCGTCAAGCAACATCGTGAATCCGCCTTCCTCTCGATCCAGCGTGATGGATTTGCGGAAGGTCGCGCCGCGGGGCGGCGCGTCGGGCGCGCTGTACGCGAATCTCGCGCTCAGCGCAGCTTCGTCCAGGCGAGCGGAATAACAGCGGTTGAACGTGCCGGTCGCAATCGGGTGCGTGTATTTCGCGATGTAGTCGCGCGGCGAGGGCGGCAACCGGTGCAGCCATGCATCGCGCAGGCCGCCGACCGTGGTGAAGAGATTATCGCCGCTCGCGCGATCCTCGAACACGAATGCTCGCGCGCCCGCGCACGGCGAAACGACCAGGCGGATCGCGCGGTTCTCAAAAACGACCGCGGGGTAACCGTCGCGATACACGTCCGCGCTATACACGACCGGCGCGTCGTGCCCGGGCAGCTTCGCCGGCACGAAGCTCCCGGCGCGAAGCGGCATGCGCCCGGTGTCATCCACAGGTATCGAAGGACGCTGCGTCTGCGCAGGCGCGTTCGCACCGCCGATTCGCAGGGGAACGAGCAGCGCGTCGCGAGCAGCGATCGTCATCGCCGGTACGCGCGCGCGAAAGCGCCCGAAGTGTGCAACGCTCGCACGCGTATGCAGCGGCGAACGCCCGTAATTGACGACGTCCACGAACCCGAATCGCTCGTCATGCGACACCAGCAGCACGGCGTTCGGAATTCCGCCCGCCGCAGGCGCGGCGATCCGCGCCGCCCGCGCGGTGCGAACGATGCGCCCGCCCCTCGCGCGGTATGTTGCGAGCGCATGACGTGCCGCTGCGATATAAGGCGCCCGTATGCCGTTCGGCGGAACGATCAGCACGGGGTAGCTCGCGAGCTTCGAAGCGGGGGCGTAGCGAAGATCCACCAGCGCGCAGGTAATGCGCATGATGCGGCACCCGCGCTGGGCGTCCATCGTGGCTTGCGCGATCTGCGCGATGTCATTGTTGGTGATGCGCGCCGGATCGTATGCGCTCGTCAGGTACGCAATCGCCGCGTCCGCAGCCGGGTGCGTTTGGGCGAGCTGCGCACCGTACCGGCGAATGAGATCGCCGAACGCGGCCGTCGGCGCATATCTCGCTTGGGGCGTGAGCTCTACGGATAACGCCGCGTCCCACGAATAAAAAGCGTTGGTCCACGGCGCTTCCCATCCCGCCGGATTGAGCGTGTCCTGCACCGGAAAATTGACCACGCCGTGCGCGCCCATCTGCAGCAGCGTATGCAGCGCGAGAGTCGTATTCGCCGGATCGGCGGGACGCGGCGCGGGCTGATCGGCGTCCTGCAGCCAGCCTGCTTGAAATTCGCTGACCATGATGGGCCGGCGCGCCTGCGTTTGCAGCAGGCCCGTCGAGAATTCGAGTTGCGTGCGGTCGTGCTCGCCGATGCCGTACGCGTCGCTTTGATACCAATTGCCCCACGCCCACACCGGCGCCGAAGCCGTGACCTTCATCTCGTAGGTGTTGATGAACACCGGCATGCGCGGATACACGTGATGAACGACCGAGGCGAGGTACGAGATGTATGTATGAAAATGGGGGCCCGGCCAGGTGTCGTTGTCGATGTACGCGCCTTGATCGTCGTCCAGCGCGACGGCCACGATATCGCCTCGATACGGAGAAGCAACGCGCAGAACGCGCTGCAGCCAGCGTGTTGCATAGCGCATATGCAGCGGATTGTTCATCCATTCTTGCGCGGCGGCATCGGAGTGCTCGTTCTGCAGGGTCGCGGTCGCGGGGTAGCGCCCTTCCAGCACGTCACGCAGCGGCATCCGGTATTGCGGGCGCGTCAAGAGCCACGCCGGATATCCCCCGTTGCGCCATTCGTTGCGAATCACCGGTCCGGGCCGCAGGACGAGACGAAAACCGTCCTGATGGATGAGTTTTAGCAGCCCAACCAGATCGCGGCGCGGGTTCGTGCGTCCGGTAAAATCGAAATCGCCGTCACGCAGCTCGTGCCAGTTCCACATGACGTACAAGTCGATCGTATTGATGCCCATCGCGCGGTACCGCTGCAGCGCCGCCGCCCACTCCCCGCGCGGCACGCGCTCGTAGAAGAAGGTCGCGCCGTACAAAAAGAACGGCGGCTGCGCTTGCGAGCGTGCGGGAGAAGCGGCCGAAACGAGTATTCCGGCAAGCAGCAGCGCCGCGGTGAGGGCTTTCGCGAACGGCCACGCGCGTTGAGCGCGAGCGAGTACGAGATAGGCAATGACGCCGAAAGCCAGCCACCCGGTGCCCGCGGCGATCGCGAGCGTTCCCGTGTACGCGAATGCATAGATCCAGCCGGCGAGCGCGATGAGCGCGGGCAACGGAAAGAGCCACATGCGAAATGAGCCGCGTTCGCCGCGCGCGCGCATGACGAAGAGGGCGATGATTTGCGCAACGCTTTGAATCAGCACGATGCCCGCCGTCAGGATGGCGATGACCGTCCCCAAACTGAAAAAACAAGCCGCCAGGGATGCAATGCCGATGACGAGCAGCGAGATATGCGGAAATTGACCGCTCGGATGCAGCCGCCCGAACGCGGGGAAAAACGCGCCGTCCCGCGCGGCGGCAAACGGAATTCGCGCGAACCCCGCGAGATTGCCGAAGAGCGAGGCAAACGCCGTCACGAGAATGAGGATCGTCACGCCGCGCGCGGCCCACATGCCCCAGGTCTGCGCAATCGCGATTGACGCGGCGTATTGAGCGTCTGCAGGCTGCGAGCCGCCCGGCCCGACCAGCGTCTGCCACGGCACGACGCTCAGAATGCCGACTTGCAGCGCGATATAGAGCACCGCAACGATGACGATGGAGATGACGATTGCCGCCGGAATGGTCCGGCGCGGTTCGCGCACTTCGTCACCAAGAAGCGCCGCGTCGCTGTAACCTACGTAGTCGTAGAGCGTGATGTACAGCGCGCCGCCCAGGCCCGCAAAGAAACCGGCGCCGAGCGCGACGGGCTTCGAGAGCGCAAAGGCTTGGTGGGAATCCGCATGGGAAAGACAGGCGGCGATGATGATCAGCAGCGTGCCGACCGCGGCAACCGCGAACATGCTGCCGATGCTTGCGACTGCCGTGATACGCCGGTAGAGGAGAACGATGACGAGCACGCCGACGGCCATCGAGGCGGCCGTATGCAGTGCCCACTGCTGCGAGAGCACCGGAAACAGATACGCGAGATAATCGGTGAAGCCGATGTAGCCGCTTGCCAGCAGAAACGGGGCGAAGAGCAGAAACTGCCAGTTGAACAGGAACGCGAGCAGACGTCCCCATCGCTGCGGCCCGAACACCTCACGCAGATAGACGTAGGTGCCGCCCGAGCCGGGGTAGCGGGAACCCAGCTCCGCCCAGACGAGGCCGTCGCACAGCGCGACGAGTGCTCCGGCGATCCACCCGGCGAGGGCGAGAGGCCCCGCGAGCTGCGCGAGCACGAGCGGAATCGTTACCAGCGGGCCGATGCCGATCATCGTAATGACGTTGAGCGCAACCGCGCCGCGCAGGTTGATACCGCGGATCATGAGCGCGCCGTTCTCTGTAGTGCCAGGGAAACCCGGCGGCGAAGAGCGCGGATATGACTGACCGGCGAAGCGACTTAGCGCGCCTGCTGCACCTGCACGGCGATCTGCGTATCGATTTCATTACCAGCCCGGCGCTGGAAGGCAATGCGCTCGGCGATCCCGCGGAGCGGCCCGTCGCGGTATACCTGCCGCCGCATTACGATCCGCAAGGATCGCGGCGTTACCCGGTGCTGTACGGTCTTCATGGATACACGGGAGACGTTGCGGCTCTGGTCGGAGCGCGGCCCTGGGAATACAACGTCGTGCAGCGCATGGACCGGCTCATTGCGCAGCAGCGGATGGCTCCGGCACTGCTCGTGCTGGTCGACGGATTCACTCGCTTGGGCGGTTCGCAGTACGTGAACTCCGTTCACAACGGCGATTACGAGACCTACGTTATTTGCGATGTTATCGGCCATGTCGACGCCTCGTATCGCACCGTCCCGCAAGAAGGCGGAAGAGCGGTCTTCGGCAAGTCGTCCGGCGGCTTCGGCTCGCTGCATTTGTCCATGAAGTACCCCGGCGTGTTTGCGGCGTTCGCCTCGCACAGCGGCGACTCGTATTTTCGCTATGCGGACCCGCCGGCGTTCGTGCAGACGCAGCGCACGCTCGAGAAGTTCCAGTGGAACATCGAAAAATTCGTCGAGCATTTCGAGGAGGCGAACAAACGATCGCAGGCCGAGTACCAGACGATGGAAATGCTGGGCTATGCAAGCGCGTATTCGCCGCGCAGTGCGGCGGCGTTCGATCTGGACTTGCCGTTCGACCGCAAGACCGGCGCGCTGCGCGACGACGTGTTCGAACGCTGGCTCGCGTTCGATCCGGCTGAAGTCTGCGTGGGCAAGCAGGCGGAACTGGCGCGCCTTCGCTTACGTTACCTGGATTGCGGCCGGCGAGACGAGTATTTTCTAGACGTTGGCGCTCGCGTGATGGCGTCTCGCATGCGGGAGATGGGGCTCGACGTGCGCCACGAAGAATTTGAAGACGATCATCGAAACGTCGGATACCGCTACGACGTGTCCCTGCCGGTGCTGTCCGGCGTCTTGGAGAGAGCATGAACCGGTTCGTTTTGGCCCTGGTCTTGTGCGGATTGGTCACTTCCGCAGTGCCCGCCGCCGCGCAAGATACGCCGATGCCTTCGAATACCTACAACGATCCCGCGATGAGCTTCACCGCGCCGGCGGGCTACAAGGGATCGACGCGGCCGTACGATCCCGACAACATCGCTCAGGCGGCGGTCGTCGCGACGTTCGTCAAGAACTCCGGCAAGCCCGACATGCGCGTCATTCAAATTCAGATGGAGCAATTCCAAGGCTCGCTGCCCGGCTTCACGGTGCTATCGGAAAACGAATTACGGGGCCAGCTCGACGGCGTCTTCGTCACCAAGAAGCAGCAGTCGGCGCTCTCCAACGGCATGCCGGCGATGTGGGAAGAAATCACGGTCGGTGACGGCTTCCAGGAGATGAAGCGCTGGGAATACCTGTGGGTAGACGGCTTTCGCGGCGTCGATCTGTCAATTACGGGACGCTACGGCGAACTGACCGAAGCGCAGGCCAAACAGGACTTAGCGAGCGCCAGCGGCGTGCGCTTCCCGCTCAACCGCTACTAGAGCTTGCTTTAGGTCGTCGATCAGATCCTCGAGGTCCTCGATGCCGACCGAGAGGCGCAGTAATCCGTCGGTAACGCCCCGTTTTTCGCGCTCCTGCTTCGGAATCGATCCGTGCGTCATGCGAGCCGGATGGCAGATGAGCGACTCCACGCCGCCCAGACTCTCGGCCAGACTGAAATAGTGCATGCGGTTCGCGAAATCGATCGCGCGCTGTTCGGGCCCTTTGAGCGTGAACGAGACCATGCCGCCGAAACCGCTCATCTGGCGTTTCGCCAGCTCATGCTGCGGGTGCGAAGCTAAGCCCGGATAATAGACGCGCTGCACTTCGGAATGCCCCTCGAGGAACTCCGCAACGGCCTGCGCGTTCTTCGCGTGCTCGCGCATGCGAATGGCGAGCGTTTTCGCGCCGCGCATGGTGAGCCAAGCATCGTTTGGGCCCGGCACGCCGCCGACCGCATTCTGGTGGAACTTGATGACGTCGTGGAAGTCTTTGTTGCTCGTGAGTGCCGCTCCGCCGACGACGTCGCTATGGCCGCCGATGTACTTCGTGGTCGAATGCACCACGACGTCCGCACCCAGCGAGAGCGGCTGCTGAAAATAGGGCGAGGCGAAGGTGTTGTCGACGGCGACGATTTGCCCGCTCTCGCGCAGCGAACAGATCGCGCTGATGTCGATGAGTTTGAGCAGCGGATTGGTCGGCGTTTCGACCCAGAACATTTTCGTATTGGGCTTCACCGCCGCGCGTACGGCCGCGAGATCGGCCATGTCGACGTATGTGAACTCCAGCCCGTAGCGCGTGAGCACGCGTGAGAAGAGCCGGTACGTGCCGCCATACAAATCGTCGGTGACGATCACGTGATCGCCGGCGGAGAGCAGATTCAGCACCGCCGCAGTCGCCGCCATGCCGCTGGCGAACGCGCTGCCGTACTCCGCGCCTTCAAGTGCCGCGAGCTGCGCTTCGAGCGCGACTCGGGTGGGATTCACCGAGCGGCTGTAGTCGAAGCCTTTATGCACCCCGACGGCTTCTTGCGTGTACGTCGAGGTCTGATAGATCGGAACGATCGTCGCGCCGGTGGCCGGATCGGCGCCTTGGCCGACGTGGATTGCCTTGGTCGAAAACTTCACGTTACTGCGGTACCTTCGAGTCGCTGGCTGCGGAGAGGTAACTGATGATGTCTTGACGCGTCACGACGCCGATGGGCTCGTCTTCGTCCGTGACGACGACCGCATGATTCGCGAGCGTGAGCAGCTTGTACGCGCGTTCGATTTCCTCGCTCTGATCCAGAACGGGGAAGGGGCGGCCCATGACTTCGCTCACCGGTTTGTGAATGATGTCGGCTTGATCGAAGACGGCTTGCATGACGCCGACGTCGTTGATGCTGCCGATCTGCTCGTGTCCGCGCATCACGGGGATCTGCGAAATTTCGTATTGACGCAGCAAGTCCAGCGCGCTTTTCACGGCATCGGTATCCTTGACCGTAATGAGCGGCGGCAGGGGACGCTTGCTGCGCAGCACGTCGCCTACGGTCGCGCGGCGTTTGCCCTCGGACAGGAAGCCGTTGGCGATCATCCACTCGTCGTTGAAGATCTTGGACATGTATCCGCGTCCGGAGTCGGGAAAGAGGACGACCAGGATCGCGTCGGGCGCAAGCGTCTTCGCGAGCTTCATCGCCGCCACCGCCGCGGTGCCGGAAGAGCCGCCGACCAGCAAGCCTTCTTCGCGCGTGATGCGCCGGGCCATCAGGAACGACTCGCGATCCGAAACGCGCACCATCTCGTCGATCACTTTCATGTCGACTGTTTCGGGCAGATACGACATGCCGATGCCTTCAACCGCATACGACTTGGGCGTGTCGCCCGAATAGATCGATCCTTCGGGATCCGCGCCGACGACGTGGATCTTCGGGTTCTGTTCTTTCAAATAGCGCGCGGTGCCCGAAATCGTTCCGCCGGTGCCGATCCCCGCCACGAAATGCGTGATGCGCCCGGCGGTCTGTTTCCATATCTCGGGGCCGGTCGTGTGGTAGTGCGCTTCGGGATTGTGGTGATTATGGAACTGGTTGGGCTGGAACGCGCCGGCGATCTCCGACGCGAGACGATTCGCGACGCCGTAATAGGATTCGGGAGAATCGTTGGGGACGTTCGTAGGTGTGACGACGACCTCAGCGCCGTAAGCCCGCAGCAGGTCGACCTTTTCCTTGGACATCTTGTCGGGCATCACCAGGATGCAGCGGTAGCCGCGAATCGCGGCCGCCATCGCCAGGCCCGAGCCGGTGTTGCCGCTGGTGGGTTCGACGATGGTGCCGCCGGGTTTGAGCAGGCCCGCCTTTTCGGCGGCGTCGAGCATCGCCACGGCCGGGCGATCTTTCACGCTGCCGCCGGGGTTCATGTACTCGACTTTGGCCAAAACCAAACACTGTGCGCCGTCCGTTACTTTTCCCAGCCGCACGAGCGGGGTGTTGCCGATGGCCGCGAGCGCATCGTTGAAATACTGCATGCCGGCACGCGTGTCCGACGCCGTGGTCGTCAAGGTCTTTGGCCTCCGGGAAGCTCTTGGGAATGGTTGCGCCTTCCGCGCTCGCGCGGGATGGCCCTGCGCTCGGTCACATTGCCGGGGCGGGGTATGATGTACACAGAAGAGAGGAAGGCTATGAAACGCGCACGAGCCCTTGGGCTGCTCCTCGCACTTGCCGGTATTTTTGCCTTGGCGGCGTGCGACGACTCGGCGCTGCCGCCGGGTGGAACGTATCAAAGCGTCTCGGGCGTTGTGCTCGATGCCGCAACGAATCAGCCCGTCGCCGGAGCGACGGTGACCATGGACACGGTTTTGACCACGACGACCGATTCAGCGGGGAAATTTTCATTTGCGAAAGTTCCGGTCGGCGACATCGACTATCAGGTCACGATGCCCGGCGGAACGTACAAAGCGTATTCCAGCAGCGCGCACTTGGCGCCCGACAAGCCGCTCGCGCTGACGATAACGCTCACGCATTGACCGTTCCGGGCCGATGCGCGTCGTAATCGCTCCGGATAAATTCAAAGGCAGACTGACCGCCGCGCAAGCAGCGGATGCAATCGAGCGCGGAATGCGCGCGGTGCTGCACGACGCTGAATTCGTCGTTGCGCCCATGGCCGACGGCGGTGAAGGCACCGTCGATGCGTTCATTCGTGCCGGTGCGCAGCCGCGCGCCGTACGCGTTCATGGGCCGCTCGGCGATCCGGTCGACGCCGTGTTCGCCGTCCTCGATGATACGGCGATAATCGAGATGGCTGCCGCATCGGGACTGGAACTGCTCGCGCACGACCGGCGCGACGTCATGCACGCCGACACGTACGGTACCGGCGAACTGCTGCTCGCGGCGCTCGACGCCGGAGCGCGCCGCGTTATCGTCGGCGCCGGCGGAAGCGCGACAAACGACGCCGGAACTGGATTTCTACGCGCCCTGGGCGCCCGGTTCATCGACGAAACGGGAGAAGTGCTGGATCGCGCGATTGCCCGTTATGCGCGGTTGGAGGAGATTGACCTCACCCATTTCGATTCCCGAGTGCGCAGCGTGCCGATCGTCATCGCGAGCGACGTCGACAATCCACTGTGCGGCTCGCGCGGCGCTTCCCGAACGTATGCCGCGCAGAAAGGCGCGAATCCCGCGCAAATCGCTTTGCTCGATCTCACCTTTGATCACGTTGCCGACGTGGCCGCGCGCACGCTGCGGCGCGACCAGCGCGACTCGCCCGGCGCGGGCGCCGCGGGCGGATTGGGGTATGCGCTCCTGGAGTTCTTGGGTGCACGTCTGGAGCGCGGCGTCAACGTCATTGCGGAGGAGTTGGATCTGACGCAGGCGCTGCACGGTGCGTCGCTCTGCGTGACTGGAGAGGGAAAAATCGACGATCAGACGCTGCACGGAAAAACCGTGAGCGGCGTCGCGGAACTCGCGCGCGCGCAGCACGTGCCGGTCGTGGCGTTTGCGGGTGTCGTCGAACCCCGCGCGAAAGTGGAGTTGGAAGAGCGCGGGATTACCGTGCGCGAGGCGGACTCCGGCGTGCTGGAATCCGCCGCTCGCGACTACGCCGCGCAATTCGCTACGACTTAGGCTCGTCTAACTGGAGAACGGTATTACAACGCGAGGCCGGCACGGCGATGGCGTGCTTGGATTGATCGGAAACACTCCATTGGTTTCTCTTCAACCGCTCATTCCGTGCGACTGTCGAATCTTCGGCAAGGTCGAATTTCTCAACCCGGGCGGCAGCGTTAAGGATCGCATTGCGGTTGCGCTGGTTCTGGACGCTGAAGAGCGCAATGTGCTAAAGCCGGGTGGAACAATCGTGGAGCCGACGAGCGGCAACACGGGCGCTTCGCTCGCTATGGTGGCTGCCGTGCGGGGCTACCGATGCATACTGGTTACGCCGGAGAAGACCTCGGCCGAGAAAGTCGCTGCGATGCGCGCGTACGGCGCGCAGGTGATAGTTGCTCCCAACGTGCCGGTCGACGATTCGCGGCATTACACGAGGGTCGCGTCCCGCATAGCGGCCGAAACAGGTGCGTATATGCCCGATCAATATGCAAATCCGGTCAACGCCTTGACGTGCGAAAAAACAATCGGCGCGGAGATTTGGCAGCAGACGGGCGGCAAAGTAACCCATGTCGTGGCGGGCCTGGGAACCGGCGGAACGGCGTGCGGCGTCGCGCGCGCGCTGAAAAGCAGAAAAGAATCAGCAACGATCGTTGGAGTCGAACCCGTTGGTTCGGTCTATTCCGGCGCCGCTGCCAAGGCGTTCGAAGTTGAAGGGATCGGACGGCACTATGTGCCCGCCTCGCTCGATATGTCGCTGATCGATCGGGTTGAAATCGTAAGCGACTTGGAGGCGTTCGAGATGGCCAGGCGAGCGGCGCGCGAGGCCGGCCTGCTCGTGGGTGGTTCCTCCGGGGCTGCGCTCGTGGGCGCAGCGCGCGTTTGCGCGCAGGCGCGTCAAGACGCGTACATCGTCGTGATATTGCCGGATTCGGGCAGAGCGTATCTTTCGAAAATATTCAACGACGAGTATTTGGCCAAGATTGCGAGCGGCGGCGGTTAGGACCCCGGCTGCAGCGTGATGCGCATCGCGTTGGCGCTTTGACGGTCAAGCGCGCAGGTGCCGATCATGCCGTTCTGACGAACGATCTGCGCGCTCCAGCGCTGCGCGCCCGAGCCGTTGCCTCCGAACCAAAAATCGAGTTCGCAAACCGGCGACTCGCCGTCGAGGCGATAAAACAGCATCGTTCCTCTCGATCCGTCGGGACAGTCGATACTCGTACCGCCGGTCAGTTGCTCGACCTCGCACGTGTCGCCTTGCGTCGACGACGTCACGACTCGATCGAATCCGTTCGCCCTCACCTGCAGGTCCGCGAGCGCGATCGCGGGCGCGAGCGCCAATACCGCAATGGCTGCGGCGGCGGCGGAAAGAAGCAATCGAAAAGTCATGTTTATGATATACCCGCCGGCGCCGTGAGTAGGCGGGCGGCCGCACTGCTGCTTCGGAAAGGCAGCTCGTTTTAGGCGGGAGAGTTGGAGCGCTGTTCGTACACTTGGGCCGGCCGCATGTACGACGCACGCTGCGCGATCGCGCGATCGATGACGCCGACGACAACCTGCGCCAGTTTCTCGGGGTCATGGCGCACGGTCACGGTTTCGCTGATGACTTGCGCCTGAATCGGCGTGAGGCCAAGGGCGCGAATGCGTTCGATGTCCGGAGCAACGGGGATCTGCCCTTCCTCCGCATAGGCTTCGAGCAGTTTGGAGGGCGGCTCGTCATTCACGATCACGTAGTCGCACACGCGAGCGCCCGCGTTTTCGAGCAGCGCTTCGACGTGATCGGCCGCGCTCATCGTGTCGGTTTCGCCCGGTTGCGTCATCACGTTGCAGACGTACATTTTCACGGCTTGTGATGCCGCGACTTCGCGCGCGACGCGATCCACAAGAAAGTTCGGCAAGATCGAGGTGAACAGGCTCCCCGGTCCGAGCACAATGGCATCCGCTTCGCGAATCGCCTGGATCACTTCGGCGAGCGGCGCCGCGTATGGCGGATCGAAATAGACTTGTTTGATGCGCTTGTGAGATTTGGAGATATTCGTCTCGCCCTCGATGACGCTTCCGTCGTCCAGACGCGCGCAAAGACGAACGACGCCGAGCGTGGCGGGAAGCACGCGCCCTTTGATATTGAGCACGCGGCTCGATTCTTTGATCGCGCGATCGAAATTACCGGTGATGCCGGTCATCGCGGCCAAAAAGAGATTGCCGAACGAATGTCCGGTCAAGCCTTCGCCGTCGCTGAAGCGGTAGCGGAAAAGATCCGTGACCATCGCTTCGTCGTCCGCAAGCGCGACCAGGCAGTTGCGCACGTCGCCCGGCGGAAGAACGCCGAGTTCTTTTTGCAGCCGTCCCGAGCTGCCGCCGTCGTCGCTGACGGTGACGACCGCGGTTAAGTTGGTCGATCGGCTTTTGAGTCCGCGCAGCAATGTCGACAGACCGGTGCCGCCGCCGATGGCGACGATCTTGTACCCGTTGCGCAGCCGCATTTCATAGAGCGTGTCCAGAATGTGCTCGCGACCGCCCATCGTACTTGCGCGCAGGATCGCGAGCAGCCACTGTCTGATGCCTAAAAAGATCAGCGCGACGCCGACGATGACGAATATCCACGCCAGATACCCCGGCGGGAAGTAGTCCGTGACGAAACTGTCCACCAGCTCATTCGCGTGCAGATCGAAGCCGATGGCGACCAGATACCGGTCGATGCCGTTGACGACCAACAGAATGCCGGCGATGGCGACGATCAGCCAGCGTTTTATTCCCAGGCCCGGATAGGCCCAGCGAAGCACGGGCGGTACGCGATTGAGTGTCATCGGTGACTGTCCCGCAGCTCCAGGTAGACGTCGGTGAGTGCTTGTTTGCGGAGCCGTTCGAACAAACGGCGCGCCACGTAGATAGACCGGTGGCGGCCGCCGGTGCAGCCCACGCCGATCGTCAGTTGCGATTTACCCTCGGCAAGGTAGCGCGGCATCAAGAAATCCATCATGTCGAACAGCCGATCCAGGAACGGCGCCGTCGCCGGATCCGTTTCGATATATTCCGCAACCGCGGGGTCGGCGCCCGTGAGAGGGCGCAAGCTTTCGACGTAGTTCGGGTTGTGCAGAAAGCGTACGTCGAACAGCATGTCCAGGTCCAGCGGGATGCCGTATTTGAATCCGAAGGCGACAATGGTAACCGAAAGCGCCCGCTCTACCGGCCGGAACGAGGCGGCAATGCGTTCCTTGAGGTCGGCGTGCGTGAGGCCGGTTGTATCGATAACTTGCGTGGCCATGGCGCGAAGCGGCGCGAGGGCCGAGCGTTCGACCGCGATCGCTTCCCGCACGGATCCGACGCCGGTAAAGGGGTGGCGCCGGCGTGTTTCGCTGTAGCGGCGAACCAGCACGTCGTCCCGCGCTTCCAGGAAAAGCAGCTGCGGGCGAACGCCGTCGGTCGAGATCTCGCCGATGATCGGCACCGCGTCGCCGAGCGCGCCGCCGCTGAGTACGTCGAGCGCGACGGCGACTTCGCGAACTTGCGCATCTTCCAGGAGCAAGAGGGTTTGTGAAAGCAGCTTCGGAGGAAGGTTATCTACACAGTAAAAGCCCAAGTCTTCGAGCGTCTTCATCGCCTGACTCTTCCCCGCACCGGAGAGTCCCGTTACGAAGACGAGCCGATCTAGAGCCATACGGCGCGTCCGGAGCGTTCACAAGTCATGAAACTGTTTTCGCCTGAAAAGGCCAACGCCCTCATTCCGAAGGTCGCCCCTCTGGTTGAGGAGCTGTGGACGAAGCGCCGGGA
>DASSZL010000283.1:0-2944 GCA_035713505.1 Vulcanimicrobiaceae bacterium | reverse complement strand
TCGGCATCGAATCGATCGCCGTGTTATTCACCGATCTCGTCGGCTCGACCGCCATGTATTCGCGCACGGGAGACGCGCCCGCGTTTCGCATCGTCACGGATCATTTCACGGTAATCCGCGACATCGTTTCACGGTACGAAGGCGCCATCGTCAAGACCATCGGCGATGCGGTGATGGCGGTATTTATCGACGCCGGAAACTGCTTGCGGGCGGCGGTCGAATTGGACAGGAGCGTGCAAGGCATCACCTGGGACGGCGCGCCTCTGCGCCTTCGCGCCGGCATGCATGCCGGACCGTGCATCGCGATGCGGGCAAACGAGCGGATCGATTACTTCGGCACGACGGTGAACCTGGCGGCGCGTTTGGAATCGGCGGCCGGCGCCGGTGAGGTGACGATGGCGCGCGCGGACGCGCAGCGCGCCGGCGTCGCGCCGCTGCTGCGCGAGTTCGGCGATCGCGCGGGCAGCGAGACGCTGGAGATTAAAGGCTTCGCACGGCCGATCGACGTCGTGCGGCTACGCGTTTTCTAACGCTTCGATACGCGCTTTGAGCGAGGGGTGCGTCGCGAAGATGAACTCGTACCACGCCGGCTGCTCGTCTTCGGCCAGATTCTGATCGCGCAGCCGCCGGAATGCCGACGCGCCGATAGCCGGCGCATGCGTCGTTTCGAGCGCGAATCTGTCCGCGGCCCACTCGCGCGAGCGGGCGAACGCCGACATCGCGGGCCGGAGCACTTGGGAGAGCAGCGTGGCCCACAACTGAATGCGCACGAGCTTGCGGGTATCCCCGTTCTCGCGGTTGCCGTCCAGCAGGAAGGCGCCGAACAAAATCGCCGTTGCGGCGATTTGTCCGAAGGCGATCATGCGCCACGTGTCCTTCGATACGAAGTGCCCGAGTTCGTGCGCGACGACGAACTCTATTTCTTCTTCCGGAAAGTGCTCGATGAGCGTGTCGCCCACGACGATACGATGCGTGTTGCCGATACCGATGACGAACGCGTTCGCCTTTTTCGTCTGTTTGCTCATGTTCATGCGCAGGATCTCGGCATCGCCGACGCCGTAGCGCGACGCGAGCGCGCGTAAGCGCTGCTCGAGCGATCCGGTAATCGGTTCGTACGTGTTGAACAGCGGCATGATGTAGAGCGGAACAGCGATGTTCGCCAGCAGCAGCAGCGGAAAGACGCCGGCGCTGGAGACGTACGGCCAGGAGTTCGGAAATTTTCGCAGCACCGCGCCCAGAGCCGCGGCAAGCAGCGAGGCCACCGCCCCTCCAATCGCGCTTTGTTTGAGATGATCGGAGAACCACGACAGGGGGGACTGCTCGCTCAAGCCGTAGCGATGTTCGATCGCGTAGCCCTCAACGAAATCGACCGGCAGTTCGAACAGCGTTTCCAGCAAAGAAACCTGCGCGACGAAGATCGCGGGCCGCGTCCACACCGGCGCGGGCGCGACGCTTCGCTCCAGGCGCGCGCCCAAGGGGCCATAAGCAAGGGCGGCGCTCCCCGCGAGAGATCGTGCGATGCCGCCCAGGCCGAGCATGCGGCGCAGCGCTCCGTACTCCGCCGCGTCGCGCCGGCGCGGCTGTTCCCCCGCCGCCAGGATTCCGACGCCTTCCACCGCGCGTGCGAGGGCATAACCGGCGGTCAGGCCGGCGGCGATCCCGAGAAGAATGTGTCGTGCTTTCATGGTACTCCGTTCATATGCAGGTTCTCATCAACGCGCGCGTTTACCGCTACGATCCGGCCACACGCTCCTATTCCCGTCACGCCGGGCTCGTACTCGACGGCGGCCGCATCCTTTCGCTCGATCCCGCCCAAGCCGGTGCCGGAGTGCAAACGCTGGACATGCGCGGCGCGACGATTTTTCCCGCGTTCTCCGATTGTCACGTTCATCTGACCGATACCGGGTATTTTTTGGACGAGCGCTTCTTGGGCGGCGTGCGATCGTACGAGGAATTCGCGCAAGCCGTGGCGCGCATTCCGCGCGAACAGTTCATTTTCGCCGGCCAGTACGATGAGAGCTTCTGGCGCGACGGCGTGAGCGCCGACGCAGCTCCGCTCGAGCGTTATTTTCCGGATTCGCTCGCAATGCTGGTGCGCGTGGACGGCCATTCGTGCATCGTCAACCGAAAAACGTTCGCGTGGCTGAATCTCCCGCCCGACCTGCAAGGCATCGAACGCGACGGTGCGGGTGAGCCGACCGGCAAACTCTTGCTCGAAGCGAACTGGCGCGCGCAGGCGCAGTTCATGAAGCGACTGCCCGAACACGTGAAGCGCGAGGCGGATCGCCGTGCGGTCGAACTCGCGCTCTCGCGGGGCTATCTGCATTTGCATGCGCAGTTCGTCGGCCTGCCGCGCGAACAATACGCGCGGGAGATCGCGGCGCTGCGCGATCTGCCCAAGGCCAAGTGGTACCCGAAGATCTGCGAGCCGGACGCGCATATCGCGCAGGAACTCGGTTTGCCGTTTATCGGCGGCGACGTGTTCCTTGACGGCTCGATCGGCAGTTGCACCGCAGCGGTGACCGCGCCGTTCGAGGCGGCCGGCTCTCGTGGCGAACTCAAGTACAGCGACGACGAACTCTACGTGTATTTCGCCAACGCCGAAGCGCTCGGCATTTCCGCCGGCGTGCATGCGATCGGCGATCGCGCGATCGAGCAATGCATCGCGACCTGGGAACGCGTTCTGGGCGGCAAACCGAGCACGCGCGGCAACCGCCATTTCATCGAACATTTCGAGATAGCGCATCAGGAGCACATCGACGCCTGCGCGCGGATGGGCATCTATCTTTCGATGCAGCCGCAATTCGACCAGCTGTGGGGCGGCAGCGGGCAAATGTACGAAGCGCGGCTGGGCGAGCAGCGCATGCGCAGCATGAACGCGCTCGGGCGCATCGAGCGTGCGGGTGCGGTGCTGTGCGGCGGCGACGACAGTCCCGTCTGCAAC
>DASSZL010000282.1:0-10964 GCA_035713505.1 Vulcanimicrobiaceae bacterium | reverse complement strand
CGAGTGCGGTGGTTTGCGCGTCTTCTTTGAGATTTGCCCCCGCGCCGTGGCCGCCTTCGGTCACTTCGTAGAAAAGATACGGGATGTGCATCGAGGCGAGTTTCGCCGCGAATTTGCGTGCATGCTGCGGTCCGACGCGGTCATCCTTGGTGGTCGTCCAAATAAACGGCTCCGGGTACGCGACGCCCGCTTTCAGATTTTGGTACGGCGATGTGCGCTCCCAGAACGCCCGCACCGCGGGGTCTGACACGCTGCCGTATTCGCCTACCCACGACGCACCGGCTTGAATTTTCTCATAGCGCAGCATGTCGAGCAGCGGCACTTCGATTTGCACCGCGTTCCACATCTGCGGATGCTGTGTGAACTCGACGCCCATGAGCAGGCCGCCGTTGGATCCGCCTGCGATGCCGAGATGCCGCGGATCGGTGATCTTGCGCGCGACCAGGTCTTTGCCGACGGCGTAAAAGTCATCGTACACGCGCTGGCGATGCGTTCTCAAGCCCGCTTCGTGCCAGGCCGGTCCGAACTCGCCGCCGCCGCGAATGTTCGCGAGCACGTATACGCCGCCGCGTTCGAGCCAAAGTTTTCCGATCGTGCCCGAGTACGACGGCGTCATCGAGATCTGAAATCCGCCGTACGCATAGAGCACAGTTGGGTTCGTGCCGTCGAAGCGCATGTTTCTGGGCCGGACGATAAAGTACGGGATCTTGGTCCCGTCCTTCGAGGTCGCTTCATGCTGCTCGACCAGGTCGTTCGAGGCATCGAACTGCGCCGGCATCGCTTTGATCTCTTCCGGAACGCCGCCGCCTTCGCTCGCGTATAAAGTCGTGGGCGTCAGGAAGCCGCTGACGGTCAAAAAGACGCCATTCGCATGCAGCGCGGTGCCGACGATGTGAATGGTCGAATTATCGGGGAGCGCCAGCTTGCGTTTCGTCCAGCCGTTTCCCGCCGGCGTATACACGAACGCGCGTCCGCGTACGTTTTGATACACGGTCAGCACGAGATCGTTTTTGGTCGTCGCGACGTCCTCCAGCGACTCACGGGCGCCCGGCGCATAGACCAGAGCGGGGCGCAAGTCCGATGGATGCGCCAGCGCCCTCGCCAGATTCACGCAAACCAGCGAACCTTGCTTGAACGTTTTGCCGTTCGCGCTCCAGTCTTCGTTCAGGGAAAACAGCAGTTGCCCGTCCACCAGTCCGCGGACGGACGCCTTCAGCGGAACGTTCAATTTCTCGACGCCGGATTTGGTGAGCAAATAGAATTCACTGTTGAAAAAGGTGATGCCGCGCTGGATGAGGACGGCTTGGCGGCCGCTCCCGTCCGTGAGCGTAACGGGATCGACGCTCACGTCACTGGGTTTGCCGCGGAATACTTCGACCGCGGATGAAAGCGGACGGCCGCGCCGCAGGCGTTTGACCACATATGTATATCCGGAGGCCGTGTACTGGCCCGGCGCCCACGCGCGCGATACGAGCAGGGTGTCGGGGTCTATCCACGCCGTGTCCTGTTTTTCGCGCGGAAGAACAAAGCCGCCGGATACGAAGCGGCGCGTGGAAAGATCAAATTCGCGAAGAGTGACCGCATCTTCGCCGCCGTCCGAGAGAACGATCATGCAGCGGCGTTCCTGCGGCTCCTCGCAGTCGTAGCCTTTCCAGACCCAATTCGCATGCTCGCGTTTGGCAAGCGCATCCAGATCGAGAACCGTCGTCCACGACGGAGATGCGCTCCGGTAGCTTCGAAGCGACGTGCGGCGCCAGATGCCGCGAACGTGCTTTGCGTCTTGCCAAAAGTTATAGACGGCGCCGCCGATGTAGGAGGGGTACGGAATGCGCGCTTCGGACTGGTCGATCTTCAGCGCTTGCGCGTAGAACGGCGCGTAGTGCCGATCGTGCTCGAGAATGGGCAGCGTGCGAGCGTTTTGCGCGTGCACCCACGCCATGGCGCGCGCGCCGTCCTTGTTTTCGAGCCACAAAAATGGATCGGTACTGCCCGAGGGTGCCGCAGCAAATAAACAGGACATTGCGAGCGCGGCCAATCCCGCGATTCGAAGCGCGTTCTTCACCTTGACTACCTCCACTAGTAAGCAAACATGAGCGAGAGCAGTTCATCGATGTCGGGAGCCGATTGTACGAGCGAGCGGTTCGTCACGGTGACGAATCCCTCGCGGACCATTTTGTCGAAAAGCGCGAGCAGTTCATCGTAGTAGCCGCCCGTATTGAGCAGTCCCACGGGCTTGCTGTGAATGCGCAGCTGCGCCCACGTCAGGATCTCGCAAAACTCGTCCATCGTGCCGAATCCGCCGGGCAGCGCGATGAACGCATCGCTTAAATCCGCCATGAGCGCCTTGCGCTCGTGCATGCTCGCGACGACGTGCAGCTGCGTGAGGCCCCCGTGCGCGATCTCTTTGGTCGCCAGCGCCTGCGGAATGACGCCGATCACTTCACCGCCGCATGCAAGAGCGGCGTCGGCGATAACGCCCATGAGCCCGACGCGGCCGCCGCCGTAGACGATACCGAAATTGCGCTCGACCACTCGCTTTGCTATGCCGGCCGCGATTTCGCTATAGTGCGCACCGTTGCCGGTGTGCGCGCCGCAAAAAATCCCCACGCGTTGACCCATGCTGCGCGCGTTTGGCGGGGCGCCCGCTGTAGCCTGCCGAAGGCGCAAGCGTGAAAAATCGCGTTCCCGATGACGGCATTGTGCGCGTCATGCGCGAGCGGCGCCGGGCAAGCACGGTAACCCTCATTACCGGGCTGCCCGAACGCGAGGTCGCGCAAACCGCGAGCACGCTCAAACGCCTGTGCGGCAGCGGCGGCACTGCCAAGAACGGCGTGGTCGAGATTCAGGGCGACCACCGGGACAAGATCGTCGCACATCTCCAGGCTGCGGGAAAAGCAGTAAAAAAGGCCGGAGGCTGACGGTGAAGTACAGGCGCCTGAACGCACACGACATAGCGCGCAGATTTATTCTGGTGGGCGACATGGACGACGACGTGCTGCAGGCGCTGCAGCAGTTCTGCGAGCACGAACGGATTGCGGCGGCAAGCATCTCGGGAATCGGCGGATTCCGCAGCGCCGCCGTTGCGTTTTACGATATGGAAGCCAAGCGATACGAACGTATCGAAGTCGGCGAGCAAGTGGAAGTGCTTTCGTTTTTGGGTAATGTGACGGCCTATCAAGGAAAGCCGAAAATCCACGTGCACTGTATATTGGGACATCGCGACGGACATACGACCGGAGGACATTTGCTCGAGGGCCTCGTGCGTCCGACGCTCGAGGTCGTCATCGACGAGATGCCCTCGAACGTGCGCCGCACCGACCGTCCCGAAATCGGCATTCCGCTCATCGAATTGTAGGCGCGCACATGCGTGAGCCCCCCGGGCCGGGAATGTGGGAAACGTACCGGCGGCTTCGCGCGACGCCGCTTCCGGAATTTCCCCGGTTTCTGAACGAACTCGAAAGGCAATACGGCAGCGTCGCCGCATTTCGCGTGCCCTGGCGGCGCTTCTATTTCGTCAACGATCCCGCAGCGATTAAGGACGTGCTGGTGACGCAGCAGCAGGCGTTCGTCAAATCCGAAGGCACGCGCGCAATGCGCGAGCTGCTCGGCGAAGGACTGGTGACGAGCGAAGAGCCGCTGCACCGGCGCATGCGCCGGATCGTGCAGCCCGCCTTTCATCGCGAACGCATAGTTGCTTACGCGCAGACGATGCGGGAGTACGCGCAGGCGTGGCGGCCGCCAAGCGGCGTATTCGACATGCACGCGGAGATGATGGAACTCACGCTGCGCATCGCTTCGAAGACGCTGTTCGGCGTCGATGCGGGCGCCCAGGCGGATCGAGTCGGCGCCGCGCTGCACGAGGTGGTGACGATTTTTCCGGACGTGCTCGGGCCATTCGGCGCGATCAAACGCCGCTTGCCCTTTCCGGCCACCGTGCGCTTTCGCAAAGCCCGCCGCGTGCTCGACGAGATCGTGCTCGGCCTCATCGCTCAGCGGCGCAAGGCCGGCGAATCCTCCGACAACGCCCGGAACGACAGATCCGCGCTCTCGATGCTGCTTACGGCGCGCGACGAGCAGACCGGCCAGGGCCTGAGCGACGCGCAGGTCCGCGATGAAGTGATGACGCTATTCGTCGCGGGACACGAAACCACGGCAAACGCGCTGACGTGGACGTGGTATTTGCTGAGCAAGCATCCGCGCGTGCGCGAGCGGCTTTGCGACGAACTGCGCCGCGATCCGCAAAGCCCGTATTTGGATGCGGTGCTAAGCGAGACGCTGCGGCTCTATCCGCCCGCCTGGATTTTGGGACGGGACGCGCTGCGCGAAGTCGACGTGCAGGGGTGGCGCTTCCGCAAGGGTGCGACGGTGTTCGTCAGTCAACTCGTCATGCACCGCTCGCCGCGCTATTTCAGCGATCCGGAGCATTTTCAGCCCGATCGCTGGCTGCCGGCGCCCTCCCTGCCGCAGTTCGCGTATTTTCCCTTCGGCGGAGGCGCGCGCAAGTGCCTAGGCGATCAGTTCGCATGGACGGAGGCGCGGATCGAACTGGCTCATCTGGCCCAGCGGTGGCGCTTTGAGTTGGATCGGCCCGAACGGGAGGTCCAGCCGGATCCCATTATCACGCTGCGTCCGCAGGGCAGCGTTTTGATGCGCGCCGTTCCCGTGACGTTCGCCGCTTTTTCCTAACCCTCTGAGAAGATGGTTGGGCAGCAGCGCTGCGGCGGAGGGTCGCCATGGTACGCCAGCTCGTATGGTATGCATTCGCAGCCGCGATCGGGATTGCCATCGCGTACACCTTGCTGCTGTGGGCAAAGCCCGCCGGTTAAGGAAGCTCCGAGGGCCAAACGAAAGCGCCGGGAACAGCACGCCCGGCGCTTTCACGTTGAACAGGCGTATCCGCGCTGCGCGCTCCACGCCCCCCGCACGCGAAGCGCGCGGGGCCCCCGCCCCGCGGTTATGGTGCTTGCCCGTATTTCCGGTCCGGCAGGTGGGAACTACGCGATGACGAGTTGTTCGTCGGCGGCGCCCGACTTGCCAAGGGCTTCGTGGATCATTTGCTCTTGGATGTCTTTGACGGCCCAGCGCGCCTGCGCGTCCGCCGACAGTTTGTCGATCGGATCGAAGTAGAGGAACGCTTTGCCCGGCTTGACGCTCGGAGCGGTGTAGACGGCGATGCCGTTCTCGCGATCGTAGTATTCGTAGCTGTGCACGTCGCGTTTGCCGCCGCCGCCCGGCGCGTCGCACACGAACGTGGGCGAATTGAATCCGGCCGTGCTGCCGCGCACGAACTTCTCGATGTCGGTAGCGGTCTGCACGGTCGTGCGAAGATCCTCGACGCCTTTGACCATGTCGTGCATGTACACGTAATAGGGGTGTACGTTCACGTAGCTCAGGCGCTTGACCAGGCGCTGCATGCGCTCTTTCGTGTCGTTCACGCCGCGGATCAGCACGGACTGGTTGCGCACGAAGATGCCGCGCTCGAAGAGCAGGTTCATAGCCTTTTGCGTGATCCACGAAATCTCTTCGGGGCTGTTGAAGTGCGTGTGGATCATCACGTCTTTGCCGAGTTTGCGTCCGCGCTCGACGATCGAGGTGATCGTGTCCACCCATTCCGGATGAGTAAGCACTTTCATCGGCATTACGGCGATGCCTTTGGTGGCAAAGCGCATGCGGCGCACGTGCGGAATGTCGAGCAGCGCGCTGCCGATGAGCTCGAGGTTCTTGGGCGGCATTTGATACATGTCGCCGCCCGAAATGACGATGTCTTCCAGCTCCGGACGCTCACGGATATAGTCGAACGCCATCTGCCACTGCGCCGGCGTTTTCGCGAGCTCGGCCTTGTCCACGTTCTCGGTATCGGGGCCGATCGCATACGAACGCGTGCAGAAGCGGCAATACACCGGACACGTGTTCAGCGGCAAAAACAGCGCTTTGTCGACGTAGCGGTGCACCAGGCTCGTGACCGGGGAATCGTCCTGTTCGTGCAGCGAGTCGAGCGTGAGCCGCGGATGATCGGGCAGCAGGCGCGATGCGACCGGCACGAACTGCGTGCGAATCGGATCGTTGTACGGGTCGCTCCAGTCGATCAGTGCGATGAGATACGGCGGAACGCGCATCGCCATCGGCGCGCGGTGGAACCCGGTCTCGACGTCCTTGATGAACTCGGACGGCGCGAGATCCTTGATGGTCTCAAGCAGCTCTTCCGGACCCTTGACCGCATTTTTCTGCTGCCAAAGGTGATCGAGGAACGTGGCCTCGTCGATTTCGCGGTACTTGGGGATGGCCCGCCAGAACTCGCCTTGCCGCAGATTGCGGTACTCGAAGAACTCCTCGCCGACCGGCGGTTTTTTATGCGTAATTTCAGTAATCATGGTCTTTCTCTCGCTGACGGTTTCTAGCGGCTGCCCGCGTATTTGCTGTTGAAGTAACGGTGAATCCCGGCGTGGTCGCGCAGCGTCTGCAGCGCGCACTCGGCGTGGCCAACCGCGTAGCCGTTGCCGATGATCATGGTCACGTCTTTACCCACGCCTTCCGCGCCGAGCGCGGCCGCGGTGAACGAGGTGGACATGGAAAAGAAGTACACGGTGCCGTTCTGTTTGGTGCACAGAATCGAACTGAGCTCCGTGCCGGGCACGTTCACGCAATTGACGACGAGATCGGCCAGCTCCGGAGCAACGGCGGCAAATTTCTGCGAAAGCTCGATCGCGTTGCATGCGTCGGCTTGAATGAACTCGTCGACCAAGCCCGCGCTCTTGAGCGCTTGCGCGGCCGGCGTGCCGGTGTCGGGAGCAACGCCGATAACGCATCCGCCCGGGCCCGCCTGCACCTTGGCTTGCGCGCACGAGAGCATGCCGGATTTGCCGTCCGCGCCGATGACGGCGACGGTCATGCCGGGTTTGGTCATGCGGCGCACCTGCGCGGGCGCTCCCGCGACATCCAGTACCGCAAGCGCCACGTCGTCGTCGATATCGGCAGGCAGTTTCGCCCAAAGGCCCGACTCGAACAAAATTGCTTTGCCCCGAATCCACACGCGTCCCGTTTCCACGTCGAGGTCGGTGACCGACTCGATGTACAGCGGCGTGAGCGTGAGCGATACGAGCGAGGCAATGCGATCGCCGGGGTGCAGATCGACTTTTTCGCGCAGGCGCTCGCCGATCTTCAGGATGCGGCCGATGAACATGCCGCCGCTGCCCGTTACCGGGTTATGCTGCTTGCCGCGCTCGCGCACGGTGTCCATGATGTGCTCGGCGATGCGCGCCGCGTCGTTGCCGCAGTGATCGCGAATTTGTTTGAACGACGCGGAGTCGATGTTGAGCGTCTCGACGTCGCACAGAAGTTCGTTTTCGAACGCGACCGGCGTGTTGTCGATCTTGCGCGCGCTTTGGGGCATCGCGCCGGGCGGATCGATGACGCGGTGTGTGCCCAGCGCGTCGAGCTGACGATCGAAGGCGACGCTCATTGTACGGAAATGCCTCCGCGCTCGAACGGCGTCGAGAGCACGATGGTGGTTTTGGTACGCGCCATATTCTTGATGGATTTCAGGCGCGAGAGCAAATCGTCGAGATGGGCGGTCGAGCGCGTCATCACCTTGAGAACGAACGACTCCTCGCCGGCCACGCTGTGCACTTCGAGAATCTCGGGAATCTGCGCAAGCGTCTGCGTGAATTCATCGTAGCTGCATTCGGGCGAGGTATAGCAGCTGATGAACGCAATGAGCTCCAGCCCCAGCAGCTTGCTGTCGAGCTGCGCGGAATAACCGCGCACGTAGCCGCGCGATTCCAGACGCTTGACCCGGTCGTGCACCGCCGGCGCTTTGAGCCCGACGAGGGCTCCGAGGTCGGCAAACGTCGACCGCGCATTGCGCTGCAGCGCGTCCAGCAGGCGCAGGTCCAAGTCGTCCAGTTCGCCGGACTCAACCGCGATATTCGCTCTTTTATCCATATTCCCGAAAATTATTTGGTCTTCAGACTATAGCACCGTCGATTTATTCGGGCAAGGGGCCCGGTTCAAGGGCACCGCCCTTCACGGCCGAACCTCACGGCCCATGCGAAGGACCGCCGCCGTGTTATCCTTGCTTGCCTTGCTTGCCGGCTGCGGCGCTCCGGGTGGGCACGGGGCCACGCGCGCGCCGCGTGCGGCCGGTTCCATCCGGTTCGACCTGGCGATCGACCCGCAGAACCTCAACCCGCTGTTTTTGCATCAGGACGCGGCCTCGGTCGAGCAGCAGGTCGCGCGCTTGGCGTTTCTGCCGTTCATCGACCTGGACGCGCGCGGCCGGCAGATTCCCGAACTCATCACGCGCGTTCCGACGGTGCAGAACGGCGACATCTCGGCCGATGGACGCACGATCGTCTACCACTTGCGTCCGAGCGTGCTCTGGAGCGACGGCGTTCCGGTGACGGCGCGAGACGTGCTTTGGACGCTGCACGTCATCATGGATCCGAACACGCCGGTGCCTTCGCGCGAGGGCTACGACCTCATCGACCGCGCGTACGCAAAAGACGCGCACACGGTCGTATTCCATCTGCGGCGCGCATGGGCGCCGGCCGCGAGCACCTTTTTTTCATACGGCTTTCGTCCGCAGTTCGTGCTGCCCGCGCACGTGCTCGGCAAACAGCTTCCACTGGCGCAAGCACCGTTCAACGCTGCGCCGAGCGTCGGCGACGGCCCGTTCACCTTCGTCTCCTGGACGCGCGGCGAATCGCTGCTCTATCGCGCCAATCCGCGCTACTGGCGCGGCGCGCCGCGCGCGCGGCAGCTCGATATTCGCGTGATTCCCGATCCGCAAACGAACCTGGTCATGCTGCGATCGGGACAACTCGATTGGAATTTGATCGCGCCCGTGCAGCAGCAGATGCTGCGCGACGACCGCGACATCGCCTTTGCCTACGTGCCGACGGCGGTCGTCGCGGGCATCGTCTTCAACCTCTCGCACGCGCCGCTGAACGATCTGCGCGTGCGGCGGGCTATCGCCTCGAGCATCGATCGCAACGGCATCAGCAAGAAGATCACGCTGGGCCGCTATCCGGTCACCAACGTGATTCAGCCGCAGTTCTCGTGGGCGTACGATCCCGCCGTCAAAGAGCCCCCGTACGATCCGGCCGCAGCGGATGCACTGCTGTATGAAGCGGGATGGCGGCGCGGAGCGAGCGGCATGCGCGAAAAAGACGGCAAACCCCTGGCGCTGGTGTACGTGCAGTTTCCGGAATCCATGACCGGCGTACGCGTCGCGACGGCGGTGCAGGCGCAGCTGCGCGATCGCGGCATCGCGGTGGAAGTGAAGTCGGTGAGCAATGCGCAGCTCTTTTTACCGTCTTCTCGCGGCGGCACGCTGGCGAGCGGCGCGTTCGACATGGCATACGTGCCGTTCACCATGGGATCCGATCCGGACGATTCATCCGTGCTGGCGTGCAATGCACCCTCGAACTACATGCGCTATTGCAACCCGCAAGTGGATGCGCTGGAAAAAGCGGCGCTGCGGTCCACTTCCAGCGCGGATCGTAAGCGGTTGTACGGGCGCATCCAGCGGCTGGCGGCGCACGATCTGCCGATACTCTATCTGTTCAACGCGGACTACATTTACGCGTACCGTAAGCAGATGCGGGGCTTTTCTCCCAACGCGTTTTTGCCGACATGGAACGCCGCACAATGGGCGATGGTGACTTCAGGCCCTAACGGTTGATTCGGAATTACCAACGCGTATTCGGTGAATATTCTCAATATTTCCCAATAATTGAACCCTTACGCAAGAAAATGCCGAATTTCTGAACCTGATCCTGAGGTGCTTGCCGGCCTTCGTCGTGGCGAGCGATTTCGATCTGCGCTTCACGGTCATCCGCGGAACGATCTTGCAGGAGCTCGGGTTGGACGACGCTGCCATAGCCGCACTCATCGGAACACCCATTGAAGAGTTCTTTCGGGCGCCGGACGGGGAGCCGATCATGCAGTGCGTTCGTGAGGCGCTGGCCGGAGCGACGGCGGGCCTGGAAGTGCAGTGGGGCGGACGCTGGTTCAACGCCCATGTGGGGCCGCTGCGCGACCAAAGCGGCGCCGTCGTGGGCGTCGTGGCCGTCGGAATGGACATCACGCCGCGGCAGGTGCTGCTCGCGGAGCTCGACCACGAGCGGCAAATGCTCGAAGAAGCGCAGCAGCTTGCCGAGGTGGGCAGCTGGGTGCTCGACATTCGAACCGGCCAGGTGCAGATATCCGCGCAACTCGCGCGGCTGTTCGGCATCGATCCTCGTGAGTCGCCGCTGCACTGGACCGATCTCGCGCAAGCCTTTCCGCCGCACGAGTTGCAGATGATCCAAAGCGAAAAGGAGCGCGCTCTTCGAACGTGCGGGCCGTACGATTTCGATCATGACATCGTTCGCGCCGACGGCACCGTGCGCCACGTGCGCTCCCGGGGCCACGTCGATTGCGACGAGCACGGAAAACCGCTGCGGTGCATCGGCACGATGCATGACGTCACGGAACGCGTCGAAGCGCAGCGCACCGTCGAACTGCTCGCGTATCACGACGCGCTGACGGGTCTTCCGAATCGCTGGCTGCTGCAGGATCGCCTTCAGACGGCAATCGCGTCGGCGCGAAGGGAAGAGCAGAACGTGTTTGTGCTCTTCATCGATCTGGACAACTTCAAGCGCATCAACGATTCGCTCGGACATGCGCTCGGAGACGTGCTGCTCGCGCAGGTTGGGCAGCGGCTGCACGCGAGCGCGCGAAGCAGCGACACCGTCGGGCGCATGGGCGGTGACGAGTTCGTGATCGTTCTCACGCACGTCGAGAGCGACGTACAGTTGGAGGCGGCCATCGCCAAGGCGCTCGCGGCATTCAAGGCGCCGTTCCGGCTCGCCGGCACGGACTACGTCATTACGGCCAGCATCGGCGTCGCCGGATTTCCGGACGATGCGTTTGACGAAGAACAACTCCTCAGGAACGCGGACGCGGCGATGTACGAAGCCAAG
>DASSZL010000281.1:0-12253 GCA_035713505.1 Vulcanimicrobiaceae bacterium | reverse complement strand
CAAGAAGCGAGCGGCGCAGCGAGCGCCGTTCCCGCACATCTCGGCCTCGCTTGCGTCGGCGTTGATGATACGCATGCGCACGTCGGCAAGCTCCGAGGGCGCGATCACGATGAGTCCATCCGCGCCCACGCCTCCGCGGCGATCGCACGCGTCTTTGGCAAACGCATGCAGATCGGCGATCGTTTGCGGCCGCTGATCGAGAACGATGAAGTCGTTGAACGTGCCGTGCATCTTCGTCACGGCGACGGCGGACATTAGCCGGAGGTTACCTCAGCGCGCTGCGGCGCGGGCGTTGGTTCCGCGTCGGGATTCACGAACGGACCTTGCGGCGAGATGGTCGACACCGCGTGCTTGTAAATCAGGTGCGTCTTGCGTTCGTATTCGATGAGGATCGTGAACGGGTCGAAGCCCTTGACGACGCCGCGCAGCTGAAAACCGTTGACCAAGTAGACGGTCACGGGAACGCCTTGCCGCTTCACTTCGGCCAGGTATGTGTCTTGCAGGCTGCCCGGCATGAACCTCGGCTTCAAACCCACCCCAGGTTTTCCCTTGCCAAACGCTCCACGCCGGCCGCATCAAGCCATTGCGTGTGCGGTTCCGAGCGAAACCACGTGGCCTGCCGACGGGCATAGCGTCTGGTCGCGCGCGCGAGCAGCGTACGAAGTTCGTCGTGCGTGCACCAGCCGCGCGTGTACGCCAGCGCTTGCGGATAGCCGACCGCGTTCGCCGCCACGGCCTGCGTGCCGACGCGCTCCGCTTCCTCGATGAGGCCGCCGCGAAGCATCGCATCGGTGCGCTGCTCGATGCGCCGGTCCAATTCCGCCGTGTCGACCTGCAAGAACACCTTGAGCACCGGAACGCCTTGCGATGCGAGCGAGAGCAGCGGTGCGTCACGCAGCTTCGCGTCCTTGGGCGCGAGCGCGACTTCGAGCGCGCGCAGCACGCGATACGCGTCCCCCGCATGGAGCATCGCTGCGCGCCGCGGATCGCGTACGATCAGCCAATTGTAAAGAAATTGTTCGTCGTGCAGTTTTGCCTCGCGCGCGAGGCGTTCGCGCAGCGCCTCATCGTACTGCGGCGCGAGATCGACCGCGCCGGTCAACGCCCGAATGTAGAATCCCGTGCCGCCGGCGACGATCGCGCGCTTGCCGCGCGCATGTATGTCCTGAATAATACGTGTCGCGTCCGCGGAAAAGCGCGCGGCGGAGTAGCGCTCGCGGGGATCCAGAAAGCCGATGAGATGATGAGGTATCGCACCCAGTTGCTCGGGCGCGGGCGCGGCGGTGCCGACGGGCATGCCGCGATAGATTTGGCGCGAATCGGCGCCGACGATCTCCGCGTCGAACCGCCTCGCGAGTTCGATCGCAAGATCGGTTTTCCCCGAGGCGGTCGGCCCCGCGAGAACTAGGACGCCGGTTCGCACCGCACCGGAAAGTTGACCGAGCGTGCGATAAAGCAGAGCTCGTGCGCGCGCTGATGCAGCGTGCCCAGTTGTTCATGCGAGGGCGCCCGCTCGTACTCCGCTCGCGGACGCAGTACCACCTCGCTGAACCCTCCCGAGCCATCCGGATTGAGCTGCATCGTACCTTGCGCCTCATCCGCGTACGAGGTAACGACGATTCCGGCCTGAGCGCACAAGTGCAAGAACCACAGCATATGGCAGCCGGAAAGCGAGCCGATCAGCAACTCTTCGGGATTGTACCGCTCTTTGTCGCCGCGGAACACGGGAGTCGAAGAAGCCGGTATCGCGATCGATTTATCCGGCGCGAAAATCTCGTGGTCGCGTCCGTACGCGCGGTAATCGCTCGTTCCGGTGCCGCGATTTCCCGTCCATTTCAGCGAGATCGTGAACTGGTGCTCGTTGTGCGCCACGATTAGATCCTCTTGAAGAGCTTCTGTATCGATTCGCTGTCCATGCGAACGATGGTCGGCCGCCCGTGCGGGCAGTGCATTGGGTTCTCGCACCGCTGCAGGCGCTCGACGAGCGCCGCCATCTCCGTCATATCGAGCCGCTCGCCGGCCCGCGTCACCGAATGACACGCAAGCGAGGCCCAAACGCGTTCCCGCACGTCGCGCTGCTTGGGCTCTTCGGTCAAATCCTCGACAAACCCGGCGACGTCGAACGGGCGTGAGCGATATCCGGCCGGCGTTGCGACGACTCGATAGGTGCGCTCGCCGAAATTCTCGATCTCCAGGCCGCCTTCTCGCAGCACGTCCAGCGTGCGATCCAGCGCGGCGCTTTCCGCGGGCCCCAGTTCGAACGTGAGCGGAACCAGCAGCGCTTCGCCCGGGACATGCTGCTGCGCCGTGGCCACGATTTTCTCGTACGCGATGCGCTCGTGCGCGGCGTGTTGATCCACCAGCACGAGCGCGCGCCCGTCGGTTGCGAGAATGAACGTGTTGTCCAGCTGCGCGAGCACGCGCAGACCGCCTGCGGCGGCGTCGGGCTGCGCTTCGCCGTTCGAGCCGAGTTCGAAGAGCGATTGCAGCTGTGCAAGGCCGGCGTCGATCGATTGCGGCGCCGGCGAGACCGTTACCGCATCGCGAAAGCGCGCCGTCGCGTGATCGCGCAGCGTGGTCGCGATCGCGCGTTTGACCGCGTCGAACACTTGGTGCCCATAACGCAGACGCACGTCGCTCTTGGTCGGGTGTACGTTCGGATCGACGTGCTGCGGCGGCAGCGTGAGGAACAGCACGCCGTACGGCTGGCGCCCGGTCATCGCAAACGTCGAATAGCCGGCCGTCCAGGCCCCGGCCAGCAGCGTGCTGCGCAGCAAGCGGCCGTTCACGAAGAGCAGCTGCATGCGCCGGTCGGCGCGATCGTTCCCCGGCGTGCTGATATAGCCGCTGAGCGTTCCTTGCAATCCGCGCGCCGCTTGCGGGTTCAGCGGCATCAGCGTGTCGGCGGCCGCTTTCCCGAACACGGTCGCCAGACGCGCGCGAACCTCGCCTGTTGCGGGCATCGTCCAGACTTCTTTGCCGTCGTGGCGCAGCGAAAACGTGATGCCCGGATACGCGAGCGCAAAGGTCGAGAGCCAGCCCGAGATGCGGTTGAATTCGGCGCTCGGCGAACGCAAGTACTCTCGCCGCACCGGGACGTTCGCGAATAAATCGCGCGCGCGCACCGTCGTGCCGACCGGTGAGGGAGCGGGCTCGACGTCCCGAACGAGTTCGGCATGCGCGAGGATGCGGGCGCCGATCTGCGCGTGCGCTTGGCGAGAAAGAATCTCGAGATGCGCGACCGCCGCGATACTCGCAAGCCCTTCGCCGCGAAAACCAAGTGAATCTATCGATTCGAGATCGCTCGCGAGCGCAAGTTTGCTGGTCGCATGCCGCCGGACCGCAAGCGGCAAATCTTCGGGTGCGATGCCCGCGCCGTCGTCGACGACTTCCACGAGCGCGACGCCGCCGTCTTCCAGCGTAACCGCAACACGCGCCGCTCCGGCATCGACCGCGTTTTCGACGAGCTCCTTCACGACCGAAAGCGGACGTTCGATCACCTCGCCTGCCGCGATTTGCCCGACGGTCTGCGGATCGAGCAGATGGATCGCGGTCACAGAGGGTTGCTTCCCGCGTTGACCGCAGTATGGGTGCTCTTGCCTGTCCTCCCCCTGCGTTCATCGGTAAGCCGTTTGCCGTTGCGGCCGTGCGCACGGTCTTGAACGATCCGCGGCGCATACTGGGCCGAGCACGGATACGTCGTCATCGGCGTAACGCACAAAGAGGTGCAGCAGCGCGAAGCTGCGGAACGCTTGGGCGACGACGAGTTCGGGTACCAAGCCAAACTGCACCGGGAACTGCACGATCCATCGATGTGGCGCAACCGCAGAAGTGCGCCGGGCAAGGATTCGATCTGACGCTTCCTAGTCAAAGCGGTGTTGCTGAACGGCTGCGGTGACGGCTTGCGTGACGCGCTCCGCGAGCGGATCGAGGCGGCCGCCCTCGTTCGAATCGGAAAGCGGCACCGCGAAGAGCACGTTGCGCAGTTTGTCCGCGTAGGTGTCGCTCACGGCGATCTCGCCGGAAAGCATCGCTTCCACGAATGCATCGACGTCCGGCGCATCGTTCGATGCGGCGATGACCTCGTCGTACTGCGCTTGAACGCCCTTACTCCATGCATAAGCGAACGCATCGCATAGATTGCCGGCCTCTTCCGAGCGTTCTCCGTAAAACACGAACGAGCGCGCACCGGCGTTCGGATCGAATTCCGTCCAGTCGTCGAGCCCGCCGTAGAGCTGGTTCAGCAGGGCGCCGAGGTCGTCGCTTTTCCAACCGTCGGGCAGAACGACGGCCGCGATGGAGTAGCCGGTCGGTACCGCGGGATTTTCCGCATTCACTAGGCCGGTGACGAAAATCTCCCGGCCGTGCGCCATCCCGATATAGCGAAAACTCATTCGGCGCGCAAAAACGAGAGCTGAGCGGGCGGCGCCACCTTCGGCAGTTTGCGTTTGAGCGGGACTTGTTCCTCGAGGTCTGCATGCCCGCCCAGGGCGTCGGCAATTTCTTGCGCGCGCTCGATCACCGCATCGGGCAATCCGGCCATGCGCGCCACTTCGATGCCGAACGATCGCGACGAGCTGCCGGGAAGCACGCGGTGCGAGAACACCGGCGCGCCGTCGCGGGCGGTGTTTTCAACGGCCGTGATGTGGTAGTTCGCGACCAGTTTCCAGTGATCGGCCAGCGAGACGAGCTCGTGGAAGTGCGTCGCGAACAGCACCATCGGCGAGTGCTCGTCCAGGCCCAGCAAAAATTCGCAGATGGCCTGCGCGATAGAGAGCCCGTCAATCGTGCCCGTTCCGCGGCCGACTTCGTCGATGAGCAGCAAGCTGCGGCGCGTGCACCGCCGCAGAATGTTCGCGGCTTCCGCCATCTCTAAATAAAACGTGGAGTGACCCGAGGCGAGATCGTCGCCCGCGCCGATGCGCGTGAAGATCCGGTCGACGATGCCGACTCTCGCGGATTTCGCCGGAACGAACGAGCCGATCTGCGCCATGATTGTCAGCAGCGCCGCTTGCCGCAAATACGTCGACTTGCCCCCCATGTTCGGGCCGGTCAGCAAAATGAAGCGATGCGCCCCCGCGTGCAAATGCAGATCGTTCGGCACGAAATGCGTGCGCAGAACGGCCTCCATCACGGGATGCCGCCCGTCGGCGATATCGATTTCGCTTTCATCGAAGAACTCGGGGCGAACGTAGCCCCGCTCCGCGGCGCACTGCGCGAGCGAGCACAGCACGTCGAGTTCCGCAAGCGCGTGCGCCGTCTGCAGCAGATCGTCGATGCGCTGCGCGACGCGGTCGACCAGTTCGCCGAAGATCTGCTCTTCCAAGCGCAGCTGCCGCGACTGCGCGGTGGAAATAGCGATTTCCAGTTCCTTGAGTTCCGGCGTAATGTAGCGCTCGCCCGTCGTGAGCGTTTGCTTGCGAACGTAATCGGAAGGGACCTGCGAGGTAAAGCTCTTGCCCACCTCGATCGCATAGCCGAACGCACTGGCGTACTTGATCTTTAGCGATTTGATGCCCGTGCGTTCGCGCTCGCGCTCCTCGAGCTCCGAGAGTTTGCCGCGCGCGTCCGTGCGCAGCGCGACGCATTCGGCCAGTTCGACGCTCGCCTCCGGCCGGATGACGCCGCCGTCGGCGAGCTGCGCCGGCGGATCGTCGACGAGCGTTTGCTGCAAGTCGGCCAGCAGTTCCTCGAAATCCGCGATGCGCTCGACGTGCGTGACGAGCGCTTTGGGCGCGACTTTCGCCAAGGGCCCCACAATGCCCAGCGTGCGCCGCAGCGATGCGAGATCGCGCGGGAACGCGCGCTTGAAGCGCACCTTCTGCGTGATGCGCTCGAGATCGAAGCAGCCGCGCAGCAGTTCCTGCATCGAGTCGCGGCGCACGTGTTCGTCGATGAGCGCCTGCACGCTCCCGGCGCGCTGCGCTATCGCCGCGCGATCGACCAGCGGGGCCAGAATCCAACGGGCCAGCATGCGCGAGCCCATCGACGTCGCGCACTTGTCGAGCGTCGCAAGCAGCGTCGCCTTGGGATTCGCGCCGAGCGCCTTTGTCAGTTCGAGGTTTTTGCGCGTGTTCGGATCGAGCGAGAGAAACGTCTGGTGCCGGTAAAATTGCGGCGCCGAGAGCGGCGCGCCCTCATGTCCGGCGACGCCCACTCGCCGGACGAATCCGACCAGCGCGTCCAGCGCCCGGTGCATCGCGAGGGATTCGTCGAGCGAGAATCCCTCGACCGGCGCGCGGCTGCGCGTGCCGACAAGTGCGAGCGCCGGCGCCGTGACGCGCGCGCCCATCCCTTCCAGAGCGGTCGAGAGCGCGGCGCGGAGATCGGCCGGCACGTCGGCGACAACTTCGGCGGGCGCGATTCGGCCCAACTCCGCGAGGACTTCATCGAATGCGCCTTCGCTCGTAATCGCGGTCGCAGCGCACAATCCCGTTGAGACGTCGGCGTATGCGAACGCGAAGGTCTCCTCGACCGCGGTAACGGCCGCCAAGTAGTTGTTCTGCTTGCCGTCGAGCAGTTGATCTTCAATGAGCGTGCCCGGCGTGACGATGCGCACCACATCGCGGCGCACCAGTTTGTTCGCCTGCGGAACCTCGAGCTGTTCGGCGAGCGCGACGATAAAACGCTGCTGCACCAGACGAGCGAGATACTGAGCGAGCGCGTGATGCGGCACGCCGGCCATCGAGACCCGTTTGCCGCCCCCGGCTTCTTTCGAGGTGAGTGCAATGGAAAGCGAGCGCGCAATCGTCTCTGCGTCCTCACCGTAGGCTTCGTAAAAATCACCGACGCGTGAGAGCAGAATCGCTTCGGGATGACGCGCTTTCATTCCGAAATACTGCTCGAGCATTGGTGAGTAGCCGGCACTCACAACGCGTGTGATTCGGCGCGCGCCCTGTGGATAACTTGTGAGCCTGCAAAGCGCCGCGCGCTACAGCGCAAGTAAGTCAATCACCGGCCGCGCTACGGGCGTGGCGGGATCCGCGTAGCGGGCGGAGCGGCCGGTAATCGTGCCGGTGCAGCCCCAGATGAAACCCTCGTGAATTTCGACGTCGAGCCACGGTTCGCGCGCGTACAGCGCTGCGTCGTAATCGGGCGGCATGGGAGCGATGACCGTCGCGTTGTCGGTCGTTTTTGCGGCGAGCTTGCTCGCGTCTTTCTTCGAAGGGCCTTGAATGAGCGCGCGCGCCGTACTGCCGATCTTGCGCTCGTGATAGGCGCGCGACGCCAAGTTCTGCGCGTCGGCAAGGCGCTTGAAGCGTTCGCTCGCGACGGCGGGATCGACTTGCTCCCAGCGAGCCGCCGGGGTGCCGCGGCGCTTGGAATAGATGAACATGTAGGCGTTCGCGAACAAGCCGGTCTTCACATAGTCCAGCGTCGCGCGAAAGTCTTCTTCCGTTTCTCCCGGAAAGCCGACGATGATGTCGGTCGTGATGGCCCACTGCGGCAAATACCGGTGTATGAGCGCGACCTTCTCGCGGAACTGCTCCATCGTGTACTTGCGATTCATACGGCGCAGAACCGGATCGCTGGCCGATTGCAGCGGCAGATGCACGCGCGGGTTGAGCTGCGGCACCTCCGAGAGATCGCGGATGATTTTCTCGGTGAAGTCTTTGGGGTGCGGCGAGATGAACGCGAGCCGCTCCAGGCCCGGAATCTGCGCGGCGCGTTTGCACAGATCGCCGAAATCGGTGCCGTCCGCAGGATCTTTGTACGCGTTGACGGTCTGGCCGACGAGCATGATTTCGCGCGCGCCCGACGCAACGCGCTCGCGCACTTCTTCGAGAATCTCGCGAGCGGGACGATGGTCGAAGCGGCCGCGCACGTGCGGCACGATGCAGAACGAGCAGTAGTACGAGCAGCCGCGCTGGACGGTCACGAACCCGCGCAAATGCGAGAACGCATCGCTGACACAGTCGGCGGCGCCGCCGAACGGCATCAGCAGCGCGCGCTCTTCGGTCGGATCCGTGTCCTCGAACTGCGGACGCCACTGCGCGATCGCATCGCCCATCTGCGCGAGCTCCGAGGTGCCGAACACCGCGTCGATGTGCGGAACGATCTGCTGCATGCGATCGCGGTCTTGCTCGGCAAGACACCCCATGACCACGAGTTTGAGCGCCGGATCGGCCTGCTTGAGAACTTTGAAGTGGTTCATGCGCCCATACTCGCGGCGCTCGGCGTTATCGCGCACCGTGCAAGTGTTGAGCACGACGATGTTCGCGTCTTCCGGACGTTCCGCGACGGCATAGCCGGCCGAGGCCGCGCGATCCGCGATGTACTGCGAATCGGCTTCGTTCATTTGGCAGCCGAACGTTTCGATGTAAATACTCGCCATGGCGGCTTACTTGGCCTTACTTCCCGTCAGCATGAGCAGCAGGTCCAGCGGCAAATACAGGCGGCCCCGAACCATCCCCGCCGGCGCATCATACACGACATCGTGCTTATCGACAAGGAATCTCGCGTCGCCCAGATGGCCGACGGCTACGTGGCCGCCCCACCGGATGACGACGCGGCTTCCGGTAACCTTGGCCGCCGAACCGGGCAGGTAATCACTTACCGGGGCCACGACCGCCGACTGCGTATCGGTGGCGGGCGCCGCGAAAAGCACATGCGTCGTCTGCTCCGGATAGACCAGGATCATGCGTTCGAACTTCGCCAGCGGTTCGCGCACCGAAAGGCGATGCGTGCCGACGGAAGCGGCATATTCGTTTTCCAGCGCGCGCCACGGTCCGCCGTCAATCGAGATGCGCGCGCCGCGCTCCAGTCCGTGAAGCGCGATCTCCCCATGCGCGCGCAGCGGTTTGATCGGGTCGAGCTGGACGGTCGCCGGCGTGGTCACCCCCGCCGACACGTTTTGATCGACCTCTTCGACCTTCCAACCGGCTTTGGTGACCGTTACCGAATGTTTGCCCTCGCGAAGGCCGTCGATAAGCAGCGGCGTTCTTCCAATATAGCTGCCGTCGACCCAGACGTCCGCGCCCGAAGGCAGCGAGCTGATGTAAAGCCCGCCGAAGGGCAGTATGCCTGCGGCGAGCAGCGTGAAGACGGCGAGCAGCAATGCGGGCATGCGCGGGAATACCCCGCGGCGCCCGGAATCTCCCACGGCGTGCAAGCCACAGACCAATCCAACGGCGCGATGTTACGGCCGTCCAGCGTCGCCATCGTCGGCCGCCCGAACGTCGGCAAGAGCGCGCTGTTCAATCGCTTGATCGGCCAGCGCCTCGCCATCGTCGAGGATACGCCGGGCGTCACGCGCGACCGGCTGTACGGCCTGTGCGAATGGCAGGGGCGCACGTTCAGTCTGGTCGATACCGCCGGCATCGACCCCGAACAAGACAAAGCCGGCGATCACATCGCCGTCTCGACCAGGCGGCAAGCCGAAGCGGCCGCGCAGGAGGCCGATGCGATTATCTTCGTCGTCGACGCCGCCTCGGGTCGCAATCCGCTGGACGAGGAAGTGGCGCGCATCCTGCGCCGCACGCGCAAACCGGTGCTGCTCGTGGCAAACAAAGCCGAGTCGCCTTCGGCCGCCGCATCCGTCTACGGCGAATTTTCAGCACTCGGTTTCGGCGAGCCGATCACGGTGTCGGCAATTCACGGTGAAGGCACCGGCGATCTCCTGGATCGCGTCGTCGAACATTTGCCGCAGCAAGCGCCCGCGCCCGATCTGCAAGGTGAGATTTCGATCGCGCTGGTCGGCCGTCCCAACGTCGGCAAGAGCTCGCTGCTCAACTCGATGCTCGGCGAGGAGCGCGCCGTCGTTTCCGACGTGCCCGGAACGACGCGCGACGCCATCGACACGATCTTCCAGTTTCACGAACACCGCATCCGCCTCATCGACACGGCGGGCGTTCGTAAAAAACCGCAGCAGCACGGCGCCATCGAGTATTACTCGGCACTGCGATCGATCTCCGCAATCAATCGCTGCGATATCGCGCTGCTGCTTTTCGATGCGATGGTCGGGATGCAAAATCAGGAACGCCGCCTGGCGGGCATGATTCTGGAGGAGCGCAAAGGCCTGATCATCATCGGCAACAAGTGGGATCTCGCGCGCGAGCAGGGCGAGTACAGTCAAGGCGAACTCATCAGCGTCGTTTACGATCAGGTGCCGTTCGCGCGTTTCGCGCCCGTCACGTTTCTTTCGGCTAAGACGCGCCGCCGTCTGGGCAGTCTCATGCCGCTGGTGATGAAGGTGGCGAACAATCTCGATCGGCATGTGCCGACCGCGCAGCTCAACTCGGTGATCCGCGACGCGGCGCTGGCGCATCCCGCTCCCGCGCCGGGCGGAAAGCCGTTCAAAATCTACTTCTGCTCCCAGCCCGCCTCGCATCCGCCGCTTTTCGTTTTTCACTGCAACGATCCGGAACTCGTGCAAACCTCATACAAACGCTTTTTGGAAAACGTGATTCGCCAGAATTTCGAATTCGAAGGCGTGCCGCTCACGCTCCAATTCCGCGAGCGTTCGCGCGTGGAGCTGGAAGAATGAACATCGCCGCGTATGCCGGCATCGCCGCCGGCGCGTTTTTGCTCGGATCGATCCCGTTCGGCTTGGTGATCAGCCGCCTGTTCTACGGAACGGATATTCGCAAGTCGGGAAGCGGGAACATCGGCGCGATGAACGCGCTGCGCACGCTGGGCAAAGGCGGCGCCGCCGCGGTATTGATCCTCGACGCCGCGAAAGGCGTGGTTCCGGCACTCTGCGTCATGCTGCTGCTGCATGACACGCATCTGGCCGCGATCGTCGCGGGATGCGCGGTGCTGGGACACTGCTTCTCGCCGTGGCTGGGCTTCAAGGGCGGCAAGGGCGTGGCAACGGCGTTCGGCGCGATCTTTGCGCTTTCGTGGCCCGCCGGCATCGCGTCGGTTATCGGCTGGCTCATCGGTGCGCTGTCCACGACCTATTCCTCGGTCGGGTCGATGCTGGGAAGTCTGCTCGCGCCATTCGCGCTGTGGTACTTCACGCGCGACCCATGGCTCACCGGCTTCGGTGCGTTCGCCGCGGCCTTCATCTTCTACACGCACCGCGAGAACATCGACCGCATCCTTCACGGGCGCGAGAGCGGGATAGCGTTCCTTCGCCGCCGGGTATAACGCCCGGCGGAGGGACTTTGGAATGATTCGTTTGCTCAGTACGATCGCGCTTTTCGCCCTGACGTTGGGCGTCGCTTCCGCCAATGTACCGCCCGGCGGCAAATACCACGACTGCCACGGCTACGTGCGGCACGTGTCGCTGGAAAACGTCCGCGTACATTGCATCGACGGCGTGCCGGCCGACGTCTCGTTCTTGTCGTGGCCGAAATTCGTTAATCTGCCGGGCGGCAAGACGATGCAGTCCAGGGACCTCAAGCCCCAAACTCCCGTGCACGTGATTTACACGTTTTCCTTGGGTCTGCGCCACGCGTACAAGGTGTACGTGGCAAACCCGAACGGCCATGGCCTGTACGGGTTCAAGAGCTAGCCGCTAAAGTCGCAGCGTTTCCCCGGCGCCCCCTTGCCCAAGGCCCAAAACCAGGGCTCCCGGGGCTCTGCTTCGTATTGGCCCTGGTCATGATTTCATCGAACGATCTTCGCAACGGCGTCACCATCATCGAGAACGGGCAGCTCTGGACCGTCATCGAGTTTCTGCACGTCAAACCGGGCAAGGGTTCGGCGTTCGTACGGACGCGCCTCAAGAACGTAAAGACCGGGTCCACCGTTGAGAAGACGTTCCGCGCCGGTGAAAAATTGGAGCGCGCCACGGTCGACAACCGGCAGATGCAAATGCTCTACAACGACTCCGACGGCTACCACTTCATGGATCAGGAAACGTTCGAAAACGTCACGCTCCAGCGCGACGTCATCGGAGATCCGGCGGACTTCCTCAAAGACGGCATGGTCGTGGACATGCAGTTCCACGACAGCAATCCGATCGGCTGCGATCTTCCGGCTCACGTGGAACTCAAAATTGAAGAGACCGACCCCGGTTTCAAAGGCGACACGGCAACGGGTACGACAAAACCCGCCACGCTGGAGACCGGCGCGGTCGTCAACGTGCCGCTCTTCGTCAATCCGGGCGACGTGATCCGCATCGACACGCGCGATCGCCGCTACATCGGCCGCGTCGGCTCGTAACCGCGACGTTCATTCATCACATCTGGTTCTACGTCTGGCTGTTCGTTGCCGGACTTGGAGCAAGCATTTTCGGATCGATGGTGGGCCTGGGCGGGGGCTTCATCATCGTTCCCGTCCTGCGATTGTTTTTTGGCCTAGGGCC
>DASSZL010000280.1:0-5069 GCA_035713505.1 Vulcanimicrobiaceae bacterium | reverse complement strand
ACGTGCGCTGCGAGCGTCCGCTGCACGTCGTCGCGGCGACGGTTGCGTCGATCGGGCGCGATCGCTATTTCGAACCGCGCGCGTTCGCGCACGCGGTGGCGTCGGCAACCGGACTGCCCACGTTCGACGTCTACGCCGGCACGATGGTGAGCGCGGCATGAACTACTCCGCGCTGGTCGATGCCGCAACCGCAAGCGCGCTCGACCTCGCCTGGCTGAACGCGCAGCTCGAACCGCTCAGCGAGCCCGGACGCCGCGCGTACGCCTCGCTCGAGCCCTTCCCGCCGGGAGCGGAACGTGAGGCCGCCGAGCGCGCGCAGGCGATCGCGGACATGGCGCAGTGCATTGATTCGGCCGCGGTAGACGCCATGCGCGATGCCTTGCGTGCAATGCCGGATCCGCTGCCCGCGCTTTCGCGCGCGACGATGGGCGACACGCTGGAAGATGCGAATCTGCTGGAGCTGCTGCGCTTTCTCGATGCGGCGCGGCGCTTAGCGCCGCACGTGCGGATCGGCGATGAGGCGCGGGAAGCGGCGCAGCTGCTCGAGCACGGCCGCGCGGGCAAATTCGGGTTCTATCTCTCGGAGAAATTCGATCCGTCGCTGGCCGCGGCTCGCGCGCAGGCAAATCACGCGCAAGCGGAATTCGATGCGGCGCGCGGGCGCTTGGCGCAGCGCATCGCCGGGGAATTGGGCCGCGAAGAGATTTCGGGCACCGAATTCATCGTGATGCGCGATCAGGCGCCCGCGCTGCCGCCGGGCGTGCGCGTCGTGCGCGAGGCGCCGACGTATCTGCTGTGCGAACTCGAACTGGACGAGCCGGCGCTCGAAGCGCTGCGCAAACGCGACGAGGGGGCCGCGCGCGCGGCGGCAATCGAGGAGTCGGTTCGCGCAAGCATTTCCCGCGCCGTACGCGAGCGTTCGCGCGCGCTCGAAGCGCTGCTGCAGGGCGTCGGAGACCTGGACGTGCAGCTCGCGCAAGTGCGTTTCACCAAGCAGTACGCATGCGTTCCGGCTCAGATCACCGGCGAGCGGACGTTGCGCTTGACGAATGCGCGCTATCTTCCGCTGCAGTCGGAGCTGGAGGCGCAAGGGCGGCGCTACGAACCGATTTCGATCGATCTTTCCGACGCGGCCGTGCTGACGGGACCGAACATGGGCGGAAAGAGCGTGGCGCTGCGTACGTGCGGCTTCCTCGCGCTGCTCGCGTCATTCGGCATCCCGGTTCCGGCGCAGGAAGCGCGATGCGGATTGTTCGATGAAATCGCGTGGCTGGGAATCGGCGCGCAGGAAGAACTCGGCGGCCTGCTCTCGTCGTTCGCGCGCGAAGTCGTGCGTCTGAACGAAATTCTCGCGCGTCCGGCGAGCAGCGCGCTGCTTTTGATCGACGAGTTCGCACGTACGACGACGCCGCATGAAGGCAAAGCGCTGCTCGTCGCGCTGATTCGCGCCCTGCGGCGGCGCGGACGCCTCGCGTTCATCGCCACGCATTTGGCCGGTATTGCCTCGGAGGCGCAAGCACGCCATTTCGCGGTTCGCGGGCTGCGCGACGTGCCCAAAGCCGCGCCGGCCGGCGATCTTGCTGCGGCGCTCGCTTCGCTCGCGGATTCGATGGACTACGCGGTGGCGGAAGTCGGCGACGGTGCGAGCGGGCAAGCCGACGCCGTCGCGCTCGCGCATCTGCTCGGGCTGGACGACGAAATCGTCGCGGAGGCCGCGCACCTGCTCGGAGGCGAACCTGGAGCTTCATGGACCCGCTGATCATCACCGTCGCTCCCGTCGGCGCCGAACTCACGCCCGATCAGACCCCGCACCTCGCCGTCACGCCCAAGCAGCTCGGCGAGGTCGCACGTAAAATCGCGGACGCGGGCGCATCGATGATTCACGTCCATTGCCGCAACGACGACGGCACCAACACGCACGAGGTCGCGCGCTTCAAAGCCGCGTACGGCGAGATTCGGGCGCAAAGCGATCTGATCGTGCAGTTCTCCACGGGCGGCGCCATCGGCATGTCGCCCGAGGAGCGCGCCTCGGTGCTCGAGCTGCGCCCCGAGATGGCCACGCTCACCTGCGGCACGGTGAACTTCGGCGACGACGTGTTCGAGAACAGCTTTCCGATCATGCGCGGCATCTTGAAGAAGATGAACGAGTTCGGCGTGCGCCCGGAATTGGAGATTTTCGACAAAGGCCATTTGACCAATGCGATGCGGTTGGAAAAGGAAGGCCTGCTGACGTTTCCGCAGCACGTCGATTTCGTTCTGGGCGTCCCGGGCGGCCTGGATGCGAGCGTGCAAAATCTCTGCGACCTCGTCGATGCCCTTCCGGGCGGCTGCACCTGGTCGGTCGCCGGCATCGGCCGCATGCAACTGCCGATGGCCATGGCCGCGCTCGCGATGGGCGGGCACGTCCGCGTGGGCTTGGAAGACAACATTTATTACTCGAAGGGCCGTCTGGCGACCAACGAGGAATTGGTCGCGCGCGTCGTTCGGCTTGCCGGCGAACTGGGCCGCCCGGTCGCCGCGCCGGAAGAGGCGCGCCGGATACTTGGCCTGGCAAGGAGAACCCCGGCCGTTCTTTAATAGACGGCGCGGTTTATTTTTGGAGGTAGGCCCCGCTGTTTAACTACGTCGTCCGGCGGACGCTGCAGGCGATCCCGCTGCTCATCCTGATCTCGTTCATCCTCTTTGTGATTCTTCACAATGCTCCGGGCGGCGGATTAGGCGCGTACCTTCAGAACCCGCACATCACGCAGGCCGACATCACGCGGCTCAAACACAATCTCGGCTTGGACAAGCCGCTGCCGGTGCAGTATTTCGTGTGGCTCGGCCATTCGCTGGGCGGCGACTTCGGCTGGTCGATGAGTAACTCGGAGCCGGTGTTCAACGCGATCGTGGAACGCCTGCCCGCGACCTTCGAACTGATGGTCTCCTCGTTCGTGCTCGCGTTCATCGTCGGCGTGTCCGCGGGCTTGTTCGCGGCGGTGCGCCCGTACTCGGTATGGGATTACCTCATTACGACGTTCGCGTTCTTCGGACAGTCGATGCCCGTGTTCTGGTTCGCGCTGATGATGCAGCTGGCGTTCGCGGTGCACGGCATTCCGCTTCCCGGAGGATGGCAGATTCAATTGCCCTCCGCGGGTATCTCGAGCTCGGACACGTTCGATTTCGGCGATCGCGTCGCGCATTTGATTTTGCCGATGGTCGTGCTCGCGCTCTTGCAGGTGGCGCTGTACAGCCGCTTCATGCGCAGTTCGATGCTCGAAGTCATCAAGACCGACTACATGCGCACGGCTTGGGCAAAAGGTTTGAACTTCCGTACCGTGCTCTTTAAGCATGGCCTGAAGAACGCGCTGATTCCGCTGGTCACCGTGACGGCGCTCACGCTGCCGGGCCTGTTCGGCGGCGCGATCGTCACCGAAACGATTTTCGCGTGGCCCGGTGAAGGCCGCCTGTTCTACAATGCGCTCGGACAGCAAGACATTTCGCTGATGCAGGGATACCTGATCTTCAACGCATTTCTCGTCGTGCTTTTCAATCTGCTCGCCGACGTGGCGTACGCGTGGCTCGATCCTCGCGTGAAATACGACTAGGGGACCGCGCATCATGGCACTATCGGCACCGATCAATCAGCCCGCTCCGGTCGTCGACGAAGACGCGTTCGAGTACAGCAAAAACACCGTTTGGCGGCGCTTTAGCAAACACAAACTCGCCATGGCCGGCGCCGTCGTGCTGCTGCTGATGGTGCTGATCGCCGTTTTCGCGCACCAGTTCGCGCCGCAAGATCCCAATGCCATCGACGAGGTCCACTGGCAGGGCAATCCGCTCCCGCCGTGCTTCCAGGACGCCGCCGCGTGCGGCGGCCACACGCTGGGCACCGACGAGAATGGCCGCGATCTGCTCTCGCGTCTGATGTTCGGTGCGCGCATCTCGCTCACGGTCGGCGTTGCAGCCGTCGTGATGGAACTGTTCATCGGCACGCTGCTCGGCGCGCTTTCCGGCTATTTCGGCACCGTGCAGCTGCGCGTTCGCTCGAAATCAAAACCGTGGCAACTGCTTACCGGCGCCGGCATCGGGCTCGTAGCCGGGAGCGCCGGCGCGTATTACGTTCATCCGCACCTGCACGGCGTCGGCGTGCAGACGGTGGCCGAAGCCGCGATCGTCGTCATCGCAACCTACCTGGGATGGAAGATCGCGGCCCTGAAACCGTGGAGTCCGGACACGCCGGTGCAAGACGTGCCGATGGGGCTGCCCATCGACTACTTCATCATGCGTCTGACGGACGTGTTCTTGTCGATTCCGCTTTTGCCGCTGCTGCTCACGCTCACCGGGATCGTCGCCGCGAGCAGCAGCAAAGCCTCGCTCGGCTTCGGCGTCATCGTCATCATCATCGGCGGCCTCTCTTGGCCGGGCGTCGCGCGTCTGGTTCGCGCCTCGTACCTCTCCCTTCGCGAGCGCGAGTACACCGAAGCGGCGCGCGCCCTGGGCAACGGCGACATGCGCATCATGCTGCGCCACCTGCTCCCCAACGCCATCGCGCCCATCATCGTTCAGGCGACCCTGGACGTGGCCAACGTCATCGTCCTGGAATCGACGCTCTCGTTCCTGGGCTTCGGCATCCAGCCCCCCACGGCGTCGTGGGGCAACATGCTCGCCAACGCGGAGAGCAACCTCGAAATCGCCTGGTGGGCGGCCGTCTTCCCCGGTCTGTGCATCCTCGTAACGGTCCTGGCCATCAACTATATCGGCGACGGCCTGCGCGACGCCCTTGACCCGAACATGCGCTAGCGAGTAGACTGTTCCGGTTGTCCTTTCCACGAGTCCGAGCCCCCTATGCGCGAGTGGCGGAATTGGTAGACGCACTAGCTTGAGGGGCTAGCGCCCGCAAGGGCGTGCTGGTTCGAGTCCAGTCTCGCGCATGAACATCACGCCGCTTCTACGAGCGGCGTTTCTGCTCTATGGGATTGCACCTCGCTCGGCCGGTCCGCTTTCCCAAGCAACTTTCAGTAAGGTGTGAAACCATGGACCGGCATGGGCCGTACTGGATAACATGACGGCTGCCCAGGAGCTTCTCG
>DASSZL010000279.1:0-2902 GCA_035713505.1 Vulcanimicrobiaceae bacterium | reverse complement strand
TCGCCGTAACGCTGAGCCAGGCAGCCGGCGACGATCAGTTGCTGGCCCGGGCGTTTGCGCTGCGCCTGCTCCATGATCGCATCGGTCGATTCGGCTTTGGCCGGATCGATGAACGCGCACGTGTTCACGACCACGGTATCGGCGTGCTCGGCCTGGCCGCTCAGTTCCCAGCCGGCGGCGCCGAGCTTGGCGATCATCACTTCGGTGTCGACCAAATTTTTGGCGCACCCCAGCGAGACGAACGAAACGCGCGGCATGCCTACCTATAATTCACGAACTGCAGCGGCAGCTCGTAGTCCATGGCTTTGAGGTGGGCTATGACTTTTTGCAGATCGTCGCGGTTCTTGCCGGAGACGCGGATCTGCTCGTCCTGATATTGCGCGCTCACCTTGAGTTTGAGCGACTTGATCGCTTCCATCAGCGCTTTGCTCTTGTCTTTCGGGATGCCGCTTTGGAGCGTGATGGTTTGGCGCACCGTGTTCTGCGCCGCCGGCTCGACGGTGCCGAAATCGAAAGCCTTGATGTCGATGCCGCGCTTGACCGCCTTGGACTGAATGATGTCGATGACGTTCTTCATCTTCAGCTCGTCATCCGAGACGACGGTGATCAGTTTCTTGCCGTCGTACGCGATCTCGGTCTTGCTGTTTTTGAAATCGAAACGCCCGCCGATTTCCTTGCGCGCCTGATTCAGCGCGTTGTCCAGCTCCTGCTGGTCAATCTTCGAGACAACATCGAATGAGGCTTCGCTCGCCAAGATCGCTCCTACAAAACAAATGATTTTTCGACGACGTCGCCGGTAGCGCCGAGTTTGCCCACCGGCTTGCCGTCCACCGTCAGTTCAACGCCGCCGGCGTTGCCGACGCGAACGAGGGCGAGGTTCCCGTGGAACTTCTTCGTGGTCCCGGCCGGAAACGTACCCTCAATATTAACATTGCCGTCAACGCTGACCCGCAGCCAAGAGGGGGCGGTCAGATGGATGACGAGCGTCTTGGGCTGCGCGGCCGGGGAAGGGCTCGCGGGCATGGCCGTGGCCGGGATGGCGGTTGCGCCTCCATTGGCCAGCGAGGGGGCCGTCGGCTGAGCGCCGGCCGTTGCGGCCATCTGCTGGGGCGGCCGGGCGGGCGTGACATAGAGGTACACGACGAAGCCGATGAGCGCCACGGCGATCACTCCGGCGATCCAGATGAGGGGCGCCAAGCCGCCTCCCTGCGGCCGAAGGTCAATCCGCGCGGAGGCCGGCGAGGCGGGCGCCGGCGCGGCTGCGCCTTCGGTGGCGTTGAAGGCCGCCACGGCCTCCTCCGGGTCCAGGCCCAAGTAGCGGGCGTACGTCCGTAAAAAGCCCCGGATGTACACCGGAGCCCCGATAGCCTTCCAGTTTTCGTCTTCGATGGCCGCCAGATAGACCGAACGGATGCGCAGGTGCTCCGCGACATCAGAAAGCGTCTGGCCGCGCTGCTCCCGCGCGGCACGAAAACGTTCTCCCAGCGACATTGCAGCTTGGAGTTTGCGAGGCCGTCCTGTTATCCTGTCCCTGCGAACTCATGGCAAAAACTCGTGTTATCGCCGCAATGAGCGGCGGCGTCGATTCCGCGGTGGCCGCGGGCCTGCTCGCGCAGGCGGGTTATGACGTAATCGGCGTGACGATGAAAATGTATTCCCCTACCAAAGCTCCGCATGCGAAGAGCTGCTGCGGCATCGACGACTTCGACGATGCCCGGCGAAGCGCGGCGGTGCTCGGTATTCCGCATTACGTGCTGAACTTCGAAGAGACGTTCCGCCGCAGCGTCATCGAGCGTTTCGTCGAGGACTACGCGAGCGGACGCACGCCCAATCCTTGCGTGTCGTGCAATAACTTCGTGAAGCTCGGGACGCTGCGCAAATACGCCGATTCGGTCGGAGCCGCGCACATAGCGACGGGCCATTACGCGCGCGTCGAGCACCGCGCCGACGGCGTGCACCTCTTTCGCGGCACGCACGCGAAGGATCAGGCGTACGCACTCGCCCAGCTCGCGCCCGATCAGCTCGAGCGTCTCCTTTTGCCGCTCGGCGAGTTCGATAAAGCGGCCACGCGCGATCACGCACGGCGCCTGGGCTTGCCGGTGCATGACAAAACCGAATCCCAGGACATTTGCTTCGTCGAAGGCGGCGATTACCGCGACGTGCTCACGCGCGTGCGGCCGGATATCGAAAAGCCGGGCGGGATCGTCACGACGGATGGGCAGTTCGCCGGAACGCACGGCGGCATTTCGAATTTCACCGTCGGGCAGCGGCACGGACTTCCGTCAGGGGCGGCGCCGCGTTACGTCACGCGCATCGATGCCGGCAGCAACACCATCGTCATCGGGCGCGAGGACGAATTGGATGCGGGCGGACTGGTTGCGAACGAAGTGAATTTGATTCGCCCGGAGCGATTCACCGGTGCGCGAACGCCGGTGCTCGCAATGGTGCGTTATCGCGCGACGCCCGTCGCCGCATTGGCCACGGTGCGCGGCGAGGGGCTGGAATTGCAATTCGAGCAGCCGGTCCGGGCCGTATCGCCCGGCCAACTCGTCGCGATTTTCGACCGCGGGGGCGACGAAGTACTCGGCGCGGGCACGATTACGGCTGCGAGTTAAAGGCGTATATGCCGGCGGCGCGCGTACGCAGCGTTTCGCTCAAAATCGTCATGATTACGTCGCGCTTGCGCTCCGGGGGCGCGGCGCCGTAGCGCTCGTATTGCCCGCCGAGCAGGTCGCGCAGCCCGACCTCGACCAGATGCCGCGCCTCGCCCGAAGCCGGATCGCCCGAGCCAACCGGGCAGAGATCGGCGTCGAGTTTGTTGGTTTCCAGCAGCCGCAGAATCGTGTACTCGCAGGCGGTTCTCCGGTAAACGTTGCGCCGCGACCGCGACTCCGGCAGACTC
>DASSZL010000278.1:0-14875 GCA_035713505.1 Vulcanimicrobiaceae bacterium | reverse complement strand
ATCCCTTGGAAGACAAAAGCATTTTGTGTAAAGAGTGCAACCGGCCGTTCACCTTTACCGTTCGCGACCAGCAGTTTTACGCCGAAAAGGGCTTTCAGAACGAGCCCCAGCGGTGCCGCGAATGCCGCCAGGCTCGCAAGGGTCAGGGCGGCGGTTCGTCCAGCCAAGGCTCGGCGCGTCCCAGCTACGAGGCCGTTTGCGCCGAATGCGGCGCGACGACCACGGTACCGTTCCGGCCGCGGGGAGATAGGCCGGTCTATTGCCGGGCCTGCTTTACTGCACATCAACCGGCGGCGGTCTAGCCTCCACAAGGTTTCTCTGCCCACCTCGAAAGCCGCGCGATGTCTCGCGCGGCTTTTTTCGTCGGTGCGCCGAACATGCCGGGCGCATGAATGAAGTCTTGGAAGCGGTGCGCTGGAGCGGCGACGCCGTCGAGTACGTCGATCAGCGCTTCCTGCCGCACGAAACGCGCGTGTGCCGGGCGTGCACCGCCGAAGAACTCGAGCAGGCAATCCGTACGCTCGCCGTTCGGGGCGCGCCGTGCATCGGCGTGTTCGGCGCATACGGCGTCGCGCTGCTGCGCGATAGCATCACCGACGATACGGACTTTTCGCAGGCTGCCGCCCGCATCCGCAACGCGCGTCCCACCGCGGTGAATTTGATGTGGGCGGTCGATCGCGTTCTGGCGGCGCAGGACATGCTGGCCGAGGCGCAGGCGATTCATGCCGAGCAGCGCGCGATGGACGAGCGCATAGCGCAAGCCGGCGCGCAGCTCGTCCCGCAGGGCGCCAAGATTCTCACGCACTGCAACACCGGACCCCTCGCGACGGCCGGCGGCGGAACGGCGCTCGGCGTCATCATCGCCGCGCAGCGCGGGGGAAAGCGTCCGCACGTCTTCGTCGACGAGACCCGCCCGCTGCTGCAAGGCGCGCGTTTGACCTACTTCGAATTGATGCGCGCCCACGTCGATGCGACGCTTTTGGTGGATTCGGCGGCGGCAATCGCCATGCAGCGCAAAGCGATCGACCTGGTGATCGTCGGCGCCGATCGCATCGCCCGTAACGGCGACACGGCGAACAAGATCGGCACGTACGGCCTAGCCATAGCCGCCGCACATCACCGCATTCCGTTTTACGTCGCCGCTCCGCGTTCGACGTTCGATCTCTCGCTGCAGAGCGGCGGTCAAATCCCGATAGAAGAACGTCCCGCGGATGAAGTCGCCGCCTTTGGCGGCGGGCGGGTCGCGCCGGAGGGCGCGCATGCGTACAATCCGGCGTTCGACGTGACGCCCGGCCATTTGATCACCGCGTTTATTACCGAATACGGCCTGCTGCAGCCGCCGTATTCGGAGTCACTCGCGGATCTGGAAATGCGTCCGAACCTGGCGGCCATGCGATGAAATATCGTTACGGAGAGATGACGTGGCCGGAGATTCGTGATGCCGCGGCCGCGGAACGTCTGGCGGTCGTACCGATCGCGACGATCGAAGATCATGGCCATCATCTGCCGGTCGATACGGACTTGCTATTGTGCACCGCGGTGTGCGAGCTCGCCGTGGAGCGCGCGCAGGATCGGGCGGTATTGGTTCCCGCGATAAATCACGGCTACAGCCCGCATCACCTGGATTTTCCCGGTCCCATCACGATCGGTGCGGAAACGCTGATCCGGTACGGGGTGGACGTCTGCAAGAGCCTGGCCCATCACGGGTTCAAACGCATACTCATCGTGAACGGCCACGGCAGCAATACGCCGTTCATCGACATCATCGCGCGGCTGACGGTCGTCGAGACGGGCGCGCTCGCGGCCGCGGTCAATTATTGGGCCGCTCCCGGCGTACGCGAAGCCGCGGAGTCGCTGCGCGAGTCCGAAAAGATCGGCGGCATGAATCATGCGTGCGAGTTCGAGACCTCGCTCTATCTTGCGCTAAAACCCGAGCTCGTCGACATGGCCAAGGCGGTGCACGAGCTCTCGCACCGCCCGACGAAGAATTACTGGACGGACCTCATCGGCGGCGACGGGCCGCTGGCGATGATGGAGCCGTGGAGCTCGCTCAGCGAAACGGGCGTGATGGGCGATCCCACGAAAGCTACTGCGCAGAAGGGGCGCGTGCTGCTGGATGCTGCCGCGAACGGCATCGTGGAATTGATCGATGAGATGCGTAGACGCAAGCCGGCTATCCGCAAAGATCACCACTAGCGCCGCAGTAGTGCTGCTGCTCGCCGCGTGCGCGCGGACCGCGCAGCCGGTGCGGCATGGCGCCAACCCGTGGACGGTGCACGGCGTCTTGCGCATGGCCAGCCGGCAGACCCCCGACAATCTCAACCCGCTGCTCGGAACGCAGACGGTCGTCACCGATCTCTCCATGTTTTGGGCGGCGTACCTCTTCGATTGGAGCGACCGCAACGAGTTCGTTCCCGAGCTGGCGGTTCGCGTGCCCACGCAAGAAAACGGCGATATCTCCGCGGACGGTTTGCGAATCACGTATCACCTGCGGCATGGCGTGAAATGGCAAGACGGAGCGCCGTTTACGGCGGACGACGTCATTTACACGTGGCAGCAGATGCTCAATCCGCGCAACCTGGTCGTCAGCCGCTTCGGATACGATGTGATATCGCGGATCGACAAGCGCGACGATTACACGATCGACGTTCATCTGAAGAAGCGCTTCGCGCCGTTCGTCGCCACGTTCTTCACGATGGCCAACCACACGAACTGCATCCTTCCCCGTCATTTGCTCGCGCGGTATCCCGACATCAACCACGTCGCGTACAACTCGTTGCCGGTCGGCACCGGGCCGTTCAAGATCGCCAAGTACGAAAAAGGATCGTCCATAACGTTCGTCGCGAACGACTCGTACTGGCGTGGACGGCCCAGGCTGCGCCGCATCGAGTATCGCATCGTCGAGAGCGACAATACCCTGCTCACGCTGGTCAGGACGCACGAGATCGACTTCTATTACCGTGCCGCCGAAAACCAGGCGCCGAGCCTGCGGGATATTCCGGGGACGCGCCTTGTGATAACGCCGCTTACGCGATTTGCCGATCTCGGTCTGAACGCCGCTAATCCGGCGCTGGCCGACGTTCGCGTGCGCCGGGCGCTCGCGCATGCCATCGATCGCGCCGCGCTCATCAAGAAAGTCACGCATGGTGTTGGAATGCCCGGCGATAGCAATCAGCCGCCGTTCTTCTGGGCGTACAATCCGAAGATCGCGCGCTATCCGTACGATCCCAAGCGCGCCGCGGAGTTGCTCGACGCCGCGGGCTGGCGCATGGGCGCGGACGGAATTCGCGTGAAGAACGGCCGGCCGCTGCGCCTGGAACTCGTCAGTTTCACCGGATCGGCGACTGCAACGGGAACGGAAGTTTTCATGCAGGACGCGTGGCGGCACGTCGGCGTCGACGTCTCGATAAAGAACTTCTCATCCTCGCAGCTCTATGCGACGCTGGGGGCGGGAGGCATCGAGCAATCCGGCAAGTTCGACGTCGCCTTCGAAAACTGGGCGAACGGATCCGACCCCGACGATTCGATTCTCGTGCGCTGCGGCATGTCGCCGCCGGCGGGCTGGAACATCTATCATTTTTGTAATCGCGAACTCGATGCCGCCGAAGACCGCGCGATGAGTTCCTACGATCGCGCGACGCGCAAGGCGATGTACGGGCGCGTGCAGGAAATCCTGGCCTCCGAGCTGCCGTTCATCGTTCTCTGGTATCAGCGGCAGCTCGACGTCGTGAACACGGATTTTCGCAATTACCGGCCCGCGCACGCGGTAACGCCGTTTTGGAATACCTGGGAGTGGTCGATTTAGCCCGAACTGAAGAATTTCCACAGTGCAGCGGTTGCGTTGAATGTGTTCAGGACCAGCGCGGGTTGCACGCCTGCGCTTACGGCAAGCGCGATATTCCGTTCACCGCGGTCAGCTGTTCGTGAAACGCGCTTCCGGCAGATTTGCGGATGATGGCGCTGTGACGCGGCAAGAGTTCATGCACGATTGCCGAGCCGTCGTCCAGGTGTTCGAACGGCACGTTGTCGCCGACGGCGGGATAGTCCATCCGGGTGTTTGCGCTGTGACGAAGCGCCCGCTCACGTGCGCTTCTATTTCGGTCGTCGAGTAAAGAATGCGGTAGCGTTCACGCAGCTCCGCGCAGATACGTCCTTTGAAGCAAGTGCGTTCCTTTTTTAAGCAGGTCAAATAAAAGGAGAAGAGGGCGGGTCCTCCTTTCTCGAAGCGGGGTATTCAGCCGGGAGTTGACCGGCACTTCTGGAATACCGACCGCCGTGAAGTTCTACGACTTCGTCGATAACACGCCGGCCATCGGCAAACTCGTGATCATCGAAGGCACCGAACGCGTCCTCGCCGAGCGCGCGCTGGAGATCGCCGTCGATCGCGTTCTGCCGCCGGATATGCGCGATATGAACCTGGAGCGCTTCGCGCCCGCGCAGATCGATGGAACCTCGCGAATACGCGAAGCGGTGCAGGCCATGCCGTTTCTCGCGAGCTCGCGCGTCGTGGCCGTCACGGATGCGCAGACGCTCAAAGCGGCGATGCGGCGCGAGCTGTGGGACGTTGCCGAAAACGTTCCGGAAGGCAACACGCTGATCATCTGCGACTTGCTTTCTCCTCGATCGCAGCGGCCGCAGCCGTTCGGCGCCATGGCCGGACGCGGCGCGCTGCGCGTCGACACCTCCACGAACGAAGACGTGCGGGCTCGCTTCATTCAGGAAACGTTGGCGGATCTCGGAGCGAGCGCCGACGCTCGCGTCGTCGATACGCTCGCCCGCAGCGAAGCCGATCTCGCCTCCGTGCGCAATGACTTGCAGAAGCTCGCCATCGCCGGAAAGAAGATCACCTACAAAGACCTCGAGCAGGAGAGCCTAAGCGTCGAAGATCCCAAGGCGTATCAATATGCGGGCGCTCTGGTCGAGGGTCGCGTAAGCGATGCGCTCGGCATCGCACGCGAGTTGTTTTCGAGCGATCGCAACGCGGCGGTTCCGCTCATCTACGCGCTGGCGACGGAATGTCAAATGCTGTGGGAACTGGCGCGCCAGGGCGGCCGGATTCCCGCCCGCGTTCGGTGGCGCGAGCGTGCGCTGCGCCCGGTTGCATCGCGCATCGGGGAGCCGCGCGCGCGCCGGGCTTACGAGCGTGCCGTTGCGGCCTTCGATGCCATCGTAACCGGCAAGATCGACGATCCGGAGCTCGCCGTCGAGCTGCTCACCGCGGAAGTATCCGCGCTCACCGCGCGCCGGTAATGTCCATCGCCAATCGGTGTACCGAGCGATCGATGCGCGCCAGATGCGTGAGCGCGACGCTGTCCGTCTGTTGACCCGTTTCTTCGAACGGCGAAGCCGGCGTCGCGCCGTCCGCTAACCGCGCCAGCGCTATGCCGATTTGCGCCTGCACGTGCCGTTGCAGGCTGCGGATGGCCTCGACCGGACAGTCCGGCGGCGCATCGTTTGCGATACTCGCGAGCGCGCGCACCGAATAGCCGCACGCCGCCAGCAGCAGCAGGCGCGTGCGCAGCGTTTCATCGGGACGCATGCGCAGCGAGTAGATCAGCGGCAGCAACTGCGCGCGCACGGTTTGAAAAGCTTCGTCGTACGCGCGAGCCGCTTGAATTGGGTCTGCGCCGGCATCGCCGGTCAGCCGCAGCGAAGCCTGTTCGACGGCGAAGCCGAGCCGGCTCAGCGCTTCCGCGATGACGCTGCTGACCACGCGCTCGGTTCGAATGGGCAGCACGAGCGTTGCCGCAGCGCCGCCGAACGCGGCGCCGACGGCCGTTTCGATAAGCCGCAGCACGAGAATCTGATCGGTGAAAAATCCGAGCAGCACGTAAAGCAGCGACAAGACCGCGGTGATGCCGAACGTCATGAGCGCGTACGAAAGGCGCAGTCCATAGACGGCGACGAATAAAAAGACGAAGAGCAGCGCCAGTGCCGCCGCACGATCGCCGCGAACGATCAGCGCTATCAGGACGCCCGCGAGAACGCCGAACGCCGTGCCCGCGACGCGCGACCACGCCTTGCGCAGCGTTTCGCCCGCGGACGTCGTGCCGCTGAATACCACGAACGTGGTGAGTACTGCCCAATACCAGCGCTGCGCGGAAAGTAAATCGCCGGCAACGATCGCCGGCACCGCCGCCAGGGTGAGCTGAATCGCTTGACGCGTGGTCGCAGAAAAGCGCCCCATTTCGATTTGCGTTCCGATGCGGAATACACCGCGCGGCGTCCATTCGCTGGGCTGTTTTGCGGGCGCCTCCATGACGAGCAGCGGCATCTCGACGCGCGCTCGCGGATCGCGCACGGCGCGTTCGACGGCTTCTTCCGTCGCGAGTTCCGCATCGACGACCGCGGCGCGCTGTTCGCCGGTGCCCGTTTCGCGAAGCACGTCGTCGAGCGCGATCGCGGTCTCGTTCAGACGAAAGATGTGGTGGTTCATGCGCCGCTGCAGCCGGCGTGTCCACGTTCCGCATTCCGCGGACTGTGCGAGGGTCGCGCCAATCAAACGCTGCCGCGCGCGAAACGCCGACACGCCGCTGCGGAACGCATATTCAGGCCGGTCCGGAAAGATGAAAAAGCGTATGACGTAGGTGCACGCCGTCGTCACCGCGAGCGCGAAGAGCAGCCAGGGCAATTGCGCGAACGTTGCGCGCAAGAACAGCGCGAAGAAGAACGCCAAGACGCTGACCATGCCGATCGCGAAGCCCCGCGGTCCGTAGCGGCGCACGTACACCGAGGCGAAGAGGATCAAAACAAAGAGCGCATCGGAGACGACGCGATCGTGCGCGGTGAAGGTGCCAAGCGTCAGCATTGCGGCCGCCGGCAGCCAAAGAAGCAAGGTGGTCAGGCGCTGATCCCGCGGGGCGGGGTCGTTGACGGCGATCGCCCACGTCATGCCGAGCGCGGCTCCCACCAGGGGGACGGTCAACGGCAGCTCGAGCCGGCCGGATACGGCCAGCAGGATGCCGAGCGCCGCGCCGACGGCGCCCGTGGCCCGAGCGGCTATATACAGCCGGGTGAGGCCGGGGTCCGCGGCGACCAGGCGGTCCCGAAGCATGGCGAACTGCATCGCGGGTATTCGTACCCGACAAAAGGCGACGAGGGCGGTCGGACCTGAGCGCGAAAGGGGCCGTACCGCATGAAGTACGACACCTACGCATCTCCCTTTTCGTGGAGATACGGCCGGCCGGAATTGCGCGCTCTCTTTTCGGAAGAGCAGCGGCGTAAACTGTGGCGCCAAGTGTGGGTTGCGCTTGCCGAAGCGCAGTCGAAGCGCGGGCTGATCTCGCAAGCCGAACTCGACGACATCCGTGCGCACGCGCACGAGGTGGACATCGAGGCGGCGCTCGAAATCGAACGCGAGATCCACCACGACCTCATGGCCGAGATCCGCGTCTTCGCTTCGCAAGCCGCCGTCGGCGGCGGGAAGCTGCATCTGGGCTCCACTTCGATGGACGTCGAGGATACGGTGGAAACCTATCGCCTGCGTCTGGCGCTCTCGCTGGTCGGTGCGGCGATCGGCGAGGTGCTGCGCGCGCTTGCCGAAAAAATCCGCGAACACGCGGAGCTGGTCTGCATGGCCTTTACGCACCTGCAGCCCGCCGAGCCGACGACGCTCGGCTACCGCTTTGCGGTGTACGCGCAAGATCTGCTCATTGATGAAAGCAACCTGCGCTTCGTCTTCTCGAATCTGACGGCCAAAGGGCTGCGCGGCGCCGTGGGCACGTCCGCTTCGTACGAGCAGCTGCTCAACGGCGGCGGCGCGTCGGCCGGCATGGAAGCGGCCGTGCTGGAACACTTCGGCTTGGAAGCGCGCGACATCGCCACGCAAACCTATCCGCGCAAGCTCGACTACATGCTGCTCTCCGGCCTTGCGGGCGTCGGCGCCTCACTCTCGAAATTCGCGGCCGATGTTCGCATTCTCAGTTCGCCGGAATTCGGTGAAGTGTTCGAGCCGTTCGGCAAATCGCAAGTCGGCAGTTCCGCGATGCCGTTCAAACGCAACCCCATCATGTGCGAGCGCATCGATTCGCTTGCGCGCCTGCTGCCCTCGTATGCGGACGTCGCGTGGCAGAATGCCGCAACGAATTATCTCGAGCGCACGTTGGACGATAGCGCCAACCGCCGCACCATTTTGCCCGAAGCGCTGCTCTGCACCGATGAGATCGTGCAGCTCGCCAAACGGGTCGTCACGGGCTTGCGCGTCGACTCGCAGCGAATAGCGGAAAATTTACGCACGTACGGTCCTTTCGCCGGCACGGAATCCGTGCTGATGGAAGCGGTGCGCGCGGGCGGGGACCGGCAGGAGCTGCACGAGGTGCTGCGTTCGGCCGCGATGGAATCCTGGACCGCGATCGCGCAAGGCAAAGGTAATCCGCTCGGTCATCTGCTGACCGAGGAACACGAACTCACGAGCCGCATCGATCCCGCGGAGATCCGGCGCATGCTCGATCCGGGTAAGCACGTCGGAACCGCCCCGCAACGCGCGCGCGCACTCGCCGCACGCATCGACGCTCTCGAACCCTTCCCGCAACAGAAAGAAGTGGTGGCGTGAACAAAGGCATAGAGATTGCGCGGGGCAAGACGAAAGTTTTGTTCGAAGCGGCCGGTCAACCGGATATGCTCGTCGTCAAACAGACGGATTCCATCTCCGCGGGCGACGGGGCGCGCCGCAACGAGATCGCCGGAAAAGGCCGTTTGGCGGCGCAGACGACCGCGCGCGTGTTTCGTCTGCTCAACCTGTGCGGACTGCCGACGCATTACCTGAACGGCGGCGAAGACGACGACGACAACGAGATGCTCGTGCGCCGCTGCAACATGATCCCGCTGGAAGTGGTCGTGCGCGGCGTTGCCGCCGGCTCCCTGGTGCGCCGCAATCCCGGCCTGCAGCGCGGCTCTTTGCTCGTCCCGCGTATGGTGGAGTTCTTCCTCAAAGACGACGCACGCCACGATCCGCTCATCACGCCGGACGCGATCGCCGGTCAGAACATCGCAAACGCGTCGGAAATCTCCGCGATGACGGAGATCGCGCGGCTGACCTTCGAAATCCTCGCGCACGCTTGGCGCAAGCGCGACGTGCTGCTCGTCGACCTCAAGATCGAGTTCGGACGTCTGGCGGGCGGTGAGAACAAGGGACAGCTCGTGATCGCGGACGTCATCGACAACGATTCTTGGCGCATTTGGCCGCAAGGCCGTGAAGATCGCATGCTCGACAAACAGATCTATCGCAATCTGGAAACCGTCGACGACGAGGCGCTCGCGCGCGTTAAGAATGCGTACGAGCAAGTCTCCGAGATGGTCGGAGCGTTTCCCGTCATGCGCCCGGGAATGATTGCGCTGTTCGCGGAGTCGGGCGACTTCGTACCGCAACTGAGCGGCGTGGCGCAGGCGCTTGCGCAGCTCGGTTTGCCGGTCGTGCGCCACGTCGCGAGCGCATCGAAGACTCCCGGATTCGTGCTGCAACTGCTGCAACAGCACGACGCGACGTTCGCGCGGCTCATGTATGTGACGTTTTCCGGGCTGGACGGCGCGCTGCATTCGATGATCGATAATGCAACGAGCAATCCGGTGGTGGACGGCAGCGGCGATCCGAATGCGGTTGCGCTGCATTGCGCCAAAGTGCTGGCGCTGGAGGACACCGTGCTTTTCGGACGTACGCTGCTGGTTCAAACCAACGCGCGCTCGGCGGTCCTGCAAGCGGATGCCCAGATGAATACCCAGCAGATTCCCGTTTCCGGAAATCTTGCGTAGTTTTCCCGTCAACGGACTCAGCGACGACGAACTGCGCGCGCAAGCGGCGAGGACCGGCCTTGCGCTGCGCGTGGACGAACTGCGCCGCATCGCCGAGCGGCTCGGGCGCGATCCGAGCATCGTGGAGGCGCATGCGTTCGACGCGCAGTGGAGCGAGCATTGCTCGTACAAGAGCAGCCGCCATCTTCTGCGCAAACTGCCGACGGAAGGGCCGACCGTCATGCAGGGGCCCGCGGAAGACGCCGGCATTCTGCATTTGGGCGAGGTGCACGGATCGCGCTGGGGTGTGGTCATCGCGCACGAGTCGCACAATCATCCATCGCAGGTCGTGCCGTTCGAAGGCGCGGCTACCGGCGTGGGCGGGATCGTTCGCGACGTGCTCTGCATGGGCGCGGAGGTGATCGCGATCGCGGATCCCCTGCGTTTCGGACGCGTGGAAGATCCGGAATCTCACCAGCGCTACGTGGCGCAAGGCGTCGTCGACGGGATCGCGGCGTACGGGAACGCGATCGGCATCCCCAACATCGCCGGCGATGCGTACTTCGACGAGCGGTTCGACGACAATTGCCTGGTCAACGTGGTCGCGCTCGGTCTGATTAGAGAACAAGACATCATTCATTCCGCCGCTCCGCCCGGGTCGGAAGGCTGGGACATCGTGCTCGTCGGCAAAGCGACCGATACCAGCGGCTTCGGGGGCGCCGCGTTCTCGTCCGTGACGCTCGACGAGGCTGACGAAGACGCGAACAAGGGTGCGGTCCAAGTGCCGGATCCGTTTCTCAAGAACGTCATTATGCGGGCGACGTACCGGGTGTTCGAGTATCTGCGCGAACGCAAGATCACGGTGGGGTTCAAGGACCTGGGCGCAGGCGGCATCATGGGGTGCAGCGCGGAGATCTGCAGCAGCGGCGGTTACGGCGCGATCGTCGATCTCGACGACGTGAATACGGCGATGAAGAACATGCCGCCGGAAGTCATCGCGGTCGGCGAAACGCAGGAGCGCTTATGTTGGGTTCTGCCGGGCGAGGTTACGCCGGACGTGCTGCGCATTTACAACGAAGAATTTTCGCTGCCTCAGATCGCGCGCGGGGCTTGCGCAACGGTCATTGGCGCGGTGCAGGGCGAGAAGCGCTACGTGCTGCGCCATGGCGACGAGATCGTAATGGACGTGCCGATAGATTTTTTGACCGGCTCGATTCGTGACGAACTTCCGGTTCGTCCGATGAGCGAGCGCAAAGTGACCGATCCGGCGCGCCGGTACGTCGTTGGTGAGCACGATGCCGCGCAGTTGCTTGTGCGCGTGCTCGAGCATCGCGACGTGTGTTCGCGCGAGCCGATGTACGTGCGCTACGACGGCGCCGTGCGCGGCACGACGGTGATTCCGCGCGGCTACGCGAGCGCGGGCGTGATCGCTCCGATCATGGGCTCGCCGCTGGGCGTCGCGCTTGCCGTCGCGGGGAATCCGCGCATGAGCAAAGCGGACCCATATCTAGCCGCTGCGTACGCGGTACTGGAAGCCGTGCGCAAAGTCGTTTCCGTGGGAGCGCGTCCGCTGGGCTTGACTGACTGCCTGAACTTCGGCAACCCCCAGAACATCGAGCACTATTCGGAGTTGGTGCACGCCATCGACGGCATCGGCGCCGCGGCGCGCGAGCTGGGTACGCCCTACGTTTCGGGCAACGTGAGTCTCTACAACGAATCGAAAACCGGGAACGCCATTTCGGCTTCTCCCATCATCGCGTGCGTCGGCGGCATCGACGACGTCTCGAACGTGGTTACGGCTACGCTAAAACATGCCGGCTCCGCGTTGTTCTTACTCGGGCGGCCGCAGAACGCCGTGGGCGGCGCGGCGTTCGCGGAACTGCTCGAGCAAACCGGCGGCCCCGTTCCGCCGATCGATTACGAGCGCGCAATCGCGGAGATAGCATTTTTTCGCGCGGCGGCGGATGCGGGATTCATCCGCTCGGCGCGCAGCGTCGGAAACGGGGGTGTGCTCGCTACGCTCGCGCAGATGGCGTTTCCTACGTTACAACCGGGGCACAAGCCCCTCGGGCTGAACGTGTTGCCCGCGCGCGCGTGGGCGGGCGACGGCGTCGGCGAGATCGAAGCGTATTTCGGCGAGTGCGGCGGCTTTGTGATCGAAGCGTCGGGAGAAGACGCGCAGGCGCTTGCGTCGATTGCCGCCGAGCACGTCGTGCTCATGCGCATCGGCGAGGTGACATCGAATTGTGTGATGCGCGTAGCCGGAGCCGCGCTGGATTTGCGCACGTTATACGATCGCTGGAGCAAACCGCTGACCGAGGTTTATCCATGAGGGCGAAGGTTGCGGTGCTCGTTTTTCCAGGCACGAATAGTGAAATCGAGACATGGCGCATTTGCCGCGACGTCGGGCTCGATACTCACGTCGTGCATTGGAGTCAAGCCGCGAGCTTGCCGAATTACGACGCGTACGTCCTGCCCGGCGGCTTCGCCTACGAAGACCGCGTTCGCGCGGGCGCGATTCCCGCGCACGACCCGATGATGGATTACGTCATCGAGGGCGCGCAGAGCGGCAAACTCGTGCTGGGCGTCTGCAACGGCGCGCAGATCGTGCTCGAGGCGGGCTTGGTTCCGGGAACGGGCGCGGTTCGCAAGCCGACGGCCGCATTCACGCGCAACGCCGCCGCGCATTTCGTATGCAAGCACGTCTACCTGAAACTCACGATTCCGCCGGAGCGCTGCGCGATCACGGCCGCGCTTTCGCCCCATGCGCTGATTCCGGCATGGGCCGCGCACGGCGAAGGGCGTTTGGCTGCTACGGACGAGCATTTGCGAGAAATTACGGACGGCGGGCATCTGGCGTTCGTATACGCGCATGCCGACGGGAGCGTGGATGAACGTGCGGTTCCAAACGGATCTGCGCTTGGCTGCGCGGGCCTGACCAATCGCGAGGGGAACGTCCTGGCGATCATGCCGCATCCCGAGCGCGACGCGTGGAACTACAATCACCCCGACCGCCGGCAGACGGACAATATTTTGGCGCCCTCGGGCGGCGTCATGCTGTTCGCGGCATTCGCGCAGGCGCTCGAGCGGCTATGAGTCTTCGCACGATCGCGATCAAGCTCAAGATTCCGGATAACGCGGCGTACACCGCGCTTTCCGCGCTGCGACGCCTGGGCGTCGAGGTCGCGCGCCTGGAGCGTGCGGAGATTTGGCAGCTCGAGGACGCGGGCAGCGAGCGCGACTTTGCGGCGCGGGTCGAGCGCAATGAAACGCTGTTCAATCAGAACAAACACGAACTGCAGGTGCTGGACACCGATCGCCCGCGAGCGGGCGAAGCGTGGATCGAGGACCTGGACGCGAAGGACGTGCCGCTGCGCATCGCGGGCGTGAACCGCGCGCGGCGCTTCGTCGCGTGGCGCTTGTTCAGCGCCGGACACACCCCTGCGGACGCGGCCGCGGTGCGCGCCGCGGTCGATCAGTTATTGTGCAATCCCGCTATCGAAAGGGCGATCACCGCATGAACCGGCCATATACCATCGCGACGCTCGGCTCACATTCGGCGCTGCAGATCCTCAAAGGCGCGCACGACGAAGGTTTCCGCACGCTTGCGATCGCGAACCGGGACACGGAGCGCCTCTATCGCTCGTTCCGCTTCGTCGACGAAGTCATCGGAATCGAGCGTTATCAAGATTTCACGCACCTCATGCCGGAATTGGAAAAGCGCAAGCTCATCATGGTTCCGCACGGTTCATTCGTTGCGTATCTTTCGCTCGAAGAACACAAGCAAATGACGATTCCGTATTTTGGAAACAAAGCGGTGCTTGACTGGGAAGCCAGCCGCGAACTGCAGCGGCAGTGGCTTTCGCGCGCGAATCTCAAGTTGCCCCGGCAGTTCCGCAACGGCAGTGAAATCGATCGCCCGGTCATCGTGAAGCTCTACGGCGCGCAGGGCGGTAAAGGCTATATGTTCATCCGCGACGCCGCGGATTTCGAACACCGCGCGGCGCATTTAAAAGAAGCGCACATCATTCAGGAATACATCGTCGGCGTGCCGCTCTACATCCATTACTTCTATTCGCCGCTCGAGGACAAACTCGAGATCATGAGCATGGACCGGCGCTACGAAACCAACGTGGACTCGCTTGGCCGCATTCCCGCCGCCGCGCAGGAAGGCATGGACGTCAGCCCCTCGTACGTCGTCGTGGGGAACTCGCCGGTGTCGCTGCGGGAGTCGATGCTGGCGGAGGCGTATCGCATGGGCGAGGACGTCGTGCGGGTGAGCAAGGAAATTTGCGGGCCCAAGGGACTCTTCGGCGCGTTCTGTATCGAAACCATCATCACGCCGGATATGCAGTTCTACATCATGGAAATCTCGGCGCGCATCGTCGCGGGTACAAATCTCTTCATCGACGGCTCCGCCTACTCGTATCTCAACTACTCGGAGCCGATGTCGACCGGACGCCGAATCGCCCGCGAGATCAAAAACGCACTTTTGAACAATAATTTACGTTCCGTATTGGATGACACGAGCGTTCTGTAAGACTCTGGCCGCGCTGCTGTGCGCGGTGCTCACTCTGGCCCCGCTCGCCTCGCGGGCGGCCTTCATGGCCGATCCCGGCAAACTCTACGCGAAGATGAAAGCGGCGTACGAAAAAGGCAACGCCCAGGGCTGGACGTTATACAACCAAGAGTATTATCTCGCGACCATTTTCGACGCGGGCCGCGCCTACTCGCTGCAGCGCTCGTCCGATGCCGCGTATCCGCAGATCGAACAGATGACCGTCGATATTGCCTTCGGCCTGCATTACGATCCCCTCATCAATCACGAGGCCGTTCCGTGGTACGTGCGGGAAGCCGCAGTCTACGTCGAACGCAACAATCCCGATCCCGCGGAAGTTGCCAAAGCGAAGGCGCTGCTGACACGCGTCGACGCGCTCGAGGACCCCGCCGCGCTGGCGCGCTACGCGGATGACGATGCCGCGGCAGTCGTCCGGCAGTACCCGCACGATGGGAACGCGCAGCTCCTGCGCGTTGAAGCGAATTGGCGCGGCTGGACGCTCACCCACGATCCCTCTTGGCGCAGCGCGGCCCTCACGCATGCGAACAATGCGGACTTCCCGCTGGCGGACCTTCCGTCGACGTGGGGCCC
>DASSZL010000277.1:0-4218 GCA_035713505.1 Vulcanimicrobiaceae bacterium | reverse complement strand
TGCTGCGAGATACCATGCAGCGCCGGGCACCTGCCACGCGTGTGCCTTGAGGTCGATGGAATAGGCGAAGAGTCCGGAAAACAGACCGGGACCGATGAGCATCGCGATACTGCGCAGACTTCCGAGCGCGCCCTGCAGTTCACCTTGCTCTTTGACCGACACGCGGTGCGTCATGAGCGACTGCGCCGGAGGACCCGCCAGGCCCCACAGCGCCATCAGCGCGATGCCGGCGAGCACCACGATGCCGTTTGGCGCAAAACCCGTCAATGCGAATGCCGCCGTTCCGAACGCCAAACCGGTAACGAGCGAACGTCGCTCGCCAAGCCATCGGATTGCGGGCTGCATGACCACGCTTTGCACCACCGCAATACTCAAACCCACGACGGCGAGCGACCAGCCGACTTGCGCCAGGTTCCACGTATAGCGATACATGACGTACAGCGCGAAGACGACCGGCAGCACCTCATGCGCGACGTACTCGATGAAATTAATGACGGCGAGTTTCGAGAGTTCCGGATGCGAGCGCAGCAGTTTGAGCGCTCCGAACGGATTGGCGCGCTCCCACGCAAAGCGCGTGTGCCGATGCTCCGCCGCAAGCGATTCCGGCAACACGAAAAAGCCGTAAAGCGTGTTTGCCAAGCTCAGGCCCGCGCACACCCAGAACGGCAAACGGGGATCGATGTTGCCGAGCACGCCGCCGATAGCCGGGCCCACGATGAAACCGACGCCGAACGCCGCGCCGACTTTGCCCATCGCCGCGGCGCGATTCTCGCGCGAGGTCACGTCGCTGATGTATGCATACGCGGTCGTGATGCTCGCGGTCGTGATCCCGGAGATCACGCGACCGGCGAACAGCCACCTGATCGTGGGCGAGAGCGCCATAATGATGAAGTCCAGCCCGGTCCCCAAATTCGAAAGAATGATGACCGGCCGGCGCCCAAATCGATCCGAGAGCAGTCCCAAAACCGGCGAGCACACGAGTTGCATGATTGCGAACGCCGTGGCGAACAGCCCGAACCATTTTGCCGCATCCGCCATATTGCCGCCCAAAAAGCCCAGTACGAGTTTGGGAAACACGGGAGCGATAATGCCGAAGGCGAGCATGTCGAACGAAACGGTAACCATGATGAACGCAAGCGCGGCCTGACGTTTGTTCACGAGGCGATCTCCTGCGCAGGGGATGCGGTGTTGAGCATGTCGAGCCACATGTCCACGGCACGGTTGACGCGGCGGCGTTCGCGCGTGGCGCACAGGTCGAGTAAAAAGCCGCGAAATCCGGCGAGGATAACCGTTGCGAGGGCCTGGGCCTGCGCCGGTTTCACGCCTGCGGCAATCATCGGCCGCGCGATGAAGCGCAGCCAGTCCGCGACTACGCGTTTCAAAAATGAATCGTAGCGCTCGCGATCCTGCAGTGCCAACCCATAGACTTCAAAGAACAAGCGAAACAGTGCCTCCGACTTCGGATCGCTGACCGCTTTCCAAATTTCGCGGCACGCGCCGGCCGGCGTCGTCATGTGTTCCATGCGCAGCCGGTTGACGATGGCCCGCTGGCGCAGACCCGCCGCGGCCAGCACTTCGGTAACGAGCTCCTCTTTAGATGAGAAGAAGTAGAGCAGCAGCCGCGGGCTGCAGCCCACGGCTTCGCCCAGCGGCCGCAGCGAAAGCTGCGACACGCCGTGCTCGTACACATAATCAACGATTCGTTCGAGCAACTCGGCCCGGCGCTTTTCGTCGGGGGTGCGGGACATACAGGCACCTTATCATACTTGAAACGGTCGTTTCAAGTATGCGATTAGGGAGAGGTAACGGTCGTCCCGCGCGTCATTAATATAATGGGAATCGCGGCAAGCGCCGGCACGACCAGCATCAACAGCAAGTCGCGATAGGTGAGCACGCCCGCTTGCTGCGCCACGCCCGCCTGCACGCGGACCAGCAATTCATGCATCTGCGCGCGTTGGGACAACTGTTGAAAGGCGATGTTGCGATTGGTGATGCCCGAGGCAAGGCTGTTCCACCAAAATGCATCGCGCCGATCTTGCATGGCGGTCACAATCGCGATGCTGACGGCCCCGCCGATTTGGGCGCTGAGGTTGAAGATAGCCGCGCCGTAACCAAGTTCGCGCTGCGGCAGTCCGCGAAGCGAGATAATTCCCAGCGGCGTCCACAAGAACGCAAAGGCGACGCCGATCAAGATCATGGCCGGAACGAACGTGTTCGCGTCGCTGATCGGCGTCATTCCCTGCGAGATCGCATACGTGCCGCCCGCGAGCGCAAGAAATCCAAACGCCGCCGCGACTCGCGGAGCGAGGACGCCGCGCTGCAGCAAAAACGTGGTGAACGGCGCCAGCGCGGCGGTCGGAAGAGCCCGCAGCGCCAGCAGCATACCGGCCCCGAGTGCGGTGAACCCGAGCGCGTTCTGCAGGTAGAGCGGCATAATCAGCAGCGAGCCGAAGAGGTTCGCGCCGAGCGCGAAGGTTGCCAGCGCGGCCAGAGCCAGGTTGCGGTGGCGCAAGGTGCGCAGTTCGAGCACCGGATGTTCGGTGCGCAGCGCGTGCGTGACGAACCACGCCAGGCCGATGACGGCCCAAACGGCGGCAATCCGGATGCCCGTGTCATCGAACCATTGCTTGACCTCGCCGCGCTCGAGAAAGTACTGCAGACATGCCAAGCTGCTCACGAGCAGAAAGATGCCGAGCACGTCGATCGGTTTGCGTTCCGAGGGCCATTCCTGAAGCGTCGTGCCGAGCGCGATGACGCAAAAGATCCCCAGCGGTAAATTGATGAAGAAGATTAGCGGCCAGCTGTATTGATCGGTGAGCCATCCGCCGAGCGTCGGACCCAGGCCAGGCCCGAGAACTGCGATGAGCGCGAAAATCCCTTGCGCGACAGCCTGGCGCGAACGCGGAAATGACGACACCAAAATCGCCTGAGACGTAGCGACCAGTCCGCCGCCGAAAAGCCCTTGCACGACGCGCGCGACGATGAGCTGCGGAAACGTCGAGGAGAGACCGCAAAGTAAACTTGCGAGCGTGAACCCCACGATCGAGATCAAGAAATAGCGCTTGCGGCCGAAACGCAGCGAAAGCCACCCCGTTAGCGGAATGACCGCGATCGCTGCGAGCGAGTACGCCGTGACGACCCAGCCGATTTCGTCGAACGTCGCGCTCAAATTGCCGCCGATGATCGGCAGCGCGACGTTCACGATCGTCGAATCGAGAAACTGCATGACCGCGGCGATGCTCACGCCGGCCACCACGATGGCCAGACGCAGACCCTGCTCGACGTGCGTGTCTTCGGTCATAGATCGGTTACCGCTCGAGTCGCCCGCTTGGGCCGGCTATCGACACTTGCAATCGCGGCGCGTTGCCTTGCGCGAGGTCCACGTCGACTTCGAGCAGATCGAAAAGCCGCGTAAACTCGACTGGATCTCGAACGAGCGCCGTGAAGCGCTCGAGCCGGCACCCCGCGGGCGCATCGGCAGCCGGATGCCTTGAATTCGCATCCCACTCGAGCAGGAACGGCAATATCCCTTGACGATCGTCGAGCAGCCTGAGCATTTTCCAGTTCAGCATGGTTCCGTTGGCATGCGAGCGCGATTGGGCATGCACGCCGTCAATGCCTAGTCCGGACCGGCGCAATTTCGCTGCCAGCCTCTCGATATCGTCCGGACGTGCTGCCCATCCGACGATTTCCGGCTCGTGCATCGTTATGATTGACGGAAGGCGTGACGTGAGCCAAGGAGAGACTTCGCGCTGCCGCGGATCCGGCGCAATGATTTCGAGATAACAGCGTTCGCCCAGGGCGAGCACGGCATTGCACGTGCCGCGTCCGGGATGCGCGCCGCCAAGCGCGGGACGCACGCCGGTGCGCTCCTGAACGAAATCCATACCGCGCTGCAGATCGCTGCAGCCGAGCAGAATGTGATCCAGCGAACTACGGGCGGGAATCAAACCGGCTTTGCGCCTGCTTCACTTCATCGATATGATCGTGCGCCCATTGCGTGAGGGCGCTGATAGGAGCGCATAACGTTTGGCCCAGAGGCGTGAGCGCGTACTCGACGCGCGGCGGGATCTCCGCGTACATCGTACGCTTGACCAGACCGTCGCGTTCGAGATCGCGCAGCGTTTGCGTGAGCATCTTTTGCGAGATGCCGCCAATCATGCGCTTGAGTTCGTTGAAGCGCCGGTTCTCGCTCTGCGCGAGAATGCCGATGATGAG
>DASSZL010000276.1:0-14534 GCA_035713505.1 Vulcanimicrobiaceae bacterium | reverse complement strand
GCCTCGACGCCGCGCTCGTTCACGTTGACGGTTCCGTCGGCGGCCTCTTGTTTGCCGGCGACGAGGATGTACGGGACTTTCTGCGTTTTCCAGTGACGAATCTTGTAACCGAGCTTCTCGTTGGACTCGTCCACTTCGATGCGCAAACCATGTTTGCGCAGTGCGTCGCGAACTTGGTGCGCGTACTCTACTTGATGTTCGGAGATCGGTGCGACGACGGCTTGCACCGGTGCGAGCCACGCGGGGAAGTTGCCGCCGTAATGCTCGATGAGAATGCCGAAGAAGCGCTCCATCGATCCGGCCAGAGCGCGATGGATCATAACCGGCGTTTCATCACCTTCGGCGCCGCGATACTTGAGATCGAAGCGCTTTGGCAGCACGAAGTCGACTTGCACCGTGCCGAGCTGCCATTTGCGCCCGATCGCGTCGCGCACCATGATATCGAGTTTCGGGCCGTAAAACGCGCCGCCGCCCTCATCGAGAACGAAGGGCAAATTGCGGCTCTGGAGCGCTTTGCGGATGGCCTCCTCCGCGACCGGATCCGTCTCGCCCCGCAAATGCGGTTCCCGCGTCGAGAGCGCGTATTCGAAATCGGTGAAGCCGAACGCGTTCATGAGACGCAGCGCTTCGTCGAGCGTCTGCTCGAACTCGGCTTGCAACTGCGCGGGCGTGCAGAACAAATGCGCATCGTCCTGCGTGAAGCCGCGCACGCGCGTGAGCCCGTGGAGCACGCCGCTGCGTTCGAAGCGGTACACGGTGCCGAATTCGGAGAAACGAATCGGCAGCTCGCGATAGCTGTGCAAATGGCTCTTGTAAATGAGAATATGTCCGGGGCAGTTCATCGGCTTGAGGCGGAAGCGCTGCTCCTCGACCTCGAGCACGCCGAACATGTTCTCCGAGTAATTTTCGAGGTGCCCGGAGATTTCGTACAACTTCTCGTTGACGATGTGCGGCGTGACGACCGGCTCATAGCCTCGCTCGCGCAGACCTTCGCGAATAAAGTTCTCCACGAGGCCGCGCACGATCGCACCCTTGGGATGCCAGAAGATGAGGCCGCCGCCGGCTTCCTCTTCGACCGAGAACAGGTCGAGTTCTTGGCCGAGTTTGCGATGGTCGCGGTTAGCGGCTTCTTCGATCTGCTGCAGGTAGGCGGCGAGTTCGTCCTGCGAGTACCACGCCGTCCCGTAAATGCGCTGAAGCATCGGATTGTGCTCGTCGCCGCGCCAGTACGCGCCTGCGACGTTCATCAATTTCACGGCGCCGATCTCGCCGGTTGTGTGCGCGTGGCCGCCGCGGCACAGGTCCGTGAACTCGCCGATCGTGTACAGCGTGATCGGCTCGCCTTCGGGAATCTGCGCAGCCAGTTCTACTTTATATGGATTGTCCTTGAAACGCTCGACGGCTTGCTCGCGCGTCACGCGTTCCCCGGTCATCTCATAATTTGCCTTGAGAATCTCGTTCATGCGCTTCTCGATGCGCTCGAGATCTTCGGGCGTGAACGGCTGCTGCCGGTCAAAATCGTAATAGAAGCCGTTCTCGATGGCCGGACCGATGGTCGGCTTGGCGTCGGGAAAGAGGTCTTGAACGGCATAGGCCAGCACGTGCGCGGCGGTGTGGCGCAGCTCCGGCAGAGAGGTGCGGTGCTCGGTCGTGGTCACGGTCCACCCCTTTTGCGCGCAGACGCCTCGATACCCTCGGCCGCGAGCCGCCGCTTGGCCGGGGAACCGCCGACTATAATCTCTCGCTCGATTTTCCGTTACTACCAATATCGATGGGAAGACCCGCTCGCCGCGGCGCCTATGCGCTGGCACTCGCGTCCCTTTTACTGTTGGCGCCCCGAGCCGTCCATGCCGCGCCGGCCGCCACTTTTTCAGAAGCCGCCGAGCAGGCGCAGTCCACGCTTATGCAGGCGTTCTACGCGGGCAAGGGCTCGTGGCGGGACTGCAACAGCCTCGATTGCAGCGCCGCCGACACCGACTGGGGTGCGGACTCCGCGACATATTCACTGTACCTGCGGTGGATGACCACGCGGGACCCGTCGATCCGAACGACGATGGCGCAATTGCTGCGCAATGGACCGCAGTACGGCACCCCTTGTACCGCCGCCCCGTGCCCCGCATGGAGCGACACTCCGGCGTGGGACGCGGTCGCGTTCATGCGTGAGGCGCAGGTGCTTGACGGCGACGCGCATGCGATCGCATCGGCCAAAGCCGCGCTGCGTTATGCCGAGCAGTCCAAAGCATTCGGCGGCGGCGCGTGCAGCAACGTGCCGTATCAGCTCCCCCAGCCGGCGCAAACGCAGGTAAAAACCCTCGAAAGCGACGCGAATCTCACAAAAGCGGATTTGCTCGTCTACGGCGCCACGGGAGAGCGCGCATACTTGAACGACGCGCTCATGCGTTACGGCGACGATCGCACCTGGTTTCTCGATCGCGATGCGGGACTCTACACCGTACACGTGATCGACGACGGCACGCAGTGCCGCCAAGTGCCGGACCGTTTTTTCGCTTCGGTGAACGGCGATATGATCTGGAATGCGGTTGCCCTGTGGCGCTATACCGGTCAGCGGTACTTCTTCGACCAGGCCGTGTCGACGGCGGAATCGGTGGACCGGAATCTCTCCGATGCGCGCCGGGTCTTTGTCGATCTCCAAGGGGAAAACGACGTTGTCGAGCCGCTCGTCGAGGCAATGTACGTCCTGGCTTCGCAAGAAGATGTCGCGTTCGCGCGCGACTGGATCGTGCGCAACGCCGGCGCCGCGCTCTCGGCACGCGCCCCCGACGGTACGTTTTCGCGGCTGTTCGACGGACCGCCGCAAACGACGACGTCGATTTGGGAATCGAACGGGGGCATTGCGCTGGAACTGGCAGCGGGCGCTTTGGATCCGCGTGGACACCCGAGCGCGCTCGACTCGTGGAACGGCGGAACGAACCTCGGAGAGACGATCACCAAATTGCCCGCGACGATCGTGTTCAACGGAGCGGGCATCGCGCTAACCGGAACGATCGGCAAGCTCTGCACGAGCGGGCACGTTCACGTGTTCGTCGACGGCACCGAAACGTTCGACCATACGGGCCTTTGGCAAAACCATTCGATGCCGGACGGTAACTCGGTATTCTTCGCATGGCGCTGGCCCGCGCCGGGTCTGCACGTCATACGTCTGGAGCCGGCCAGCGATACGCTCGCCGGCATCGACCTGATGCACTTGGACGCAAAGGTCTTGGAGCGCTGATCCAAAGCTGCCCGGCGGACACCCGCAATGCAGTACATTTTCGCGCAAAGGCGGTAAGTAGCATGTATGCATCGCTTTTGGAAGAACCGGTGAGCGAGTGCTCGGTCGCGGTAACGACACGCGCGCTCGAGAAAGTCGAACTGCCGGCGTGACCGGAATAATCACGATCGGCCGCGATCTGAACGTGCATCGCATGGGCTACGGCGCGATGCGTTTGACCGGCCCGGGCATTTGGGGCTGGCCGGAAGATCGCCGGAACGCGCTGCGCGTGCTTCGACGCGTTCTCGAGGCGGGCGTCAACTTCATCGACACTGCGGACGCGTACGGCCCGGAGGTGAACGAAGAAGAGATCGCGAGCGCGCTTCACCCTTATCCGCCGGATCTGGTCATCGCTACAAAGGGCGGAAACACGCGTCCCGGCCCCGGCAAATGGGTGCCCGACTGCCGGCCGGAGCGTCTGAAACAGTGCTGCGAGGCGAGCTTACAACGTTTGAAACGGGATCGTATCGATCTCTATCAATTGCACACCGTCGATCCCAAAGTGCCCTTCGAAGAACAAGTGGGTGCGCTGCGCGACCTGCGAGATGCGGGAAAAGTTCGTCACGTGGGATTATCGAACGTGAGTTTCGAGGAACTGCGCAAGGCGCAGGATATCGTGCCGATTGTTTCGGTTCAGAACCGCTACAATATGGCGTATCGCGGTGGTGATAACGAACGCATCATCGACTGTTGCGAACGCGAATCTATTGCGTTTATTCCGTGGTTCCCGCTGGGCGCCGGAAATGGGGAGATCGCGGACAACACGCAAGCGCAGGAGGTCGCTAAAGCGCATGGTGTACGCGTGAGGCAAATCGCGCTTGCCTGGCTGCTGCATCGCTCCGATTGCATTCTGCCGATTCCGGGCACATCATCGATCGAGCACTTGGAAGAGAACGTCGCGGCCGGCGGCATTCGCCTGAGCGACGAGGACTTGGTTCGTCTCGGGCTGCCTGAGCCGCGAAGCACGCACCACGGAGAGCACGATGAACGATAACTCGATTCACGGGCACATCGAACAGCTCGTTGCCGAAGAGCACCGCCTATACGAGCAAAGCGACGACCGGGCGCTCACGCCGGACGAACGCAAGCGTTTGGACGACCTGAACGTTCAGCTCGACCGCTATTACGATCTCCTGCGCCAGCGCCGCGCGAAACGTGAATTCGGCGAAGATCCGAATCGCGCGCGTCTGCGTTCGGGCAAGACGGTAGAAAGCTACGAGGAGTGATGAAAACGCGCGAACTCCTCTACGGCATGGCTGCGGGCGCGGCCGGCACGGCGGTGTTGAACGCGACGACGTACGCGGATATGGCCATCCGCGCGCGTCCGCCGAGCAAGGTGCCTAAACGCGTCGTCAAAGAAGTCGCGCGCTGGACCGGCGCGCGCCGGTTGGCGCCCGAACGAACGCAAGGCCTGAGTATGCTCCTTGGATATGCCGACGGGTTCGGAACCGGCGTGCTGTTCGGCGTTCTGCGACCGCGCATGCGCGGCGTGCCTTGGTTCGTCGCAGGGCTGGGCCTGGCCGCCTTCACGATGATCTTGAGCGAAGGCACCGCAACGGCAATGGGCAAGACGAATCCGCGCAATTGGGGTCTTTCCGGCTGGCTCACCGACTTTGCGCCGCGCGTGCTCTACGGCTGCGTAACCTGCGCCGTCTTCGACGCGCTAAGCGAGTCCTAACGGTTTCTGGAGGCATAGTCGGCAGGTCGCGCACGCGGATACCCGGTTCGACGAACTATTGTGAGGGGGGACTCGGATTACGCCACTGGGTCCCATCCGCATACTTTACGCGAAGCACGGCGCAATACGGAAAGGCGGTTCCTATCGGAAAAATTTCCGGATCGACGCTGAATTCGTGATCGATCTTCGCACCGGTGGTGAAGTTGCCGACGTCTTTGGCGATTGCGATCAGTGAGCCGCGCGATACCAAGCCGAAGTCGACTTCCTTTGCGTCCTTGGGTGCATCGTTGGTGTAAGCGACGCCGAGGTACCCCACCGTGTACGGGAAGTCGTGGGCGGTGTGATAGATGCCGTATGGATCGATCCACGGGTGTCCGGCGTAGCCGGCCGGGTGCCGGTGCGGGTCGCATTGCGTTACCGTGATTTGCGATCCGGGAGTTTGCTTCAATTCCTGAGCCGCCGCGGGCACGGTGAGGAGCAGCGCGGCCGCGATGAACAGACGCGAAAAAGCCACACTCATATTGCGAGCGTGGCTCACTTCGTGGAAGCCGATGTGAAGAACGGAAGAAGAGTGCTACTTCGAGCCCAGTTCGACTCCCAGCGGCGCGAACGATGTGGACGACCGCTGCGCGGCGGCTGCGGCGTGGGGATTACCCAGACGCAAACGCCGGTTGCGAAAATCGATGGAGCGCACGGTGACTTCGATCGTTTCACCGATCTCGTAATCTTCGGGGTTCACTTCGCGGTCGCTGATGCTTCCCGAGACGCCGGGCGCGATTTCCACCTCGAGGCGGCGGTCTTTGGCGACGACTTTGCCTTCGATCGTCTTGCCTTGGCGCAGCACGTCGGCGTGGTCGCGCCACGGATCGTTCAGCGCGCCTTTGCGTGAGGCCGCGATCTTCTTGCCGTTCTGCTCGACACGAAGAATACGTACGGTGAGTTTCTCGCCGACCTGGACGACGTCGGACGGTTTCTCCACGCGCTCGAACGCAAGTTCGCTGACCGGCACCAGAGCATCAACTCCCGAGCCGAGATCGACGAACGCGCCGAAGTCCGTCAGGCGAACGACGGTGGATTCCCGCTCGTCGCCCACTTTCAATGAATGAATGAGTTCCTGGCGTTCGCTGCGGCGCTGCTCCTGCATCGCACGGCGGTGTGAAACGACGACTCGCTTACGCGCCTCATCGACGTCGAGCACTTTGAGCGGAATGGTTGCCTTGACCAGACTCTCGAGCGGGGCGCCTTTGGCTACACCCGTCTGCGATGCGGGCAAGAATCCGCGGTAGCCCGAGATATCCACAAGCAGACCGCCCTTGACCGGCGTCTTGACGACGCCTTCGACGGTCTCACCGCTGTCTTTGGCGTCGACCAAGCGCTGCCAATTCGCCTGCGCGGCCTTGCGACGTTCGTCGGATGCGACTTGTTCGGGCTTGGGCTCTTGCGGCTGCGCTTCGGCTTGCGGCTGCGCTTCGGCTTCGGCTTGCGCGGGCGTTTCGGCGGAGGGTTCCGCTGGGGGTTGTTCGTTCACTGGGTGCTCGTTCATGATGGGGCGTGCTGACTTCGCCGCCGCTGCTCAAAGCACTTGCTGGAGATAGAAGATCGTTGCCGCGGTCACGATGGCGAACACAATCCACCCGGCCGTCCGAAGCCACGCGGGGGGACGGAAGCTGCCCATCACGTCCGTGTTGCCTGCGGCGAGCAGCACGAACAAAAGTGTAACGGGCGTCGCGAGACCGCCGGCGATCGAGGCGGCGAACAGCAGCCGGATCGGCTGCACGCCCAGCAGCGCAATGCCCGCCGCGATTGCGAGCGTCCCGATGATTACGCCGTAAAAAAACGGCGCCTGCTGAAATTTCGTGTCGATGCCTTTGCGGCGTCCGAACATTTCCGCCGCGACGTATGCGCTCGTTCCGGTGAGCACGGGCAGTGCGATGAGACTCGAGGAGAGCAAACCGATGCCGAACAGCAGGGACGCCCAACGCCCTGCGAGCGGCGCGAGCGCCTGCGCCGCATCCTGCGCCGTTTGCACTTGATGATGCTGCACGCCCAGCGTCGCGCCGGTCGCGATGACGATGAACCAAAACACCACGCCGGCAATCACGGTGCCCAGCGCGGCATCCGCCTGAATCAGCCCGAGCTGCGTGAGCTTGGGGCGCTCCTCGGACATCTCGATCGTTTCCCAAACGTACGCGTACGCCGTGAGCGTCGTTCCCAGCAATGCGATGGCTCCCGCCGCAAACGCGCGATCGAACGTGAAGTGCGGCACGAGCGTGTAATAGATCACGCTGTGCCAGTCCGGATGCGCCATGAACGCTGCCGCGGCATACGCCAGAAACACCAGCGGGATATACACCAGAAAGCGCTGCACGACGCGATAGTTGGCAAACGTGAGCGTCGCGCCGGTCAGCACGGCGAGCGGCGCGACAAACCAGCGGTAATCCCAGCCCGAGAGTAATGGCAGCGCGGCTCCGCCGCCCTCCAGATCGGCCGCGAGCGTGAGCTGATTCACGACGAAGACCGCGAGCAGCACGAGGAGCGCAAAGTGCCGGCCGTAGCGACTGCGCACGATGGTCTCCAAGCCTTCGCCGCAGACGGCGCCGATGCGGCCGCTGATGGCCTGCACCGCCGCCAGCATCGGAATGATCAGAATCACGAGCCACCCGAGCGCGTAGACCGTGGTGCTCCCGATCACCGCGAGCGTTGCGACTGTTGTCGGGTCGTTGTCCGAGGCGCCCGAAATGATTCCGGGGCCGAGCAGCCGCCACCAGCGCCGCGGGCGTCTTTCCATGCTCCCCGACATTACCCGGAAATGCCGCGATAGCCGTTCGGTCAGCAAACGTATCGCGCGGCGTTCACAATCTTCATCGGCAGCACGATCTCGTTCTGCGCGATTTTGCGGCTCGGCGCCCGGGTACAACTGCGTCATGAAAACCGCCTGGCAGGTGCTGCGTGACGCATTTGGAGGATGGCAACGCCATCAGGACGGCCGCTTAGCCGCCGCGCTGGCGTACTACGCCGTGTTTTCGCTCGCGCCGCTGCTCCTGGTCGTTATCGCGCTGCTCGGCCTGTTTCTGGGGCAGAGCGATGCACAGCAGCAAGTCCAAGGACAGCTGCAGCAGATCATCGGCCGCAGCGGCAGCCGGATGCTCAACGTACTGATCGCCGGCGCCAATCATCATGGAACCGGAACGATCGCGCTGATCGTCGGCGCCGGACTGATTCTGTTCTCCGCTATCGGCATGTTCATGGCGCTGCAGAACGCGCTCGATGAAGTGTTCGAGATTCGCCCGGAGAGCAAAGGCGGCTTCATCGAACTGGTCGTTCTGCGTTTGCACGCGCTGATCGTCATCGCCGCGCTCGCGATCGTCGCGATTGCCGCGCTTGCGCTGGCGAACGTAATCGGCGGCGTGATGCAAAGCGCGTTCGGCAGCGTTTTCGGCGGCGGCATGGCGGGCCCGGCGTACGAGGCGGCAACCGGCATCATCAACCTCGCCGCGATGACCGTCTTTCTCGCGGTCGCCTACCGCAAGCTTCCGCAGTGTCCGGTGGACTGGAAGAGCGCGTATGCAGGCGCGGCCGTTACCGCGTTCATTCTGCTGATTGGCGAGGCGGCGCTCTCCATGTATTTCACCAGGTTCCATCCCGCGGCACCCTATGGAGCGGCCGGCGGCATTATCATCCTGCTGCTCTGGATTTACTATTCCGCCCAGCTCATGCTGTTCGGCGCCGAGATCACGCGGGCGAACCAGGCTCGGCGTGCCCCGGCGCGGGCCGTCCCGGCTCAGACGAGAACGGGCGAAGTTTCCGAGGATCTTCGGCGGCAGTTCCCAGCCTCTCGCTAGGTTGGAGGTATGCTGAGCCAAGGCCCGCAAATTCTCCAAAACCCTATGCTTGGATCCGTGGTTACCATCACCGGTTCCCAGATGACCGTTCGCCTCGATGGGGACGGCCACGACGAGCGGACGAGCCGCATCGGAGCGATGGTCAAAGCCAAGTGCGTGCACCGCGAAGTCATCGGGACGATTTCGGCCGTTCAGGCCGACGGCAATGGTGGGCGGCACCCCATCCTCGCGATCGATTTGGTCGGTGAAATCGTCACCGGCGATGATGGCCCGCGTTTCGTGCGCGGCGTCTCGCATCACCCCGTTCCGGGTGCGCCCGTGCTCCCCGCGACGGACGACGACCTGAACGCGATCTTCGCGCGTCCCTGCGACTCGAACATTCAACTGGGTGCGCTGTACGACAATCCCGCGCAGCCCGCGTACGTGCAGATAGACGACTTGCTGAGCAAACATTTCGCGGTGCTCGGGGCAAGCGGTTCCGGCAAATCGTGCACCGTCGCGCTCATACTTTCGAAGATTCTCGAACAGCATCCGAACGCGCACGTTCTGCTGCTCGATCCGCATAACGAATACGCGAGCGCATTCGGTCCGCTCGCCGAAGTAATCAGCGTCGACAACATGAAACTGCCGTTCTGGCTGCTCGATTCCGAGGAAGCCGTGCGCGTGCTCGTGCGCGGCGGAACACCGACGGAGCGGGAATCGCAGGCGCTGATTCTGCGCGACTCAATCGCACGCGCGCGCCGCCATTTCGCGGGGGGTGAATCGGCTTCGATCACGGTGGATACGCCGGTGCCGTATCGCATCTCAGATTTGACCCGCTTCCTGAATGAGGCGATGGGCAAACTCGATCGGCCCGAAACGACGATGCCGTACCTGCGTCTGCGCAGCCGTCTGGAGTCGCTGCGCGGAGACCGCCGTTTCTCGTTCATGTTTTCCGAGGGGTTCGACATCCCGGACACGCTGCCGGATTTGGTCGGGCGTTTGCTGCGCATCCCGGTGAGCGGCAAACCGCTTGCGATCCTCGATCTCTCCGGAATGCCTTCGGAAGTCACGGACGTCGTCGTCTCCTTGTGCGGGCGCATCATTTTCGATTTTGCGGTCTGGTCGGGACGCGAGATGATGCCGCCCGTGCTGCTCGTGTGCGAAGAGGCGCACCGCTACGTTCCCGCCGATGAGTCGGTGGGATTCGCCGCGACGGCGCGCACCATCACCCGCATTGCGAAGGAAGGCCGTAAATACGGATTGGCGCTCGCGCTCGTCACGCAGCGGCCTTCCGAACTTTCGCCCGAAGCGCTCTCGCAGTGCGGTACGATTTTCGCGCTGCGCATGACGAACGAATTGGATCAAGAGTTCGTGGCCCGTACCGTACCTGACGCGGCGCGGGGTATGCTCGCCGCGCTGCCCAGTCTCCCGACGCAGCAAGCGATCGTGTCCGGTGAGGGCGTGCCGATTCCCATGCGTATTCGCATCGACGACCTGCCGCAGGGCCGGCGCCCGCGCAGCGAAGCGGCTGAATTCTCAAAGGCTTGGCGCGCCGATTCCGGCGACACCGCTTTGCGCGAGGAAGGCGTTCGGCGCTGGCGCATGCAGGCGCGTCAGCCGTAAGGCGACGAACCCAGGGCCGTGACCTCTAGAGATATGCTTCTGGCGAATCCGCGCGGCTTCTGCGCCGGCGTGGACCGTGCCATTGCCGTGGTCGACCAACTGCTCGATCAGCACGGCGGCCCCATCTACGTGCGCAAAGAGATCGTCCATAACCGGCAAGTGGTCGAACGTTTGCGCGCGCGCGGCGCGGTATTCGTGGAAGAAGTTGAAGAAGTGCCCGAAGGGGCCATTCTCGTGTTCAGCGCCCACGGCATTTCACCCGAAGTGCGCCGGCAGGCCGCCGAGCGGCAACTGCGCGTGGTCGATGCCACGTGCCCGCTCGTTTCCAAGGTGCACTACGAGGCGACGAAATTCGCCAAAGCGGGACTTCACGTGCTGCTCATCGGGCATGCCGATCACGATGAAGTCGTCGGCACGATGGGCGAGATCCCCGGACAGATCACGCTGGTCGAAGACGTAGAGGCGGTCGAGCACGTCGTCGTACCGGATCCCGACCGCGTGGCGGTCATCACGCAAACCACGCTGAGCGTCGACGAAACGCGCGATATCATGGATGCGGTGCGCCGCAAGTTCCCGAACGTGCGAACGCCTGCGCGCGACGATATTTGCTACGCGACACAGAATCGACAGGACGCGGTACGCGACCTCGCGCAGCGATGCAACGTGCTGATCGTCGTCGGTTCGCAGAACAGCTCCAACTCGCTTCGGTTGCGCGAACTGGCCGAGCAACTGGGCACGCGCTCGTATCTGGTCGACGATCCCGCGCAGATCGATCCCGCCTGGGTGCAAAGCGTCCAGCGCGTCGGCGTTACGGCCGGCGCCTCCTCGCCGGAAACGCTCACGCAAGCGATCGTTGCCCGCCTTCGCGAGTTCGGCGCGTTCCAGATTCAGGAATTCGGAGAGCCCGAGCCGGAAATTATTTTCACGATGCCTCGGGAGATTTCACTGATTTAAGGGGATAAATCCCCGCATGAAAGCCGTCGTATTCCATGGTCAGGGCGACATTCGCATTGACGACGTCGACCAGCCTGAAATTGCGCACGATCACGATGCGATCATCGAAGTAACCTCCAGCGCTATCTGCGGAACCGATTTGCATTTCGTTCGCGGATCGATGCCGGGGGTGCAGAACGGTAAAATTCTCGGGCACGAAGCGGTGGGCATCGTCCGCGAAACCGGGAAAGCCGTGCGTAACCTGCGCGAAGGCGACCGGGTCGTCGTTGGATCCACCATCGCATGCGGCTATTGCAGTTACTGCCGCGCTTCATATTACTCGAAATGCGATAACGCAAATCCGAACGGTCCCGAGAATACCGCTTTCTACGGCGGCCCCAAAGAGGCCGGCCCGTTCCAGGGATTGCAGGCGGAGTACGCGCGCATTCCCTACGCGAACGTCGGCGCGGTGAAATTGCCCGATGAAGTCGGCGACGACGATGCGATTCTGCTTTCAGATATTCTTCCGACCGCGTATTTCGCGGCCGACATGGCCAGCATCAAACCGGGACACGGCGTTGCGGTCTTGGGATGCGGACCGGTCGGCCAAATGGCGATCGCGTGCGCCAAGCTTTACGACGCCGGGCGCATTTTTGCAGTCGACGCCGAACCCTCGCGGTTGGCCATCGCGCGCAAACAAGGCGCCGAAGTCATCGATTTTTCACGAGAAGACCCCGCCGCGGTCGTCAAGGAACTCACCGGCGGCATCGGCGTCGATTGCGTGATCGAAGCCATCGGCGTCGATGCGTACAAAAGCGCCCACCCGCCCAAGCAGTGGGCGAAAGGCGATGCGCCGCAGATGCCGCTCGCGGGCGCGATTGAAATGGTCGCGAAAGCGGGGCACATTTCCGTCGTCGGTCTGTATCCGGAGGGCTTCAAAGACTTCGATTTCGGCAAGGCGTTCGGCAAGAACGTGACGATTCGCATGGGCGACTGCCCGCACCGGCGCTATCTGCCCAAACTCGTGCGCATGGTCGCCTCGGGCATGCTGCATCCCTCGCGCATCCTCACCAAGCGACTGCCGTTCACGGATGCCGTCGATGCGTACAGAGCGTTCGATACGCACGAAGAAGGCTGGCTCAAAGTAGAGCTCGTCCCCTCGCAAGTGCGCAGGACTGCGGAAAAAGGCGTGCTGGTTACCGCGTGAGCGAGTGCTCCGCGCTTTCGAAGATCATCGCATCTTCCTTGGCGATGTGCCAGCGAAGATTTTCGGCGTAGAGCTTCAGCAACTCGGCGGGATCGCCGCAACGCATCCGCTCCGCCATGCGCCGCGCATCATCATGCTCTTCGATTAGCGCGTCGGCGATGCCGGCGAGGAACGGGTCCTCCCGCATGCGGGGAAAGAGCACTTGCTCTTCCTTCGCGTGATGGCGCTCCTCGATGTAGGTTTGAACGAAGTCCATGAAGTCCGCGACCTGCGCGCTATCGCCGCTTTGCAGCGCACGCTCCAATTGGTCGAGCCGGTTGAGAATCACTTCATGCTCGCCCCGCAGCTCCTGTATCAAGGCCTTCATGCCGCGGCTCGCTCCAAGCGGCGCTTGGCGAGCAGCGCGGCGCCGAGCGCGTTGATAATCTCCGGATGCTCCGGAACGTTCACGGAAAATCCGCACGCGGCTTCCAATGCACTCACCATACCTGCTTGCCGCGCCATACCGCCGACCAGAGTGATCTCGGGTTCGACCCCGACGCGCTTGAGCAGCGCCATCGCGCGTTCGGCCAGCGAGTTGTGCACGCCGCGCAGAATGTCTTCGATGCTGCGGCCCTGGCTGACGTGATTGATGATCTCCGATTCGGCGAGCACCGCGCAGACGCTCGATATCGTCACCGGATCCGTACCCGCGCAGGAAAGCGATCCGACGGTTTCGAGCGGCGTTTCCAAATAACGGGCGGCGCGCTCGACGAAGCCGCCTGCGCCCGCGGCGCACTTGTCGTTCGACTTAAACTCCAGCACGCGGCCGCCGGCGCTTATGTTGATGGCTCGGGAACTCTGCGACCCGATGTCGATGACGCAGCGCGTCTGCGGGAAGATTACGGACGCGCCGAATGCCGCGGCGGTAATATCCGTCACCTGCGTGTCGCGATCGGGATAGGTGGATCGGCCGAACCCCGTCGTGATAACGTAGTCGACGTTCGCGCGCATGGCATGTATCGGCTCGAGCGCCGCGGCCAGAGCGTCCTCGACGAGCGTTTCGAAGGGCGGACGCGTGCGCATGACGTGGGAGCTGCGCAGCGTTCCGTCGCGGTCGACCAGAGCGATTTTCGTGCTGCGCGATCCGATGTCGATTCCGGCGATGAGTCCCATTGCGTTCCTCCTTATGCCACGTTGGCGCCGGCAAGCGCCCGTTCAAGCGCAAACGCGGCGGCCCCGATTGCACCCATGTAATGCGAGTCGTCGCATACGTTGAGCCGTGCGCCCAGTTTCTCTTCAAGCGCACGCACCATGCCCACGTTGCGTGAGACGCCGCCGGTAAACGTGATTTCGTGCTCTATGCCGACGCGGCGGACGAGCGCCACCGTGCGCGCCGCAATCGCGCTGTGAATGCCGCCCAGAATGTCGGGCACTTTCTTTCCCTGCGCCAGATACGACATGATGTCCGACTCGACGAATACGGTGCATACGGTCGATAAGCGAACCGGCTGTTTGGCCTGCAGCGAGAGGCTGCCGATGTCGTCGAGCGAGATGGCCAGCACTTCTGCGGCGGTTGCGAGAAACCGCCCCGTGCCCGCTGCGCACTTGTCGTTCATCACGAAGTCGAGAGCCTCGCCGTCGAGAACCTTGATACCCTTGGCGTCCTGGCCGCCCATGTCGATGACCGTTCGCGTTCCGGGATAGACGGAACACGCGCCTTTGGCGTGGCAGCTGATTTCCGTAATCTGCAAATCGCCGAACTCGACTTTGAAGCGCCCGTATCCGGTGCCCGCGACGCACAGCACGAGATCGCGGTCGAGACCCGCGTTCGCGAGCGCTTGTTCGAACGAACGCTCCGCGGCGCGCGTCACGTTGGCGCCTGTTTCGATGAGCGCGCGGGCAACGATGTTGCGCTTCTCGTCCATCACGATGCATTTGGTTTGCGTGGAGCCCACGTCCACGCCGGCTGCAAGTGCCATGTGTCCTCCTATGAGCCGGCGGCAGCAGCGGCGGTGG
>DASSZL010000275.1:0-3431 GCA_035713505.1 Vulcanimicrobiaceae bacterium | reverse complement strand
TCTGCATGTCGTACGTCCCGATGTCGAGTGCGTGGAAACACCGGTGGGCGGAGCGGCCCTGGCTGCCGGTCTTGCGGCGCTTCCCGACGACGCGCGCGCGCTGTGCGAGCGCAGCGCCGGTATTTTGTTCGGTTCCGTCGGTTTGCCCGAATACGAAGGTAAACCGCTCGCCGAGCGTCCGGAGTACGCGCTCTTTTTGCTGCGCCGCGACTTCGAGCTCTACGCCAACGTGCGGCCCGTGCGCGTGTTTCCCGGCCTCGAGCAAGCGTCGTCGCTGCTTCCGCAACTCGTGCGCGGTCTCGATCTGGTCGTGATTCGCGAACTCACCGGCGGCATTTACTTCGGCAAACCCAAGGAACAGCGCACCGGCGCGGACGGCGTCGAGGAAGCGGTAGACACGATGATCTATCGCGCGCCGGAAATCGAGCGCATCGCGCGCGTCGCGTTCGATATCGCGCGCAAACGCCGCAAACGGCTCACGTCGGTCGACAAGCAGAACATTTTGGAGACCTCACGCTTGTGGCGCCGCGTCGTCGAACGTGTTGCCGCGGACTATCCCGACGTGCACCTCGAGCACCTGCTCGTCGACAACGCCGCGATGCAGCTCGTGCGCAGCCCCGCGCAATTCGACGTGCTGGTGACCGAGAATATGTTCGGCGACATCCTATCCGATGAAGCGGCCATGCTCACCGGATCGATCGGCAATCTGCCGAGCGCGAGTTTGGGAACCCGCATGACGGAGTCCGGGCAGTTCGGCTTGTACGAGCCGATCAGCGGAACGGCTCCGGACATTGCGGGCCAGGGGATTGCGAACCCCACGGCCGCGATTCTTTCGGCCGCAATGCTGCTTCGGCACAGCCTGCGCGACCAGGCCGGCGCGGCGCGCATCGAAAAAGCGGTGGAATCGGCGTTTGCGCAAGGCGCTCGCACGCGTGAGCTCTCGCCGCCCGGGGAAGAGTTTCTCACAACGCAGCAGTTCACGGATAAGGTGATAGCACAGCTATGAGAGAGGTGGCTCTTCGCGCGCCGGTTCGCGCGGCCGCCATCGGCATGTACGTGCCGCAGCGCGTGGTGACGAACGAGGATCTCGCGCATGTCGTCCAGACCTCGGACGAGTGGATCGTGCAGCGCACCGGCATCCGTACGCGGCGGCGCGTCGCGGAAAACGAGTATTCGAGCGACCTCGCCGTCAATGCCGTGCGGGATTTGCTGCGCGCGCATCCGGAAGTGGACGTGCGGAGCATCGATTACGTGCTCGTCTCTTCGACCACGCCCGATTATGTGTATCCCAGTATCGCGGCGCTCGTGCAAGACCGGATCGGTATTCCGACGAGCGCCGGCGCGCTCGACGTGAGCGCGGCTTGCGCGGGCTTTTGCGCGATCACGAACATCGGCGCGGCGCTCGTCGCATCGGATCAAGCGCGCACCGTGCTGCTGATTGCGACCGAAGCGCTCACGCGCTCCGTCGACTACACCGATCGCTCGACGTGCGTGCTTTTTGGAGATGGCGCGGCCGCGATGCTGCTCGTGCGTGACGAGCGCTGCGCGCTCGCCGGCATGGATTCAGGCTCGGACGGCAGCGCGGGACCGGCGCTGTACCGCACGGCGACGCGCTGCGATATCGGCGGTATGCGCGATGAAAGCGGATTGCTGCGGCAGGTCGGCCGCGACGTGTACCGCTGGGTGCTGGAAAATATTCCGCTCGCGATCGATCGCATTCTGGATCGCGCGGCGATGAGTTTGGACCAGGTCGATTGGTTCATTCCGCACAGCGCCAACATGCGCATGATTGAAGCGCTCTGCAAGCGCATCGGCTTTCCGCTCGAACGCACGCTCACGAGTATCGTCGAGTACGGCAATACGTCGGCGGTGAGCATTCCGCTCGCACTCATTCCCGCGATTCGCAACGGCACGGTGAAGAGCGGCGATCGGATTTTGATGATCGGGTTCGGCGGGGGACTGGTGAGCGCGGGCGCGGTCCTCACGTGGTTGTGAGTACCGCGCCCGCTGCCGTTACGCGCGTTTGAGGGCTAGTAGGAGAGCACGAGCATCACGCTGCTGGCCGAGGTAATCCAGAGATTGCCGTCGGCACCGGCGAGTAATGCGGGGCTGCCCGTGAGATTTGCGATTGGATATTCGGTAATTGCACCGCTCGTGCTGATGCGGCCCACTTGTCCGGTTCCGCCGCTTTCGGTGAACCACAGCGCGCCGTCTTTGCCCGCTGCGATCTGCCACGGCCCGGCGAACATCGTCGGATCCGCGTATTCGGTCACCGCGCCGCTCGGCGTGATTTTTCCGACGTAGTTGCCGTAGTTTTCGGTGAACCACAGGTTTCCGTCAGGCCCGGGAGTGATGAAGTTCGTGGTGCGGCCCGACGGAACGGGATACTCCGTCATGACGCCGGCCGTCGTGATCGCGCCGATGTAATTTCCTTCGGTGAACCAGAGCCGTCCGTCAGGACCGGATACGATGTCATACGCGTAGCGCTTCGAGGTTTGCGCCGCGGTGCTCGTCGGGAACGTGAGCATCGTACCGGACGTCGTGATCTGCACGATTTCGCTGAAACCCGTGCTGAACGAGCCGTCCTCCGAGGTAAACCACAGATTGTTGTCCGGGCCTTTCGCGATTTGCATCGGCGCGTACGAGGTCGCGTACGATGCGGCCGGCGCTCCCGCCGTCGTCATCACCGCGATCCGGTTGTCGGCGTGATCCGCAATCCAGAAGTTTCCGTCCGGGCCCAGCGCCATGCCGTCGGGCGAACCGGTGAACGCGTAGTTCGCGTTGGATCCGGTTGCGCTCATATGTCCGACAGCGCCGTTGTACCATTCGGTATAAAAAACGGAGCCGTCCGGTGCGTTCGCGATCCCGAACGATTCATCGGACGCCGGAATCCCGTATTGCGCCTTTAGCGCCGGCGCGGCGGGCGGCGGCGGCGGCAGCGTGACGCTGACCGTAACCGTTGCGGAAAGGCCCTTCTTGTCGGTGACCGTGATGGAAGCGGATCCGGCCGCGACGGGGGTCACGGTGAAGGTGGCGGATTTGGTGCCGCCGGTGCCGGAAACGGATGCCGAGCCGGGACTGACGGCGGCTACGGCGGCGTTACTCGTCGAGGCGTAGACCGTGCCGCCGGAGCTCTGGGAGGCGGTGAAGTTTTGGCTCAGGGCCGACCCGGTGCCCGTGAATTGCAGCTGCGCGGGTGAGACGGAAAGCGTGTGCGACGCAGCGCGCAGCGTAGTGGTGACGGGGATAACGGATGAACCGCCGGGGCTCGCACCGCCGCCGCAGCCGGCGAGCAGGAGCGCGACCATTGGGAATGCGGCGATTCTGGGCAGAGCATGCATTGCAATGACCTCCAAGAAACGACGCGCGCGTAGCCGCGACGCCGGAAGCATGGAGGGAATGCTTGCCAAGCGAGTAGGGCCTAGGCCGGA
>DASSZL010000274.1:0-3828 GCA_035713505.1 Vulcanimicrobiaceae bacterium | reverse complement strand
GATGTGGCCCGATTTCACAGCCGAGCATTTCGCACAGGCGGTGCACGCGCTGGGCGGACGAGAGCGCCGCTTCGGCGCCTAGCGGCCCGCTAGTGCGCGTCCTGTATTTCGTGGAACGTCGGCCCCTCCTGATTCGCCGTGCTGCGCATGTAGTTTTCGATATTCGGAATGATCGTGTGCCCGTCGGCCTGCTGCAGCAGATCTCCTAACGCGTCATACACCGTTTGCGTGTTCTGCAACTGAACGGAAAGCGACGTCAGTACCGGCGTCCGGCTGAACAGCTCGAATGGGACTACCGGCCGGCCATCGGCGGTGAATCGGGTGGCCGGAAAACCGGCAACGCTGCGGAACAGCAATTCCGCGTACAGCGCGTTCGCCCAGCCGAAATCGGCGCGCGTGAACAGCCAATATCCGTCGGGCCAAAAACTTTCATGCATGAGGCCGTCCGCGGCGTCCGTCTCCGCCAGCATCGTGATGCTTTCCGAGGTTTCGGTTTGCGAGGTTGCCGTGAGTCCGCGCATGATGATGCCCAGCGGCCACACAAAGCCGTACGGCGTGTGCGGACTGCCCAACCCCTGCGCGTAAAGACCGCTGAAATACCATGGATTACTCTTCGAGAGCACGAAATTACGCGTGTTCAGATACGTCGGGTCGTATGCCGAACACCAGCCCAAATAAGGCAGGGAGATGAGATCCGGCGCGTTTGCGTCGTCCATCAAAAGCGCGTGCCCCAAACCGTCCGTCTCGTAGGCGTACATCCAGCCGCTCGATGTGCGCACGCGTCCGAATCGCTCGATGCCCTCGTACACCTGCGTGGCCATTGAGTTCGCTTCGTTCGCGAGATTGGCGTCGCCGTACCCGTCCACCGCGAGGCGAGCCGCGTCTTGCAACGCGATCACGATAAGCGCTTGCTGCGGGATGTTGAACGGATAGCGGGCAGGATCGTCGGAGGAACGGAAAGCCGTCCATATCATTCCCGTCTTCGCATTATACGGTGCGTTTGCATCAAGGCCGGGGAACGAGTAGCGGCTGCATTGAGCATGCAATTGTTCGCAGCGCCACGTGTCGATGAGCTTGCGCAGCGCGGTGTGAAAGACCGGCGTGAAGAGATTGCGCCGGCCGGTTTCCTGCCGGTACACCCACGCGAGCAGCACGAACCATCCGGGCGAACCCGCCTCCCATTTGCGCTCCCAGACGCCGTAGCCGGCTTGAAAAGCGTTCGCATACGGATCGACGTTGACGTTGCGCGCATTGCGTTCGATGACGCCCGCGAAACGCGCGGCAAGAATCGGATACGCCGCTGCAAAGCGGACGTACGGTAATGTTTGCGCGGATGAATCTCGCACCCACATCGCCGGGATGTCACCGGTTTGCACGTACGTCGTGTTGTCGGGTTCGCTGAAAAAATCCGAGAACAGCGTGTGAAGGAGCGTCTCGGCCGCAATGGGGCGCGCGCGGTGTCCGGTCAGGGGAACGGCTAAGCGCTGCGCGCGCGCCGGCAATATCAAGGCGCACGTCAACAATACGCAGATGAAGGATTGAACGATTCGGGTCACGTCTTTATCGTAACGGCGAACGGCGGGCTTCGGTTTCAAGTCATAGCGGCGTGATGGTGATCTCGCCAAGCTTGCCGTCGGCGCTCACCGGCGCCCGAAGAAGCATGCGCGAGCCGTCGGAAAGCGTGGCGCGATAGATGACGCTCCGGCCTGCGGGCGCGTTTTCGGCGCTGATGAATTCCAGCAGCGCGATCGTTAGCGGCGCGAACAGCGCGGTCGCGCGCCCCCGCATCTGCGAGGTGATCGCCGGGTCCTCATTTTGCGGCGGCCCGATGTCGATCTGAGCGGACGGCGGTTCCAGCGCGCGCAAAACGTCGAGCGCGAGCGGCGCGAGATCGACTCTGTCGGCGTTGCAGAGGATCACCGCGTCATCTCCCGTTTGCGGAACGATAAACGCGAACGCGCTATAGCCGTCGACGTTTCCGCTCGCGTACCATACGGCGCCGCCGATGCGTTCGTCTTGCAGCAGGCCGTAATACGGCGCGCGAATCCCCTCGAAGAAGCGCAAGAGGTCCGGTACGTTCGAGGTCATCGCGGCGGCCGAAAACGCGTACGCGGGCGAAGACGGCGTCGCGCGGACGAACGCGCCTGCGTCCCACGTGTACCCCAGCGCCTCATCAGGCTGATCGCCGTAGCGTGTATCGTGCAGATGCATCGGCGCGACAACGTGCCGGTTCACGAAGTCTTCGTACTGCTCGCCGCTGACGCGCTGCGCGATCATGCCCAGAAGCACGTAATTGGTATTGCTGTATGCGAAGCGGGTACCCGGCGGGAACTGCAGCGGCTGATGCGCGACCGCGCCGGAGAGCTGCGAGGGAGCGTACCAAGCGTAGGGGTTGAGCGCGGGATCGTCGGTGTAGGACGGAATCCCGCTGCGCTGTGCGAGCAGGTCGCGCACGGATACTTCATCGCCCCAGGGGAAACGCGGCAGATAGCGGGCCGCCGGACGGTCCAAGCCGAGTTTTCCTTTTTGCGCAAGCGTTGCGATCGCACGCGCGGTAAAGGGCTTGGTAAGCGAACCGATTCTGTAGACCGTGTCGGCCTGCGCGGGCAAATGCCGCAGCACGTCGCGTTCGCCATAGCCCCGCTCGTAGAGCGTTCGCCCTCGCCGCGCGACGCCCACCGACAATCCCGCGATGTGCTGCGAACGCATAACGAGCGCGACCGCGGAGTCTATCGGACCTCGCAGGACCAATGCCAGGAGCAGCACGTGCATGAAGCGCACTTCCACTAGTTATGGACCTGCTCCGTCAATTCGAAGACCGAAAGCCTCGCGCGCTCGCCCGCGCGATTTCTCGTGCGGAAGCGGGACACGGTGCCGAACTGATTCGGCACCTCTATGGTAAGACGGGGCGCGCGATGACCATCGGCCTGACCGGACCGCCGGGCGTCGGGAAATCCACGCTGAGTTCGGCGATCGTGCGCAAGGCGCGATCCCTGGGCAAGACGGTGGGCGTGGTGTCCGTCGATCCGAGCTCGCCGTTCTCACACGGCGCTCTGCTCGGCGACCGAATCCGGCTCACGGAGCACTTTACCGACAGCGGCGTCTTCATCCGCTCGATGGCCAGCCGAGGCCATTTGGGCGGCCTTGCCGGCGCGACCGCGGATGCAGTCCTGCTGATGGACGCCTTCGGTTTGGACGTGATCATCATCGAAACGGTCGGCGTCGGCCAATCGGAGATTGAGATCGCGGAGCTTGCGCAGACGACCATCGTCGCATTGCAGCCGGGCAGCGGCGATTCGATTCAAGTGCTCAAAGCGGGCATCATGGAAGTCGCCGACGTGTTCGTGGTCAACAAAAAGGACCACCCGATGGCCAATCAACTCAAACGCGAAATTCGCTCGATGATGGAGATGCTGGATTTCAGCGGCTGGGTTCCGGAGCTCGTGATGACGCAGGCGACCAGCGGCGAAGGCATCGACGAACTGTGGACGGCAATCGAAAAGCACGTGGCGTATCTGCAGCAATCGGGCGAGATGGCCGAAAAACGCCGCGAAGCGTTCACGCATCAAGTGCGCCAGCTCGCGCTGGGTCACTTGCAGCGCAAACTCGAGCGCGAACTGCGCAGCGAAGTTGCGGCCGGCGTCGATCCGTACGCAGCTACGGAACGTGTGCTGCAAAGCTTTAGCGTGACGCCGGAGCAGGGAGACGAACCGATTCGCCCGCCCCACGTGCGCGCGTCCGTCAAAGGCCTAATGTAAATCTTTTCATAATCGGCGGCCCGCACAGCGGAGCGCCGGGACGGCGGCAGAACTTGCGTGCCGTGGCTGT